>JAFQFG010000150.1 GCA_017398695.1 Alistipes sp.
GAAGGATAGTACGGCAGTCGGCTTTATTGTCAAGACTACGCAGTATTTCATCCCGATGGGCGACAAGATTGACAAAGAGGCCGAGATTGCGGCTTTGACCAAGGATTTGGAGTACTACGAAGGCTTCCTCGCAAGTGTTATGAAGAAACTCTCGAACGAGCGTTTCGTGTCGTCTGCTCCCGAGAAGGTCGTAGCCAACGAGCGCGCCAAGCAGGCTGATGTCGAGGCTAAAATCACGGCCATCAAGGAGCAACTTGCAGCTCTGAAGGCATAATAAAGGTTTGCTGCATTGGCTCAAATCACCATATACACTGACGGCTCGGCACTCGGCAACCCGGGTGCCGGTGGTTATGGTGTAGTTCTGTTGTCGGGTCCCTACCGCAAAGAGCTATCGCAAGGATTTCGCCTTACGACCAACAACCGGATGGAGCTTATGGCGGTCTGCGTGGCACTCGAAGCACTCAAGCAGGAGGGCAACGATGTGACCATCTACTCCGATTCGAAATATGTAGTCGAGGCGGTTAACCAGCGTTGGGTATTCGGTTGGGAGAAGAAGGGATTTTCGGGCAAGAAAAATCCGGATCTCTGGATGCGTTTTTTGAGGGTTTATCGTCGCCACAATGTTCGCTTTGTCTGGGTCAAAGGACACGCCTCAACGGTCGAGAATAACCGTTGTGACGAGCTTGCAGTTGCGGCTGCCAACAACACGGCACACCTAATCGAAGATTACGGATACGACAAGGCAGAATAGAGACTCTGCGACACATATAGAAATTTAAGATTGAAAATAATTCGAAATGATGGAAATTTCGAATTATTTTTTTATATTTGTATGGAAGAATCTTAAAACTTTGAGAACAATGGCTAAAATAAAGGGGAAAATAGTGGTCGATGCCGAGCGTTGCAAGGGCTGTGGAGTCTGCGTGGCTTCGTGTCCGCTCGGAGTGCTCGCACTATCGACATTCGTAAACAGCAAGGGCTATCCCGTGGCAGAGATGGCAAAGCCCGATGCCTGCACAGGCTGCGCCTCGTGCGGTATAATCTGCCCCGACAGTTGTATCACCGTCTATCGACAAAAATTTGAGTAGTGTTATGGCAGAAAAAGAGGTAAAATTGATGAAAGGCAACGAGGTGATTGCCCACGCTGCCATTCGTTACGGCTGTGACGGATATTTCGGCTACCCGATTACTCCACAGTCGGAGGTTATGGAGACGCTGATGGAACTCAAGCCGTGGGAGACGACCGGCATGGTTGTGCTGCAGGCAGAATCTGAGGTTTCGTCCATCAATATGGTCTATGGCGGTGCCGCTACGGGCAAGCGAGTGATGACTTCGTCGTCGAGTCCGGGTGTGAGCCTTATGAGCGAAGGATTGAGCTATTTGGCAGGTGCCGAGTTGCCATGTCTGATTGTAAACTGCCAGCGTGGAGGCCCGGGACTCGGAACTATCCAGCCATCGCAGGGTGACTACTTCCAAGCCTGCAAGGGTGGAGCACACGGTGACTTCCATCTCATTGTTCTCGCCCCGAACTCGGTGCAGGAGATGCACGATTTTGTGGCAGATGCCTTTGATTTGGCATTCAAGTATCGCAATCCCGCAATGATTCTTGCCGATGGAGCTATCGGTCAGATGATGGAGAAGGTGACCCTCGCTCCGCAACGTCCACGCAAGACGGATGCCGAGATTGAGGCTGAGTGCCACTCGTGGGCTGCATACGGCAAACCGGCCGATCGTGAGCGCAATGTGGTAACTTCGCTCGAGTTGCGTCCTGAGGCCATGGAGAAGATCAACCTCCGTCTGCAGGCCAAGTATAAGGCTATGGAGGAGAATGAGGTGCGCTATGAGGCCATAGAGTGTGACGATGCCGACTATGTGATTGTCGCGTTCGGCTCGTCGGCACGCATCTGCTCGGCAACGGTCGAGATCGCACGTGCCGAGGGTCTGAAAGTCGGTCTGCTGCGCCCCATCACGCTATACCCCTTCCCCAAGAAGGTCTTGGCAGAGATGGCGGAGCGTGGTGTTAAGGGCTTCCTGAGTGCCGAACTCAATGCCGGCCAGATGGTCGAGGATGTGCGTTTGGCGGTTAATGGCAAGGCTCCGGTGGAGCATTACGGCCGTCAGGGTGGCTCACTCTTTACGCCCGATGAGGTATTTAAGGCTTTGAAAGATAAAATCATTAACAGATAAGCAACTATGGCAGAAGTAGAATTGAAACAAGAGAATATCGTCTATGCTAAGTCAAAACTGATGCTGGACAACGTGATGCACTACTGCCCGGGTTGCAGTCACGGAACGGTACACAAACTCATAGCCGAAGTCATCGAGGAGATGGGTATCGAGCATAAGACAATGGGCGTCAGTCCCGTAGGCTGTGCGGTGTTTGCGTACAACTATATCGACATCGACTGGGCAGAGGCCGCACACGGTCGCGCTTGCGCTGTGGCTACGGCAATGAAACGTCTGCACCCCGACCGTATGGTCTTCACCTATCAGGGCGATGGTGACCTCTCGGCAATAGGAACGTGTGAGACTATCCATGCAGCTGCTCGAGGCGAGAATATCGTGGCCGTCTATATCAACAATGCAATATACGGAATGACAGGAGGTCAGATGGCTCCGACCACCCTGCTCGGTATGAAGACCGCAACGACCCCCTATGGACGTGACCCGCGCCTGAATGGTTATCCCTACAAGATTTCGGAGATGTTGGCACACTTGGATGGCGTATGCTACCTCACTCGCCAAAGTGTCCACACTCCTGCGAATGTACGCAAGTGTAAGAGGGCTCTGCGCAAGGCATTCGAGAATGCCATGGCAGGCAAAGGCTTCTCGATGGTTGAGGTGGTATCGACCTGCAATAGCGGATGGAAACTTTCGCCTGTGAAGGCCAACGAGTGGCTCGAAGAGAATATGTTACCCTTCTACCCGTTGGGAGATGTGAAGGATATTTAATTATTCGGAGGGAAAAAGTATGAAAGAGACTTTAATCATAGCAGGCTTCGGAGGACAGGGTGTCCTCTCGATGGGTAAAATCCTCGCTTATGCCGGTGTAATGCAGGATTTCGAGGTTACGTGGATGCCGTCTTACGGCCCCGAGATGCGTGGTGGTACGGCCAATGTAACCGTCATTCTCTCGGATAAGCGCATATCGTCGCCCATAGCACATGAGTTCGACACAGCAATAATCCTCAACCAGCAGTCGATGGACAAATTCGAGGCACTGGTTAAGCCGGGTGGAACGCTCATCTACGATGTGAACGGCATCACCCGCCATCCCGAGCGCAAGGACATAAATGTCTACTCGATAAATGCAACCGAGGAGTGCGCCAAGATGGGCAATGCCAAACTCTTCAACACGATGATTTTGGGCGGTTACCTCAAGGTGTGTCCCGTAGTGAGCATGGAGAATGTGATGACCGGACTCAAGAAATCGCTACCCGAGCGTGCATGGAAGATGCTTCCGGCAAATGAGGAGGCGATTCGTCACGGTGGCGAAATCATCACTGCAGTGCATACGCTCTAACCTAAATAGTCGATACAAAGATGAGGGTGTCCAAAAAGATTTTGGGCACCCTCATCTTGTAGAAACGCAACATCAAGCCACAAAATCCGAGGAGAGCATCCTCGAAACGGACACCCTCCTCCTCAACATCAAAATAAACTAATCGAATCCTAACTTACTACTATATGAGCTATTTACCTTGACGCTTCTTATACTCATCGCGTGCGCGAACAATCAAATCATCCTCGATTTTATAGAGTTTCATCACCTGTCGAGGAGTAATAACCTCCTCAAAAATCAAGATATAGTTCTTGCGCACCATTGCCATATTGATGGTGTTATCCAGGCGAGCCTTCATCAACTCATTAATTTGAGGTTTAGTAGCTGTTGACCAATCGAGCTTTGCGCACTTAACATGGCTGAAATGCTTGGCTCGATTATAGTTGCGGTAGACCGGAGCAAACTTTTCGAACTGCTCATCGGTAAGTTTGAGTTCCTCCTTAAGAATCTGCAGGCGGATATCCAGCAGCTCCTTCTGTTCCTGTTTCTTGGCGATCTGCGCCTCGCTCATCTGAGGCCTGTTCTGAGCAGGCTGTGCGGGCTCTTGCGCTGATGCAAATCCTGCAACTGCCACTGCAAGCAGTATCGACATAAATATACGTTTCATAGCCTATGGTATTTATGTTATTATATCTTTTAATATAGGTATTCACCATCGGAAGTATCGTACTCGCAAGCATACTCCCACAGCACCTCTGACGACACATCAGCCAACATTCTCTCATAACGGCTCTCCGGCGAGGTGTAGTCCTCAAGCCATACCGCAGCACCGCACACTGCCAACACCACGGCAGCTGCAATGGC
>JAFQFG010000151.1 GCA_017398695.1 Alistipes sp.
CAAATATTTCGACAACTTTTTTTGATATTTTTTTAATTTTTTTCAATATTGACATTTATACCTATATATATAATTAAAGGGAACTTTTTTTGTGGATAAAAGGGGGTAAACTCAAGAATTTCGTTATCTTTGTACCCCAAAGAGAAGTGTTGTATATGCAGATTAATATTGATGAGCGAGTGGCGAAAGCCCGCAATTTTTTTACCTCGGGGTACAACTGTGCCCAAGCCGTGGTCCTCGCATATGAGGACATCATCGGGAGCGACGCCCACACTTTGGCCCGTCTGGCTGCTTCATTCGGTGGTGGATTAAGCCGACTGCGAGAGGTCTGCGGGGCTGTAAGTGGCATGGCATTCATCACCGGCGCATTAATTCCGGTAGACGATCCACTCAACATATCGGCCAAGAGAGAGAACTATGCCCTGATGCAATCGTTCGCCGATAAGTTCAAGGTTGAAAATGGCAGTATTGTCTGCCGCGAGCTACTCGGGCTGTCTCAGCGCAAGGATGAGCCGACACCCTCGGAGCGCACAACGGAGTATTACCGCAAGCGCCCATGTGTGGAATATGTAGCAACCGCAGCGCGTATCGTCGGTGAGTATCTCGCCTCAACAGAACCTAAAAGCGTATAAAAAACATTATATACATGAACATCAAAAACACAATCACGACAATTTGTCTACTTTTAACAACATTATGTGTTTCGGCACAAGCAAATGTAGGCGATTTCCGTTCGGCAACCAACATCGCGTTTTCGGATTATTATAAACGAGGGGGCGTACACGAAAAGTTGTATCTGATAACCGATAAGCCCCACTATAGCGCAGGTGACGATATCTATTTCAGTGCATACCTACTAAACCCCGTGCTCTTCACCCCATCAATCGAGTCGTCGTTCCTCTACGTTGAGTTGATTAGTGCAGATGGTCGACTGATCACTCGTCTGAAAGTGATGGGCGAGCAGGGACGATTTGCCAACAAGCTATCGTTATCAACAAAACTCGATGCCGGCCGCTACACACTGCGTGCATACACCAAGTGGATGAGCAACTTCGACAAAGAGTACCTCTTCAGCAAGGAGCTGGAGATTGGAAACTACATCGACGATGCGATCCAGACCCAGATTACCTATACTGTCAATAAGGAGGATTCGGTGACGGCCAAAATTCGTTTTACGGATGACCAGGGACAAAATATCATCGACAACTATGTCGAGTACACACTCAATCTTCGCGGCAAGTCGAAGGTTTATGCCACGAAGACCGATAACAATGGATGTATTACATTCCGTTTCCGTCCGTCAAACTATGTGGGAGACTGCTTGCGCTTGAAGATCACGGCCAATAGCCGTATCTTGGAACGTACAGTTCAACTCCCCTCTTTCTCCGATAACTTTGCTGTACAGTTCATGCCCGAAGGCGGCAATCTGATTTCGGGATTTGCACAGGTTGTAGCCTTCAAAGCCATAGGTGCCGATGGCAAATCGGTCGATGTCGAAGGATATGTCAGCGACAAGAGTGGTAATCGTGTATGCGATATCAAATCGCTAAACTGCGGTATGGGCTCTTTCATCATAACAGCACAAAAAGAAGAGCGGTATAGCGCGACAATCACCTCCTCGCGAGGCATCACCAGCACCTTCGCGCTGCCCGAACCGCTTGCTTCGGGATGTGTGATGCAGGTGAAGCAGATTGCCGGCAACACGCTTCTGATGAAGATTTCATCAACACCCGACATCCCCACATCGAGATTGGCGGCCGTAATCCAATCTCGCGGAATGGTCGAGGCGGTAATCGAGGATGTCACCCGACTGATTCGCATCCCACTGGCAGAGATTATGAGTGGTATTGCCCACATCGCCATTGTCGACAAAGAGAGCAAGCAGATTATGGCCGAGCGTTTGATTTTTGTTGAAAATCACAACTTTGCCACCGCCACCATCAATGCCGACAAGCAGGAGTTCTCTCCTCGCGAGAAGATATCGCTCGGCTTCGACATACGCAACAGTGCCGGAGCTCCCGTTGTGGGTGATTTTGTCGTTTCGGTGACCGACTCGAAGGCTGCACCGATCGACTCAAATGGAGAAAACATCTTCAGCTATCTGCTGTTGAGCTCCGATCTGCGCGGACGTATCGAAAATCCGACTCAATACTTCGACCCCAATAATCCCAACCGCAAGATGCACCTCGACCTTGTGATGCTCACTAATGGTTGGCGTCGCTACGATTTGAATAAAATCCTGCTCGGCCAGGGACCCTCATTGCGTTACAAGGTGGAGGATACACAGCGCATAACAGGTAAAGTCAGCGGCATCATCGGAAAGGTCAAGAATACGAGTGTGATGATATTCCAAAAGGGTGAGAAAATCCACGGAGTCTTCCCATTGAACGCTACTAACCGCTTTGAAATCACCGGCATTGACGTGCCCGACACGGCATATTACTACATCCAGGCTCTCAACAAGAACGGCAGTAGCAACCGTGTCCGCATACATGTCGATCCGCCGACCTACCCCACAACCAATATCCCTCTACCCCGCCCCTATTACAAGCAGAGCAAACCTACAATCTCGGAGGAGCTGCTAATGGGAGCCAAGGAGCGTTACTATGACGATGGAGGCATGCGCGTGGTGGACATTGACGCCATCGTTGTCACCGCCAAATATGAGCCGCAACACTCCTACTCAACCGTTGTAGACAGCTTCAACTCGTTGAGCGGCGACCTTACCCGATATGCCTCAGTATTTGATGCTCTGCAACGATTCCGCCAGCTCTATATCGACGGCTCGACAGTTCGCGTGCGCTCGTTTGGAGGCCGCATGGTGCAAGACCCATCGACAATCCCCACCAATATCGTGGAGGAGGGAAGTGATGCAGAGGCGGCTGTTCCCGAAGGGGGCACACCGGGCATATCGGAGGATGATGAGCGTATCCCTGCCGTCTTGATTAACGACACCCCGTCAAGTATCGAGATGCTCGACATGTATCCGATGAATGAGGTTACAAAGATTGCATACGTGAGTGCAGATGAGGCAATGGGCTTGAGTGGCGACACCCGCTATGGTGTTATCATCATGGAGGTGAAGGATATCAACAACACTCTCTCGACCGGCAACGAATCATTGGCAAAGGTCTTGATTACCGGTTATTGCAAGCCTGTAGAGTTCTATGCTCCCAAGTACGACACTCCGCAGAGCGAGCACAAAAAGGATCTTCGAACCACTATCGCATGGGAGCCGAGCCTGCGAAGCGACGCTTCGGGCAAAGCTGCTATGTCGTTCTGGTCGGCCGATCGTCGTAATGACTACAACGTCATCCTCGAGGGTATCACCTCCGAGGGCGAGCTATGCCGTGCCACATATCTGCTAAAAGCGAAGGAGTAGACCCTATTGTTATAAGTATAAATACCGAAGTAGGCCACAAAAAGTTTACGTATATTTGTGTAAACTTTCGACCTAACTATTTTATCAAAAGCGTATGAAGAGATTATCCCAAATGCTCTCTCTTGTATTGTTGTTGTCGACTGGTATATTCACTGCATCGGCACAAGAGAGCACAACTCAGAAGGCGAACAACAACATCGATTCACTCACCCTGCTCAACCAGAAAGTATCGAAACTTGAGAAGGTCGTCTCCAAACTTCCGCAGGTGTCGGGATTCGTGCAGGCCATGTATTCGTGGCAGGAGGGTGGTGATGATGGAGCAAACTACTTCCGCATCCGTCGTGCCCGACTCATATTCAAGGGCAAGCTCTACAAGTCGTTGATGGATTACAACTTTACCACCGACTTTGCCGGTAGCGTCAAGATTGTCGACGCCTACATGCGCATAACTCCGTGGAAGCAATTCTCGGTGCAGGTTGGAGCCTTCCGCCCCTCGTTCACCATCGAAAACACCTTCTATGGCTCACTCTCGATGGAGGGTATTGACTATCCG
>JAFQFG010000152.1 GCA_017398695.1 Alistipes sp.
CGGCTTCTTTGAGGCTCTTTTCGGCAACTTTTCATTTGTGATAATTGGAAATAGTCCACTATTACCTGCATACCCCAAATGAAAATTTACACGAAATTAGCTCTCAAATAATCTCGAAATAAAATTCAAACAGCTTCTAAGCAGAGCATCGAAATACCGAAATAAAAACTAAAAACTAAAACTAACTTATTATGATTTTTAAGACAAAGCTGATGAGAAAACTCTGTGCAATGGCGATTGTGTTGCCGGTGTTTGCATTGTGTGTAGCCTGTGGCGAGGACCCCACGAGCAATAACGAATCCACAGGGGGCGACGACCCGACAGAAGAGCCCGGAAAGCCCTCCGGTGGTGAAGATGACAAGTACGAGGATATCAAGGTCGTCGATGGCAAGGTGCGTTTCTACCTCAAAGAGCAGGAGAACTCAACCCGCACAATCACAGACCTGACTGCTCGCGACTGGGCGAAGTCAAGCGTGATTGTCAATGGTAAAAATTATGAAATCTCGATGTCCGAAGGCGACAATCCGCGCCCATATATCGAAGTTGCGGAGTCGGGAAGTTACAATGCGACACTCATCACTCCGGAATCGGGTAAATGGTATGGCTCATCAACCTATTCCGACATAAAATTGCCATTCTCGCAATTCAGCCACACGAGTGCAGCCACCATCAAATCATTCCCGATGTATGCCTCATACACAAAAGAGAACGGCAATAAGCTCATCTTCAAAGATGGTTTTGCCATGGTGCTCTTGAAGTTGAAGGGTTCGGCAAAAATCACCTCTGTCAAGGTTGAGAATCTCGCAGACAAGGAGATTGCCGGCACGGGAAGCCTTATGCCATCGAAAGGCTCCTTCACAATCAAGAAAGGTGTTGACTATGCGGTACTCAACTGCACTAACGAAGGAGACTTTACCACGTTGACATCGTCAAAGGCTACCTATCTTCGTGTGATGATTGCCCCGGGAAACTACACCGAGGGTTTGAAGGTCTCGATTTGTGATTCGCAACACTTGGCGATGTTCCACACCTCGCCTGCCGTAAATCTCGCAGCAGGCGACCTCTACGTTATCGAGACAGATTATGCCCCCGAGAGCGATTTGGCTTTCTATGAGGGATTCGACAACCTCGTGTGGGGAGGTGACATCATGAAGGGTGATGAAGGATTCGGATATGCACCGACGGCCGAGAAGGTAAACGAGAATTCGAGTGCCGAACTCACCGGTTATGAAGATGCATTAACGGAGGTGTCATACGACAATCCGGGTACCGGATATATCCAGTCCAACACTTGGGCCGATGTAAGTGGCAAGATGGTCAGCGAATCGCACCGTATGTCGGAGAGTTACGTCAAGAGCCGCAATCTCGACTTCATGCGCTGCATGTTCCGCACGCAGGAGTATCCGGGCTATATCGCAGTTGGCGCAGCCTCCACGGCTCGCGGAATCTTCACCTCGCCCTCTGCGCTCGGAATGAAGGGCATAGGTCGAATGAAAGCGACAATCCGCTTTGCTTTGCAGGCCGGATTTACGGGTAATCTCTCAGTTCAGGTCAATGATGGCGGTATCATCATGGAGGCAAAACTGAACGGAGAGGCTCTCACGCTCGACCGTACGATTCTGGCACAGGCCGGAGTTATGAGTTTCAAAAACGGAAGCGTAACAATTCCGTCAAGCGCTGCCGCAGTCAAGGAGTGGAATACGCTCGAGTTGATAATCGACGGTGCTACCGATGGCACGAAGTTCTACATCTCAGACGAATTCGCGACCGCTGGTGTCCACGGAATCTACGTCGATAGTATCGAGGCTCGCCAAGTTGAAGAGTGGAAAAAGGAGGATGACACACTGCGAGTATTGCTGTGGAATATTTTATACGGTATGTGGTGCGACCAACATAATAACTACGACAACTTTGTCAAGTGGGTCAAGAAGTGGGATCCGGATGTTTGTATCTGGTGTGAGTCAGAGTCGCTCGCTCCCGACAACTCTGCAAGTGGCTCACTTGCCGAGAAGGATAAATTCCTGCCCGATGGTTGGTCAACGCTCTGCACCCGCTACGGACACGCTTACGCAGCCGTTGGTGGCAACCGCGATGGCTTCCCGCAGACCATAACCTCGAAATACCCCATCAAGATCGTAAAGAAAATTACGGATTCGAACGTGAAAAACAAGCCGATAACTCATGGTGCCGGTCACTTCACCATCGAGGTCAATGGCAAGAAGATTAACTTCGTCACCCTTCACATGTGGCCGCAGGCGTACGCATACGGTGTCAGTGGTTCAGCAAATCAGGAGGCCGATAAGGCTAAAAACGGCGGCGACTACTATCGCGAGTTCGAGATGCAGTATATCGTCGATAATACGGTAAATCTGCCGGCAAATGCAGGTGAAGAGTATTGGGTATTTGGTGGTGATACCAATGCTCGCTCGCGCCTTGACAGTTGGTTCTACTCATATGCCGAGGATCATCCGGTATATCTCACGCACGATGTTGTTCGCAAGCAGACCGATTTGAAGGATGTAATTGGAGATTACTACGCCAACCACTCCTTTATGTCGTCGACATACGGAAGTGCGCGTATCGATATTCTATATGCCTCGCCCAAGATGTTTGAGCGCATCAAGAGTTCTATAACCCTCGCCGATGACTGGTGCGCTCCGCGCTACAATGGCAACGCTCGCGGATGGCCTGCTCCTTCGGACCACCGACCCGTAATGGTCGATTTCGATATAAAATAGGTCGAAATAGCTAATTCCGCTATATGACAATCGAGGGCGACTAATTTGTTAGTCGCCCTCGATTGTTGTTGTAAGGAAATCTCTACTTGTCGATATTAATCTCTGTTTGACGGAATGTGCCACCGCTCTTTCTGATGTCTGAAATGTCTATGCGTGTGCCGTTCGGTGTAGTGACCGTTACCGAACCTCCACTTTGGGTGGTGTCCTGAATTATCTCGGCGGCATCTTCGATTTGCTCTATACGGCTCTCGATTGCATCTTCGATCTGCTCGACGTCATTCAGTGAGTGGATTGAATGAATGGTACTGACAGAGGTAAAGCAGAGGGCAAGGAATAATAGTATCCAGACAACAAAGAGCGTAATCGAGACGGTGCGACTCGGCTTGCGACTGATAAAGAGGCAGACAAGCACGTAGAGTAGCAGTACAGCTGGAATTATGACAATGAGAATGCCGAGAACGCTGATTGCTATTTCGCTGCCGGTCAGAGTCAAAACCTCATTCAGAGAGCCGAAATCGAGCATATCTCCTCCGGTTGCGACAATGGCCACAAGACCAACTAAGAGGGCTAAAATAGTCATCGTAAGGCCGAAAATGATGAACGCTGCGACAATCTTGAATATGGCCAGCAGACACCCTCCCAAGGCTGTAACCGTGTTGGCCACAACGGGGCGAGCCTGTGTGTCGGCATCGGAGTTGGTATTTGCGGCAGCGTTCTCGCGAATAGACTGCTCGGTAATCTTCTCGCCCTTCATCTCCAATCTCTGGCGTGGTGAACGAGCTGCGGGAATAGCGAACCATAGCACCAGATAGGTCAATATGAACATGCCGAAGACACTACCGCAGATATTTGCCAGCCACAGCAGTGCATTGATGCCCGACAACGGCATCAGAAGCAACGGTGCGAATATCGCCAGACGTATCCACACAGGGTCGATGTCGAAATAGCTTGCCACACCGGCACAAACTCCGCCAAGCTTGGCTCTCTCCATATCGCGATATAGACGGCGCGGTATGCGGGGGTCCTGCTGTCGGGGTTTTGCACCCTCGGTGTCGCTCTCCTCGGAGATAGCATCTGCCGAGCCGAGCTGGGCAATAATATTCTTGATGAGTGGATGCTCTACAACGCGATTGTTGTCCTGTGTCGAGAGGATAAGTTCGGCGATGCGGGCTTCGATATCGGCAATAATCTCCTTGCCGTCGGGCTCCTGGTCATATCGCTCTTTGAGCGTGTCGAGATAGGCCCGCAGAGTGGCATGAGCCTCGGTATCCATCGAGAAGGCTATGCCGGAAATACTGCATCTCTTTATTTCATTCATAGTGGTACGAGGATTAGAGTGTCCCTATCTTAAAATTACTATTTTTGCTTAAAAATCGCATCTGAAGCCACGTTAACGCGGCAGTCACCCGAGTATCCGATCTTCGATGAACCACTCGCCTCAGCCGAGAGGGTAGTGGTGCAGTGAACGTATGCTGCTGAGGCTCCTGTAGCCTCTACTGAGCAGATCTCGGTTACCAATTTCGAGGCGTCGAGCTTCGATGCTCCCGAAATCTCGAAGTCACCATGGTGAGCCACGCCCGTGAGTGTAACCTTCGATGCTCCCGAAGCTTCGATGTCGCATGTGTCGGTCGTGATTGTGCCTGCGACTTTGCTTGCTCCCGTAGACTCAATGTCACACTTTTTGCATGAGGCATTGGAGAGCGTGACTTTCGAAGCTCCCGAAGCGGAGATCTCCAGCTCGTTTGTGGTTGTGCAGACCTCTGCCGATGATGCACCGGAGAGTGTTATGTCTGTGCTGTTGGAGTGGATATTTGCTCTGATGAACGAGGCACCCGATGCTGTCAGCTCCACCTCGCCAGCTTTGAGTTGTGGCACGACCGTTACCGATGAGGCCGCATAGGCTTCGATTTCGCGAATCATACCATTGTATGGCATCTCGATGTCGA
This sequence comes from Alistipes sp., assembly GCA_017398695.1. Classification (GTDB taxonomy): domain Bacteria; phylum Bacteroidota; class Bacteroidia; order Bacteroidales; family Rikenellaceae; genus Alistipes. The sequence continues at coordinate 4,685 of JAFQFG010000152.1, forward strand.
TGCGCACGTTCTCCATTTCGCGTGAAGAGGTGTTGTCGAGCCATGCGCGAAAGACCCCGTTGCGTACCTCCATCTTGACGTAGGGCATAATATTCTCATCGGTGCGAACCAGGATGTCGCCATCGCGACGGTCGCTGACAACCAAATGCACGCAGGTGCTTACAACGATCTGTGAAAACTGCATTGCGCTTTGGCGGTTCTCGATAATCTTATTGCCATTTCCACGAATTCTCTTCGAGAATATACCCTCGGAAGCTGTCGCAGAGAGCGACATGAGCGTTGTTGCTGCGAATATTGCAGCTATTGCTAACTTTTTCATTTTGGGCTATTTCTTTACAATCGGGTCAGATATAATGGTCGTCTTACACTCTCCGGTGCAGGTGATGCGCGATGTGCCGGTCGAGTCGGCCGTCAGAGAGTTTGTGCAGTTGACGTATGCGTAAGAGGCGTACGAAGCAACGATTGTGCAGTGGTCGGTGATGAAATTCGATGCAGCAAGGCGCGAGGCTCCTGTCACCTCGAACTCCACGGTACGACCTACGCCCGAGAGGTTCAGTGACGATGCACCCGATGCCTCACACTTGAGGTCGGTGGTTGTGAGGTTGCCCGCGATCTTACCTGCCTCGCTCGAATTGATCTCGCATGTCTGGCAGAAAGCCTTCAGAGGACTTATGGATGAGCCGCCCGACACATTCAGCGACAGAGCGTTGGCATCGAGGTCGAGGACGGCAATCGATCCGCCCTTCATGTATACTCTGATGTTTTTGGCGTTGATCTTGTTCGACTCAAGATTCGATGCATCCGAGAGTTCTATGTCGACATTCTCGCTATCGACTGCCGGGATGATCTTTACTGATGCGGCCTCCGAAATCTTAATCTTGCGCAAAAAGCCTCCATAGGGGATCTCGATCTGGATCTTGCAGTTCTTCAGGTGCTTTTTGGTCAATCCGTCAGCCATCCATGCGCGGAATGAACCGTCTACGACTTTAGCCTCGACATAGGGCATGATGTTCTCGTCGGTACGGATGATGATATCGCCATCGCGACGGTCGCTGACGGTGACATCAATACATGTGCTTACATATATATCGGAATATTGCGGAGCGCATGGCAGGTTCTTTGTGACAATGACGCCGTTGCCTTTGAGCTTTTTGGGGAGTTGCGCTTCGGCCGGCAGGCTTGTCGCTATGGTCGCGATAAGAACTGTGATGGTAAATGTGATAAACTTTTTCATAATGGTATTTTTGTATTGTACTTATTTTTGTCGTATTTGGTCTATCTGTTCAACAAGCTCGCTCCACGCTTCGTCCAACATGCGCAGGTGTTCACGACCCTTGTCGGTCAGCATATAGTATTTGCGAGGAGGACCCTGTGGCGACTCCTCCCAGCGGTAGGTCAGCAGTCCGGCATTCTTCTGTCGCGTGAGTATGGGGTAGAGTGTGCCCTCGACAACGATCATGTGCGCCTGTTTTAGCTCTGCAATGATCTTCGGAGCGTAGGAGTCCTCACGTGAGATTATGGCCAGAATGCAATATTCCAGTATTCCTTTGCGCATCTGCGCTTTTACGTTTTCTTCGCTCATTGCTCTATCGTGTTTTGAAGTTTGTGCCCTCCTGCTCGGGGATGATTATCCATAGTATGATATATACCCACAGCGATAATCCACCAAAGAGGACCAATAATATCGTTACCAGTCGTAGCATGGCGCCATCTATGCCGAAGTGCTCGGCCAAACCTCCGCAGACACCGGCTATCATTCGATCGGAGTTCGAACGGCGCAACGCCTCGAAGTTGCGACGGTTGTAGCGGTAATCTTTGCGTTCGGCAGATCTATCAGCATTGGTTGCATCTGCGCCCGCGGGGCCGAAGTCGTCCGGAGTGCCCATCTGAGCCATAGCCGAACGAACAATGTCGATGGTGATGACCATCATTGACGAAGGTCGCTTTTCTCGAAAAATCTCGGCAATGCGAGCCTCGATGTCGGTGTATGTCTCGTCACCGTCACCTCCGCCAAGTCGCACCTTGATGTCGCGCAAATAGCCGAACAGCAGGTTGTATGCATCTTGGTCGAGGGTGAACGCTTGTGATGCAATGCTCACATTTACAGTCTCTTTCATTTGTTTAGAGTGCGTTATTAGTTAGTTTGCTGCTATTTTCACATTGCAAATATATGTATTAATTTAGTATTATGCAATACATAGATGTAAATTTTTATGATTTTTTATCGGTTAAGCCTCTTTCAGAGTCTTTCCCTCGCTCCGCAATTGATAATTGATAATTGATAATTGAGAATTGAGAATTGTGAATTGAGAATTGTGAACCGACGCTGCGGAGCGAGCGCAGAGGGCAAACTTGTTTGCACTATGCCGAGCCGCGAGGAGGAAAAGACCCCGAAGGGGGATTAACTGAAAACTGAAAACTGAAAACTGAGAATTGTGAATTGACAATTGTGAACCGACGAACGAAGCAATGGGGAGAGGCTGCTTGCAGACTATCCCTTGCAAGGAGGAGGAAAAGACCCCAAAGGGGGATTAATTGTGAATTGTGCTCCTCCCTATCCGAAAAAAAAGCGCAGACTTGTCGGGTCTGCGCTCATAGATTGAGGAGTGGCGTTAGAATGCAGCTATGGCTCGGACCGCATTGCCGCTCTTTTTATTTAGTTTGCTGCTGCTACCATCTCGCATATTTACGTAGCGGGCGATGTTCACTTTGTCATCGGGATGTTCGTTTGAGGCCCAATAGCCATGTGTACTGCCTATGGAGGCAATCTTCGAACCGTCACCAGTATGCACACGCAGTGCATAGTTAACCTTATCGTGGACAGATTCGTTGGTTGTGAAGAGTTTCAACTCCTCAATGGCGGGCAGATACCAATCTGCACCCATGGTTGCACACCAGGCAAATGCCGGAAATTTTGTCTGCCAACCCGATATGCTCTTGACCTTGGACATATTGTTGGCTCCATTCTGTGTGTCATCTGCGCCAACCAATACAAACTCCGATGACCATTGGGTTCCAATTGCTGCCTCCTGACAACTTACTACCTTGCCGTGCTGTTTCGTCTTGTCGACATAGAAGACAACACCGGTTTTGCCATTTACCGTGACCAGATCTCCCACTTGGTAAAGACGTATCGATTCCGATATTGAGTAGGAGGCGTAAGCAGCAGTCTGATACGATGCCGAAAACTTGAACTCGCTCTCTGTGAGTGTAAATTTTGCCGTAAACGAGTTGTATCTGCAAGTGCGCAGATCCTCATGCGATGCTGTGGCAGAGCCATCCTGCGCAATCTTCATAGACAGAGCTGCGTTGGTAAATTTGACCCCATTGTCCGTAACTCCGCTAACTGCAATCGAAACATGCTTGTTGTCTATGGCAGTAATCTTGAAAGTAGTAGACCCTCCGGTGCTTATTCCGGTGCCGTATCCGGTGAACGTAAGTGACTCTCCTTGAGCCCTTATGAAATTTATAATATTTGTACGGGTCGTATTGCTACTTCCGCCATCTGCATAATCTCCGAAATTCTCTACCGCTTCACCACAACCAACGAAGGTGAATGTCGTGAAAAAGAGGGTAATAGTTAAAAAAATGTGTTTCATTCTCTATTTATTTATGTGGATATATATTCATGGTTCGTACTCAGGAACCATTTTACAAATATAACCATTTATTTTATGTTTAGAGTATTTTTCTTAATTTTGCACAAGATTAACCGATTAAAACTGTAATAATGAAACGACTGCTGTTGCTTGTAATGGCGCTCTGCGTGGGTGCGGGAGTATATGCTCAGACCTCGAGCGAGGATTGGATTCTTCGTGCCGACAAAATCGACAAACGTAACTACTATGGTGTGACGTCGGCAAATGGAGTCATTGGATTAATATCGTCACCG
>JAFQFG010000153.1 GCA_017398695.1 Alistipes sp.
AAAACGGCTTAAGAGGAGATTCTCTTTCCAAGCTTCACCGCTACTCCACAACTCGGGTGGCAGTAGCACAAATACGTAGTAGAGGGCGATAAGCAACCACGGCATTGCAGCTGTAGCCATAGCGATAAAGTAGTCGCCTGCATAGGTGCGCCAACGACTTTTGTCGAGTTCAAACTCGCGGCCTACGTTTATCATAATAAACGATAAGCAAATATACAGCAACGCATTCACGCCTGAGCGCAGCATCTCGTAATTATCTCCGAGTACTCCGGGTAGAATTTGCGATGCGATAAGTCCCAGCATCAGCACTAACGAAAACGACAAAACCTTCTTCATTGGCAATAGTGTGTTAATAAATCTCTCAAATGTGTAAAGAACCTGCCCCATCGGGCGGTTCGTGGGTCATAAGCGACCCGAATCGTCCTTATCGACGGTGTAAAGATATAAAAATTCCCATACATGCAACTATTTACACCGATGAGTAGCCGAATATATGATGCTTTTTTGTGTAAATGGCAATAAATCGGGCGGTTGAGCGTTGTTTTTAAGTCGCACGCGAGCGGATGTATGAAATATTTGCATTAACCACTCGCTTTTTTTTAAGGTTTTTATATCTTTGCAGAGATTTTGTTTGTCTGAAAGAGTAAGATATGATTAAGTCGTTGAAAAATATTGTTTCACTGCTGCTTGTGTCAGTGGTTATGGTGTTTGCTTCGTGCAATAGTAAAGAGACGTGCCATCTGAATTTTCCCGTAGGTGCCGCGTTTGTGGCAGATTGGGGTGAGAGTACAACCATCTCGTTTACCTACAAGAATGCCGAGACTCTCGAGGTTCGCAACACAACAGGTGGTTGGAGTGCCGAGATTGATAGAGCAACCCGCACTCTGACAGTTACAGCGCCGGCAAGTGCTTCGGTTAAAGATGCCAGCAAAAACGGTTCGATTCATGTTGTCGCTGTCGCAAAAGGCGGTGATTCGCAGGGTGCCATAATCTATGGCTATATAGTCGATGACGTTGTCGATATGAGTGCAAATGGGGCTCAGTCGAACTGCTATATTGTGCCGAGACCCAATGTGAAGTATCGCTTCAATGCCTGTGTTAAGGGCAATTCTACGGAGAGTATTCCTACCGCGAAGATCGGTATCGTTTGGTCCGACTCGAACGATAACCTGGAGTATCTACACCTCGATAAAGAGGGTTATGTGTCGTTCTATGTGAGTCGCGAGAAGGAAGCCGATGGAAATGAGTTAACAACATCTCCAAAGGGCAATGCCGTGATTGCTGCCTACGATTCGGCAGGTACGGTGCTGTGGAGTTGGCATCTGTGGTTGACCGGTGGCGAGGACCCGCGTGAGGGCTTTGCACTGTCAAATGGTGTTGAGATAATGAGTTACAACCTCGGAGCATGGTCTAATCCCGAAGGCTCGGTCAATACGGTAGATATTTGGGAGGGATATGGCCTCTACTATCAATGGGGTCGTAAAGATCCGTTCATGCGCCCCGAGTATTATGATTGCGCAAAGAGTATTGACGAGACTCTGTATAATGGATCGGGCGACTATGTGTATATGAAGATTAAGAAGTCTGATGCCAAGACCGGTACTATTGAGTATGCAGTCAAGCATCCTATGACATTCCTCACTTCGACTGATGAAAATCAAGGCAATTGGCTCTATGGCAACCATCGTGACGATCTGTGGAGCGAGTCCGGAGCTAAATCGTTGTATGATCCATGTCCTCATGGTTGGCGAGTGCCCTCGAAAAGAGCCTTTGAGGTTCTTGATATAGATTCAGCCGATGATAACCTTCCATTGGCTGATGCAGAAAAATTATATGGATGGTTTTTGGCTGATAAAGGCAACGGC
>JAFQFG010000154.1 GCA_017398695.1 Alistipes sp.
AAAGCTAAATCCGAACAACAATGATACTGCTCGAACTCTTCATAAGTTATCTGAAAATCGGATTTTTCGGTTTTGGTGGCGGATATGCGATGTTGTCGCTTATCCAGAACGAGGTGGTCGTGCGTCACGGCTGGATTACCGCAGCTCAATTTACGGATATCGTGGCTGTGTCGCAGATTACACCGGGGCCTATCGCCATAAACTCGGCTACATACATCGGCTATACGGTAGCCGGATTTTGGGGCTCGGTAGTTGCCACCGTGGCGGTCAGCCTACCATCGTTGACTATTATGGTTCTGCTGACACGCTTCTTCTTCAAACTGCGCAACAATCGCTACGTTGCAGGCGTGGTTTCGGCAATGACACCTGTGGTTTTGGGTATGATTCTCTCGGCCGCTCTGTTGCTGATGTTCCCGGCGAGCAGCGAGGAGGCGAGTTTTATTGATGGATGGAGTTGGGTCCTCTTCGGAGCTACGCTCGTAGGCTCATGGCGCAAAGTCAATCCGATATTGATGATTCTGCTCTCGGCCGTGGCAGGAATCATCATCTACTACCCCTTTTAACTATGCTGCCAGCACAGCTAACGAGCCACCCAAAAGCATAAACAGAAATATTCCGAGGAATAGGAAACCGAGGATTGCGACTACCACTCCGAGGCATCCCCAGCGATTGGGTGTGCCTTGTGGCAACGGGTCGGAGATCAATGTGCAGATAAGTCCCACGAAAGGGGTAAACACCAGGCTCAACACAAATGCCCAGCCAAAACCAATATTGCGCTTGCTGCCCAAAATGCCGACCAACACCGAGATAAAGCAACCTCCTAAAAGTCCGAAGGCTATCGTTAATGCCATCATAACTATCTGTTTTTACGTTATTTATACCCTATTTCCCCGATACGTTCACCACCGCCACCATCGCCACAGCCATCACAGCAGCCGTTTCGGTACGCAGACGTTGGTGACCGAGCGTAATCTCCTCAAATCCACACTCCACAGCAGCTGCAATCTCCTCGGGCGAGAAATCGCCTTCGGGGCCGATAAGAATCATCGCATCCTCACCGGCTGCAAGAGTTTTGGCCAAATAGCTCTTCTCCTTCACCGCCTCATTACAGTGGGCTATAAACCGACGACCCTCAAAGGGCATTGCCAAGACCTTGCGAAACTCCGTCATATCACACAGCGCGGGGTGATAGGCCTTAAGTGACTGCTTGACGGCCGAGGTCACGACCTTCTGCTCACGCTCGAGTTTTATGGTACGACGTTCGCTATGAGTTGTTTCCATGGGGATAAACTCACTCACACCAATCTCGGTCGCCTTCTCCAGAAACCACTCAAATCGCTCGATATTCTTGGTCGGTGCCACCGCCATAACCAGACGATAGGGCATCTTTTCGAACTCGTGTTCGGTCGATATTACACGCACCGTACAGCGTTTGGGATGGGCATCAACCACCTCGCAGAGATGCAAATCACCGTGGCCGTCGGTCAGGTGCAGGCGATCGCCCTCGCCCAAGCGCAGAACGCGCACGCAGTGTTTCGACTCCTCTTCGCCGAGCGTGTAGAGTGGCAGTGTTATATCGGGAGCATAAAAAAGTTGCATAGTAGGTCAATTTGACGGTTTTTCACACCACAAAGTTAAGCATTTATTGCTTTCCACGCCCCAAAACAGCCAATAATCGAGTCCCAAAAACAAAAAAAATGCCTGCAAGGACGAAAATAGATACAATTTATTGTATCTTTGGCGTTACATATTAGATTTTGTACAATGAAGAGATTATTAACTATTGCACTGTTTGCTACAACAATGACACTTTCGAGTTGTGACAAGGAGGTGAAACAGCCCTCCGAGAATCCGCTGACAGCCGAGTGGAACACTCCTTACGGCATACCGCCTTTCGATGAGATTCGCGATGAGCACTATGCCCCCGCGCTCAAGTATGCCATGGAGCAACATCTCGCTGAGATTGATGCCATCGTTGCCTGCAAGGATGAACCCACGTTCGACAACGTAATGTTGGCGTACGACCGCTCGGGCGAACTTCTCTCGCGAGTATCACTCACCTTCGAGATGATCTGCGCAGCCGAGAAGAACGACTTTTTAACAGAGGTCGAGGAGGAGATGATGCCTCTGCTGGCAGCCCACTACGACCAGATACTGATGAACGATGCTCTGTTCGCAAAGATTAAGACCCTGCACGATAAGCGCGGGACATTGGGTTTGGATGCCGAACAGTTACGTCTGCTCGAAAAGACCTACAACAACTTTGTGCGTGCCGGAGCCCTGCTCTCACCGGAGCTGAAAGAGCAGCTGAAGGCTATCAATGCCGAGCTCTCGCTCACGGCCGTTAAGTTCGGCAGTAATCTGCTGGCCGAAACCAACGACTTCGAGTTGGTACTCTCCCACAACGAGTTGGACGGACTGCCGGCCGGTGTACGCGATGCCGCAGCCGAGAAGGCGAAGCAGAGCGGTCGCGAGGGCAAGTGGGTATTCACACTCCACAAACCGAGCCTCATTCCGTTCCTCACCTACTCTACTCGTCGCGAATTGCGTGAGCAGATCTACAAGGCATACCTTAATCGTGGCAATAACGGCAATAAGCACGATAACAAGGATCTTATCAACGACTTTATCCGTCTGCGTACCGAGAAGGCGCATTTACTCGGTTATGAGAGCTATGCCGACTACGTAATCTCCGACCAGATGGCACAAAATAAGTCAGCCGTATACGAGTTGTTGGACGAGATATGGACCCCCGCCCTCGAGCGTGCCAAGGGAGAGTTAGCCGATATGGAAAAGATGTTCCATCGCGATCACTCATCATCAGCGACATTCGAGTCGTGGGACTGGTGGTTCTATGCCGAAAAGGTACGTCGTCGCAACTACTCTCTCGACGAAGAGATGTTGCGCCCCTACTTCTCACTGGACAACACTCGTCATGGTATCTTCTTCCTCGCAAACCGTCTTTACGGCATCACTTTCCGCCCCGTGAAGATTCCGGCATACCACAAAGAGTGCTCGGCATTTGAGGTACTCGACAAGGACGAATCGTTGCTCGGTGTGCTCTACTTCGACTACTTCCCACGCGATGGCAAGGGTGCCGGTGCGTGGTGTGGATACTATCGTGAGCCTATGTACGACACCGAAGGCAAGCGAGTTCCGCCCGTAGTAAGTATCGTTTGCAACTTCACTCGCCCCGTGGGTAATACTCCCGCACTGCTCAATATCGACGAAGTTGGAACTCTCTTCCACGAGTTCGGACACGCACTGCACTTCCTCTTCTCGGATACGAAGTATCGCGGTCTGCTCGGCGTGGAGGGTGATTTCGTGGAGTTGCCCTCACAGATCATGGAGAATTGGGCCTTCGAGCCGGCTCTGCTGGCAGAGTATGCGACCCACTACCGTTCGGGTGATGTGATTTCGAAGTCGATGGTCGACAAACTGCGCCGCAGTTCTCACTTCAACCAGGGCTTTATGACTACCGAGTTGGTTGCCGCAGCTCTCTCCGACCTCGAGATTCACTCGCTCAACAAATATGAAAACAAAATTGATGTCGAGGCGTTCGAGTATCAGGTACTCAACGAAAAACGAGGTCTTATTCCTCAAATCGAGCCCCGCTATCGTTACACCTACTTCAGCCACATCTTTGATGGAGGCTATTCGGCAGGTTACTACTTCTATATTTGGGCAGAGGTGCTGGATAAGGATGCATTCGAGGCGTTCCGCGAGAGTAACGACATCTTCGACAGCCGCATAGCCGAGCGTTTCCGTCGCGAGGTACTCTCGCGCGGTGGCGAGGATGACGGAATGAATCTCTATCGTGCGTTCCGCGGTGCCGACCCCGATAAAACTCCACTGCTTAAGGCTCGTGGATTATGGACCGAGCCCGCACCCCAGCCGGATGAGGAGCCTCAAGGTGAGCCAAAGACCTTGGCAAAACCCGAGCGTCGACATGCAGAGTCCGAATTTTAACAAACCAAACAATAATAAAGAGAAAAAACAGTATGAAATTAACACACAAAATCGTAATGCTTATGTCTGTATCAGCATTCGCGGTGGGTTGTGCCGACGACTCGATGCCGGTCGCTCAACTCCCCGAGATCGACACCACGAACCCGCTGCTCGCGGAGTGGGACACTCCCTTTGCGACTCCACCGTTCGACCAAATCAAGTTGGAGGATTACATGCCTGCCTTCGAGACCGCCATTGCCGTATCGCGTGCCGAGCTCGATGCTATCGTCAACAACCCTGCAAAGCCGACCTTTGCCAACACAATCGTTGCTCTTGAGCGTCAAGGAGCTCTGCTCGACCGCATTTCGGGTATCTTCTACAACCTGCTCTCGGCTCATACTTCGGACCAGATGCAGCAGATTGCCATCGAGATTCAGCCCAAATTGTCGGAACTCTCGAACGACATCTCGCTCAACCCCGAGTTGTTTGCACGTGTGAAGGCTGTATACGAGAATCCGGGATGGTTCCTCTCGAAGGAGGATAAGAAGCTGCTCGAGGATACCTATAAGGGCTTCGCTCGCAGTGGTGCTGACCTCCCCGAGGAGCAGAAGGCTCTCTATCGTGAGTACACAAGCGAGTTGTCGTCGCTCACGCTCAAGTTCGGCCAGAACTCGTTGGCTGCAACCAACGCCTATTCGATAACCATCACTGATCCCAAGCAGGTTGCCGAGTTGCCCGACTTCGTTAAGGAGGGTATGGCTATGGAGGCAAAGGCTCGTGGACATAAGGGTTGGAGAGTTACGCTGCAAGCTCCGAGCTACGTTCCCTTTATGACCTACTCGTCACAGCGCGACCTCAAGGAGAAGCTCTGGAAAGCTTACAACTCGCGTGCTCTCGGAGGCGACTTCGACAACAGCGCCAACATTCTGCGCATCACTGAGTTGCGTTTGAAGATTGCCAACCTGCTTGGCTATAAGTGCTACGCTGACTACGTTCTCGAGAACCGTATGGCCGAGAACACCGCAACGGTAAATAACTTCCTCAAGGAGTTGCTCGATGCTACCAAGTCGTACGCAGACAAGGATTATGAGACAATCAACAAGTATGCACAATCGCTCGGTTTCAAAGGCGATCTTCAGCCGTGGGATTGGGGCTACTACAACGAGAAATACAAGCACGAAAAGTACGCTTTGAACGATGAGTTGGTGAAGCCCTACCTCAAATTGGAGAATGTCAAGGAGGGTGTCTTTATGCTCGCCAATCGTCTTTATGGTCTGACCTTCACTCCGCGTGAGGATATCGCCGTATATCACCCCGATGTAACAGCCTATGAGGTTAAGGATGAGAATGGTAAATTTATGGCTGTCCTCTACCTCGACTTCTTCCCTCGCGCATCGAAGCGTGCAGGAGCCTGGATGACCGAATTCCGCGGTGCGCAGATTGTAGATGGTGTCGAGACTCGTCCTCTCGTGTCGCTTGTGATGAACTTCACCAAGCCGACCGACACAATGCCCTCACTGCTCACGTTTGACGAATTGGAGACCTTCCTCCACGAGTTCGGTCACGCACTGCACGGAATGCTTGGCGTGGGTAAATATGAGTCGCTCAATGGAACAAGTGTCTACCGTGACTTTGTGGAGTTGCCTTCGCAAATTATGGAGAACTGGGCTACCGAGAAGGAGTTCCTCGATCTCTGGGCTAAGCACTATCAGACCGGTGAGCCTATTCCGGCTGAGTTGGTAGAGAAGATTATCGCTGCACAGAACTACTTGGCTGCCTATGCCAACGTACGTCAGCTCTCGTTCGGCATGACCGATATGGCATGGCACACATTGACCGAGCCCTACACAGGTGATGTTGTAGAGTTCGAGGTGAAGTCGATGGCTCCGACACAGATTATGCCCGTAGTCGAGGGTACTGCCATGGCAACCGCCTTCACACACATCTTCTCGGGTGGTTACGCTGCCGGCTACTACGGTTATAAGTGGGCTGAGGTTCTGGAGGCAGATGCATACTCGCTCTTCCAGGAGAAGGGTATCTTCAACCGTGAGGTTTCGGAGAAGTTCCGTCGCGAACTGCTCTCACAGGGCGGCAAGGAGCATCCGATGAAGCTCTATGTCAACTTCCGCGGCCACAAGCCCCAGACCAAGGCTCTGATTGACAAGATGCTCAAGTAGTATCTTAAGATACATAGCAACAAAAATGGCTACCTGCACAGGTAGCCATTTTTGTTGGATTTAGTAAGGTTTTTCCTCTTACTTAATGTTGGGATTAAGTGCATTCCACTCAGCAACGGGAGGAAGCACACCGAGAGCGATAACCTCGTCACGCAGAGCGCAGAGGTGCTCGTAGCTCTTTGCCAAAGCAGCCTCCTCCTCGGGAGTACCCTTCAACTCCTTGAGCTGGCAACCCTCGGCTGTGAGCGAAGTCTCCCAAGCCATCATGATGTGGTCGAACTTCTCATTCGAAACATAGGTTCCTGCAGGCCAACGGAACGGCTTACCACCCATAGCGGCAGCAATCATCTCAATCGACACATACGAAGGCGACTGGAACGACGAGCGACCACGGAGGTTGATGATGTTAGCACCACCCTTGGTTACCTTCTCCTGAATCTCAGCCCACTGCTCTGCAGTCAGAGCCTCAGTGCCGATAATCTCGGTCAGCGGCTTGCCCTGAACCTTAGCTGTCGATGCGTAAACAGCCATCTGCTCACCGTGACCACCATAAGTACGGCAGTTCTCAACCTCGTCAAGAGCTACACCGAAGTGCTTTGCGAGCTCGCTGCGCAGACGAGTCGAGTCAAGACCTGCAAGAGTAGTAACCTGCGAAGGCTTCAAGCCCGAGTAGAGCAAGGTGATAAGACCGGTAATATCAGCGGGGTTGAAGATGATAACGATATGCTTAACATCGGGGCAGTACTCCTTAACATTCTTACCGAACTCCTCAGCAATCAGAGCGTTACCCTTCAAAAGGTCCTCACGAGTCATACCTGCCTTACGAGCAGCACCACCCGAGTTTACGATGTACTTCGCACCGGTAAGAGCCTCCTTAATGTCCGAAGTGAAGGTCACATTCACACCCTCAAAACCGCAGTGGTACAACTCCTCTGCTACGCCCTCCAAACCGGGAGCATAGGGGTCATAGAGGCAGATGTTGGGAGTCAGACCCATCATAATTGCGGTCTGTGCCATGTTCGAGCCAATCATACCGGCTGCGCCGATAATAGTCAGTTTTTCGTTTGTTACAAAGTTCATAATCTTTAATTTTTTAATTTATGGTTAAACATTTGTTGTTTACTTATTGATTTTCGCCCACGAATCCTTGAGCGTCACTGTACGGTTCAACACCAAGTGGTCGGGTGTGGAGTCTGTATCGGGGCAGAAGTAGCCGACACGCTCGAACTGAACGGTCTTGCCCATCTCCTGCTCTGCCAAAGCCGGCTCCAACCAAGCCGTTGTCTTGACCATCGATTCGGGATTGAGGTTATCCTCCCACGAGGTCTGACCCTCGCTGGTATCATTCGGATCCTCAGTGCGGAACAAGGGGTTGAAGAGGCGCACCTCTGCCTCCACGGCATGTGCAGCCGATACCCAATGGATCACACCCTTCACACGGCGACCATCGCTCGACGAGCCCTCACCCGACATCGGGTCGTATGTACAGCGTAACTCTACAACATTACCCTCGGCATCCTTCACAACCTCCTCGCACTTGATAAGATAAGCGTAGCGCAGACGCACCTCGCCACCCGGCTGCAGACGGAAATACTTCTTCGGAGGATTCTCCATAAAGTCGTCGCGCTCGATGTAGAGCTCACGACCAAACGGCACCTCACGCATACCGGCAGCCTCATCCTCGGGATTGTTCACAGCCTTACGCATCTCGACCTTACCCTCTTCCCAGTTGGTGATAACCACCTTAATCGGGTTGAGTACCGCCATACGGCGCTCGGCAACCTTATTCAAATCCTCACGCACGCAGAACTCCAACTTCGCAAGGTCGATGACGTTATCACGCTTGGCAACACCCACCATCTCGGCAAAAGCACGTACCGAAGCGGGAGTGTAACCCTTACGACGCAGAGCGCAGATAGTCGGCATACGCGGGTCATCCCAACCCATAACGACACCCTCGTTCACAAGCTTCAACAGGTTTCGCTTCGACATCATCGTATAGGTCAAGTTCAGGCGTGCAAACTCATACTGGTGCGAGGGGTAGATCTCCAACGCCTCGATAAACCAATCGTAGAGCGGACGGTGAACATCGAACTCGAGTGTACAAATCGAGTGTGTAATCTTCTCAATCGAGTCGCTCTGACCGTGTGCATAGTCGTACATCGGGTAGATACACCACTTATTACCCGTGCGGTGATGCTCCGTGTGGAGAATACGATACATAATCGGGTCGCGGAAGAGCATATTGGGATGAGCCATATCAATCTTGGCACGCAACACCTTCTCGCCATCGGCGAACTCGCCGGCCTTCATACGCTCAAAGAGATCGAGGTTCTCCTCGACCGAGCGATCACGCCAAGGCGAAGGAGTACCCGGCACCGAAACCGTACCACGACCCTCGCGAATTTGCTCCTGAGTCTGGTCGTCGACATACGCCAAGCCCTTCTTGATAAGCTCGATAGCCCACTCATAGAGTTGGTCGAAGTAGTCTGAAGCGTAACGCTCAACTGCCCACTGGAAACCGAGCCACTGGATATCACGTTTAATCGAGTCGACATACTCAACATCCTCCTTCACGGGGTTTGTATCATCAAATCGCAGATTACACAGACCGCCATACTTCTTCGCCAATCCGAAATTGATGCAGATACTCTTTGCGTGTCCGATATGCAGGTAGCCATTCGGCTCGGGCGGGAAGCGGGTCTGTACACGCTTTTCACCCTTTGCGATAGACTCTTCGATAATCTCTTCGAGGAAGTTCAGCGACTTCTCTCGTGTTTCATTGGTCACAGTTGCCATATTCCTAAAATATCTATTTTTTGTGTTTTGATTTGTCGTAAATTGTCGGGGCAAATCGGGCGGCTATGCCCACAAGCTGCGAGCACATCACCTTCTGATCCGTATATTGCAGCACCATCTCTGCCTTGACCGACACTCGATCGCGGCAGAACTTGCGTTGGTAACCGATACCCGTGCGGTTGTAGATCTTGTGATTCGTGGAGTACATCACGTCGCCCGTATAGAGGTCGTCGGCATACATCTCGCCATCCTTGCCAATCGAGTTGTATAGAGGCATCAGATTCTCGCCCACGTATAGGTTGTTGTCGATAAAAACGCCCCATTTCGAGATGCGCACATATAGTTCGCCGCCTTTGGGCAGACACCCCCCCCCATCTAATCTACGATCACGCTGATATGCTTGCAGATAGCCGAGGCGCACATCAAAATCGAAGAAGGCCTTAAATCGCGCTCCCAACCACGGGTTAATCAACGCATTATCGACGACATTCCCATGGAAAGTGGATTTATTGGCATAGTGCAACAACGAGAGCGACACTCCCGCATTGAACCACTTAGCAAAATCTCCGCCCACCGATGCCAGCACACGGAACTTTTCGCGCGTGTCGGGCGAGTACAAGCCATACCAATCAACAGCCAACTCGGCAAACATCCTCTCCGAACGATAGTTACCGGCAACACCCTGCACCGTACCGTTATAAATCAGGGTCGAGTCCGAGAAGAATGCTCGCGAATATTGACCTATAAGTTCATCGCGCTTAAATATGCCGGCATAAGCACCCCACTTTTCATCCTTATAACGGTAGTATGCCACCAACTTGGCTTCGTTCAAAAACTCTTTTGAGCCAAAATCCTTAAGCAGTTCTGCACCGACAACCGCAGCGTGTCTACCCTCCTTGCCGAAACGATAGCCCAGAGTCGGGGTAACCCTCACTGCAAAAATGGTACGCGAGTAGCCGATATCATTTCCTGCATACTCAGCATTATCGAAATGGGTCGACAACTCGCCATCGAAGAAGAGTGCCTCATCGTTGCCGTGCTCACACGCAGGCGCACACGCAACCTCCTGACTCTGCGCCACATACACTACCAAAGTCAGTAATAAAACAAGTATCGAAACCCTTTTCATCATCGGTTGCACCTCTAATTTCGGGCCCAAACCGCCCAAATCAACCTCAAAAATAGTTAAAATATTTTGATTTTTCGTACTTTTGCAGCAAAGATTCGCAACAATGAGAAAAATTACCAATGCCGAGCTTGGCCGACCCTCGCTGGAGGAGTTTGCACAACAAGCAAAAACGCCCGTAGTGGTCGTATTGGACAACGTCCGCTCTGCCCAAAACGTAGGCTCATTCTTCCGCACGGGAGATGCCTTTGCCATAGAGCATATAGCCCTCTGCGGCATCACCGCGACACCTCCCAACCGCGAGATTCACAAGACCGCTCTCGGAGCCGAAGAGAGCATCGGGTGGAGCTACCACCCCACAACTGCCGAGTGCATCTCAAAACTGCGTGACGAGGGCTACCGCATACTCGCCATCGAGCAGGTCGAGGGTGCTGTAATGCTCGACCGATTCCAGGCCGAAGAGGGCACGAAATATGCCATCGTCTTCGGAAATGAGGTTTTGGGTGTCGAGCAGTCGGTGGTCGACATGTGCGATGGGGCCATCGAGATTCCCCAGGTTGGCACCAAGCACTCGCTCAATGTTTCGGTGAGCGGAGGTGTGGTTTTGTGGGATTTCTTTTGCCAAATCGGATTAAAACGATAAATTTGCACCGTTCTAAACACTGAAAATATGTCTGTAGAAAGCACAGTTCGTCCTGTGACGACACTCCGCCTGACGGAGATGAAACAACGCGGTGAGAAGATTGCTATGCTCACCTCATACGATTTTTCGATGGCGAAAATCGTTGACAATGCAGGTATTGATGTCATTCTGGTCGGTGACTCGGCCGCCAACGTAATGGCCGGTTACGAATCGACACTGCCCATAACGCTCGATGCGATGATCTACCATGCTCGCTCGGTCGTTCGTGCCGTAAAACGCGCATTGGTGGTCGTTGACCTTCCCTTTGGAACATATCAGGGCAACTCCAAGACCGCCCTCGACTCGGCTATCCGCATCATGAAGGAGACCGAGGCGGATGCTATCAAGATGGAGGGTGGCGAGGAGATTCTCGAGTCGGTGCAGCGCATACTCTCGGCCGGTATTCCCGTGATGGGTCACCTCGGACTCACCCCTCAATCCATCCACAAGTTCGGCACATACTCGGTGCGTGCCAAGGAGGAGGCCGAGGCTGAAAAGTTGGTGCGCGATGCTCACCTCTTGGAGGAGGCAGGATGCTTTGCAGTGGTTCTCGAGAAGATTCCGGCAGCCCTCGCTACGCGCGTATCACAAGAGCTGACAATCCCGACAATCGGCATTGGTGCCGGTGCCGGATGCGATGGTCAGGTGCTCGTCATCCACGACATGCTCGGCATCAACAAGGGTTTCTCGCCCCGATTCTTGCGTCGATATGCCGATCTGCATACGGTGATGACCGATGCGGTGTCGCAGTATGTCGAAGATGTGAAGTCACTCGACTTCCCCAACGAGAAGGAGCAATACTAGGGAGAATTCACAACCGACGATGCGGAGCGAGAGCAGAGACTGCTTGCAGACTATGCCGCGCCGCGAGTAGCAAAAGACTCCGAAGGAGGATTAACCTCTAAAAAA
>JAFQFG010000155.1 GCA_017398695.1 Alistipes sp.
GTACCGTCGATTACGATGTTGAAGTCAACCGAGCTGGTCAAAAGACGACCCAGGATGTTGGTACGATAGTTACGCTTGTAGTTTACTGCGGGAACATTGATTGTGTTGATAACCTTGTCACCATCCTTAATCGAGAACGACAGATCGGTTACATCAGCCTCCGATGCAGCAAGGATGTAGTTGGCTGCGAGGTATGCGTAGTACACATCTTTCACCTTCAGGTCGTTGCCCGGCAGGGTGTTCCACTCGAACTCCACGTCGGTAGTTGCTGCACCCAGTGTGCCGTCAAAGATGTTCAGCGTAGTGTGGACATCGGTCAAAGTCACGGTCGACTGATCGATCTCGACACCGAGAGCCTTCGCCTTCGTTACATCATCCTTCGTTGCACCGAGGTTGATCTGAGCAAACGGACGACGGAGAGTCACGGTCTTCATGTCGGGACCTGCAACAGTGATAGGCTCCAATGCGTAGAAAGCATCGTAGATCTCGTTATTCGAGAGATCCTTGCCCGAGTAGTCGGCAACGACGGTCTTAGCTACACGGTCGAAGGTGTAGGGAGCGCTGCTGTTCTGTGCCCAGAAAGCGATCTTGTAGCTCTGACCCTTAACCAAATCGAGTGTAAGCGTTGCAGTCTTGCCCTTAACCTCGAGGTCCTGATAGTTGTAGCCGTCAAAGAGAACGCCATCAGTACCGTAAATAGCGTACTTCACGACATCAGCCTTCGTACCATCACCAACCTCGGCACGGCTCACCTCAATGGGCAACTCTGCGGTGAATGTCACCTGAACCGTACCATCATTTCCATTGAGCGAAAGGTCCTCTTTCACACAACCTGCCATCAACAGCACCGCTGCCATGGCAAACGATAAAATCTTTCTCATAATAAAAATTGTTAAAAACTATAAAATTATTGTTTGCGTTATTTCTTTTCTTTGCGGGTTGAGGCCAAGCTTATGGTCACCCCCCCCTTTGTGGACTGCGGTCCGATCAAAGACCGCAATCCTATAATTTCTTTAACGATTACTGAGCCTTTGCTGCCATGTGGAACACACCCTCAACATTTACTTCAGTGTGATACAATGTATCAGCTGTAACGCCACCGCCAAGGCAGATAATGTTCTCAACAAGAGCCTCACGCGCGGGGTCAATTACACCCTTCAACTCGCCACCGGTGATGTTAATCTTAGAATCACCAACTTTAGCAGTTGCAACGGGACCATAGATGCGTACAGGGTACAAACCGGTCGATACAATCTTACCACCTGAGATGTTTACGTTCAAAACATCGTAGTTGGCGTTGCTCTGCTGGAAGAATACTCCATCCCAAGCAGCCTCGATCTCGCCACCCTCCATATTGAAGTTAGCAGAAACGCCAGTGTAAGTTTCAGAGCTCGATGATGCTACACGCACTGCACCATCCGACGAGAGCAACTTACCGCCATACATATTGAATGTCGTTGGCTCAGAGTAAGCGGTACCCCAAGCGTTAGGACGTACGTCTACTGCGTAGCCGATGCTCCACTCGTCGCCTGTAAGCTCGATAGTACCCGAGTAGAGGTTAAGCTCACCCTCCAGGTCGATAGTCCAACCTGTGCCAGATGTACCCTTAGCGAAGGTAATCTTACCATCAGCAGCAGCGCTGCTATCCTTCACATTCAAAGTAGCACCGTTATTAACCATAATCAAGTGACCCTGACCTGCATTGCAAACACCGCTCAAAATGTGGCCGTTAAGGTCGAGAGTAAGATCCTTGCGGAGTGTAAGAGTCTCCTCCAAAGCAATATCCTGACCCAAGGTCAAAACCTCGTTGGCTTCATTGAGGTAAACCATCGGCTCGAGGCTCGAGAACTCACCACCGGTGATGGTGATAGCCTCAGCTGCCGATGCATCGTCAGCGTAGCTGTATACACCGCCCAAGAACTTACCGCCTGAGATATTCACAGTCTCAATGCCGGTTTTGTTGGTAGCACCTGTCAAAGCTACGTCACCATCGAACTCGCCACCTGCGATGTTGAAAGTAACATTCTCGAAGCTGTTGCCATAAGAGTATGAGTAGATAGCCAACTTGTAGCCGCCACCCTCTCCTACAGAGATAAGCTTACCGCCGTTGATGTTTACATTCACTTCAGGAGCAACACTTGGATTGTTGCTGGGGAGCTGCACCCAGATTGCGCGTACACCCTTCAACTCGCCATCATTAATTGTGAGGTTTGCAGGAGTTGTGTTTGCAAAGATGCGCACAGCAATATTGTTGTGATTGTAAATCTTACCACCATTGATCGTTATATTACCACTACCCTGAACAGCATACAAAGCATGTGAAATCTTCTCGCCCTCAGCCTTCTGTGAAGCCTTAACAGTGATGTTGGCATCAATAGTCAGAGTACCCGAGTTGTTAATTGCGTAGTTACCTGCACCGTAAGAAGGATCGCCCGCACCCTCGTAAGTATACACAACGTTACCGTTCTGAATGGTAAGTGTACCATTGTTCTGAATCATCGAGCTATTCAAATCATCATTTGCCCACGAAAGAGTATAGCCACCGAGGTCGATAGTCTTCACAGCATCCTTAGCAATAGTCAGACCTGCGATGGCAGCTGCGCGAGTCGAGTTCTGCGAAAGAAGGTCGTTCAAATCGATATCACCGGTCAAAACGATGTGGTCAACATCATCATCCTCGAGTGCGCTCTGCAAGCCCGAAGCGGTCGATACGCTCTGGTAGAAAACGCTCTCATGATCGGGAAGATCACCCGGATCGATGGTGATATCGAAGCCTGCAGTACCCGTAATCAGACGACCAAGGATATTGGTACGATAGTTACGCTTGAAGTTAACCGCGGGAACGGTCTGCTCCTTAACGAGCTTTGTACCGTCAGCCAAAGTATAAGTAAGGTCCGTTACATCGGTATCCTCAACAAATACATAGTTGAATGCGAGGTACTCGTAAACGTTGTTATTGACTGTCAAATCTTCGCTCGGAAGAGCTGCAAGACCGAAGGTAACATCCTGACGCTCCGAAACCTCACCCGAGAAGAGGTCGAGCTTGGTAGCAACGTTGGTAAACTTAACCTTTGCCTGGTCGATGGTAACACCCAGAGTAGAGGCATTGTCAAGCTCCGTCTGGGGAACACCGAGGTTGATCTGTGCGAACGGACGGGTCAAAGTAACCTGCTTAGTCACAGGGCCCGAGATAGTCAACGCGGGCTCAATAGCGTAGAACGCATCGAGAGCCTCGTTGCTCGACACAACAGCCGAGTAGTTAGCCTTAACGGTTGCAGTAGCATTGTCGAAAGTGTAGGGAGCACCTGCAGCCTGTGCCCAGAAAGCAACCTTGTAAGTCTCGCCCTTGATAAGCTCGAAATCGAGGTGTGCAACCTTCTGGTTAGCCACAATGTCTTTCCCGGTAAGGTACTCACCGGCCTCATTATAAATAGCGCAGTGAACCTGATCAGCCAACTCGCCCTGTCCGGCACGGCTAATCTCAACATCCATAGGAAGCGAAGCAGTAAACGTAACCTTAACCTTTCCGCCATTCTCGTTGAGTGAAATCTCCTCTTTCACACAACCGGCCATCAGCAGCACTGCGGCCATAGCAATCGAAAAAATCTTTCTCATTTTAGGTTTTTTTAAGAGTTTGTAATTATTTTTTGTGTAAATCGTTATTCAATCCAATAGATGAAATTATCGTCATCGGGAGCAAATCCCGGGTCAATCACCGCTCCTCCCTGGATATCGGCCGTGAGGAACTTCGAACGAACAATCGTAAGGTGGCTGCGGAGAATCTTCACAGGGATGTAACGCACACGCGACAACATCCTCTCATCCGCATCGTAGACCTCGATATCAAACTGCTGGTCACCACTCTTACCATTCACCAAGACATACTCAAATGCCAACGAAGCCTCGTTCTTATCAATCGGGGTAATCTTGGTCTCGAACGACGGAGCCTCCACCGAGTTGTTAGGCTTATCCTCGTACATACTGAACGACGAGGGCATGTTCCACGAATATTTAACCTTGACGGTGAACTGCTGCAGGTCGAGGAGTCGGGTGTAATCGTCGGCATCCATCTTGTGGCCGACCTCCTTCTCCTTCATAGCCAGATACTTCGAGATAAACTCCTCTACATCAGTGGTGATAAACTGAACCTTCGCCATAGGACGCTCCGACTCGATGGTGGCCTCGGCAGACATGCCCGAGTGGAGATAACCGCTCAAATCGAGAGTCGTATGGCCCGTGAAGGCATCACGCAAATCGGTATTACCGACATAGTTCTCCATGATAAGCTCCACACGACCAAATCGCTCGGCATTATAGAAGAGATTTACAGGAACATCACCATGAGGGATAATATCGGTCCATACATATATAATATAATTACGCGCGGGAACGGTCAACTGAACCGTGTGCTTGAAATCGTCAGAGGTCTCGAAGTGATCCTTCACAAAGACCTTGCGAATGTCGGGAGCATCCTCTACAAACTTGCCCTCCTTGCTCATCTCATAGAACTCGACCGTATAGCGGATATCGTAGTCGGTATTCTCCTTGTCCCAACGCGAAGTCTGCTCGACGATGTCGTAGAGCGGCATCTCGGTCTTATAGTCCAGATTGAGCGTTACATCCACATTGAACGGATTGGGATCGGGCCACTCATGGACAGCACACGACGTAGTAGCGAGTACCACAAGGCACGCGAAAACAGCGAATATGTGCTTCAACGCTCTCATTTCTTCGCCTTCTTCTTACTTACATCAAATGTGTAGCCAACCGAAATGGCTGCATTATCCAATCCTATAAATGTGCGCTTGATGGTCTTGGTAAGCTTACCATCATGCTCGTTAAAGAACTTGTCATAGTGAAGAGCATAGACTCCTGCACCAAGCGAGAACTCCATCTTCCAACGCTTCTCCTTGCCCAGCGGCAGACGGTAACCAACGCTCAAACCACCACCCAAAGCCGGCTTACGACCTGCATGGTCCTGAATACGATAGTCGCCATTAAGCGCAAAGTTGTAATATGCCATACCGAAGTGCGCACCGAGGAAGAGTCGGTCGTTGCCGTGCTGCTGCTTGAAGAACCAATAACGCAACTCGGGCTGCACACAGAATGTACGGAACTTCACCGTCTCGGTAAAATAGTTGATTCCCGAGTAGTAGATCGGAAGCGCAAACGAGAGGCGAGGTATAATATCAATCTCGACCCCGGCATTGAGAATCATCATACCGAGACCGATAGCATTGGTCTTAATATCGAGGCGACGATGCCAAGAGGTATCAACCTCCGCAGGCTGCGGGCTCTCCACAACAGGAGCCTCAGCCGGAACAACCTCAGCCTTCGGCTCGGGTGCCGGTGCAGGCTCGGGCTGCGCAGCAGGCTTCGGCACCGTATCCTGAATTACGGGATGTACGGGCTTCTCCTTGAGAGTCTCCTCAAGTTTGCGCTTGCTGATGATTTGAATCTTCGCATAACGCATCTGCGGGAAGTGATGCTTATACATGTAGTTCCACGCAGCACCTCCGCCAACCAAACGCAGCTGACGAATACGCTCGAACACCACTCGGCCATCAGCCAAACGAACCTCCTCGGGAACTGTGGCGATGATGTTCAACACCTGCTCCTTATTCGGGGTCTGCGAAGCGGCAACCTTATTTGCCAGCATCTGCCAATCGAAATAGCGCTTATCGCTGACAATCACCGAATCGGGAAGAGCGATCTTCTTGCTGAGGAACGAGTGCAACGACTTTGCACGCTCGCGAGCCAGACGTCTATTGTAGCTGTTGTTACCCTCCAACGAGGCATAGGACGAAATGTAGATGCGCTGCGACACGAGGAAGACCGAGTCAGACTTGTAGCGCTCTACACTGCGCAAAAAGTCGTCCAGACGACGACCATTGTCACCAAAATTCAAATCGAGCTCCGATGCACTCTGACGGTAGAGGACATATACAGAGTCATCCGTCACGCTTGTCTCTTGCGCATATACGCAAGGTGCGCACACGCACGCGATAAGCACACAGACAGCAACTCGTATGTAATCAAATATCCGCATCAGAAACGATTCAATTTTTAGTTAATTTTCACTTCGGCCGGTCAAGTCAAAAACCTTACCAAACAGATCGACGGACCCACCAACTCCTAACCTACATTCTCATTTCCAGCCAATCCGGCTACAAATATAGAAAAAATTATCTCAAAAAATACATTATTCCCAATGTTTTTTCAAAGAAAAACCCATTTTCGCTTAAATAAAGGACCGTTTCGTGATGAAATCTGAGGGGTTAAAATACCCCCCCCCCCTGAAAATCAGCAAGTTACAGGCGCACGCACATGTGAGATGTTGGATTTGGGTTTATTTGTGTTCAAAATGGGCAACGCGGCCATTTCCCCGATATTCTGCATTTAGGCAAATAACCGATCTTTCGGACAAGCTTTTCGGCCATATCGAACAGCGAAAACAGACATATTGCGGCTCGGCCACCGATAGAAAGATGCATTAAAATCAGCTCCGCTTTTCGGAAATCATGGTACGTACCGTAGTGGCCGAAATCAACAGCACAACCACAGCAAAGGCCATAACAACTGTCACAACATCGCCAAAATGCAACTCCACGGGATAGACATCAACCAAGAATCCGTCGGTCGGCATACGGATAATTCCAATGTGCTGCTGCACAAGCGTAAGCGCCATTCCGAACATCAATCCGACCACTCCTCCGATGGTGCAAATGAGCACTCCCTCGGCAGTGAAGATTTTTCGCAACAGAGATGTATCGGCACCCATTGCTCGAAGCGTAGCAATGTCGCGCTCCTTGTCGATAATCAACATCACAAGGGCTCCGACAATCGAAAACGAAGCTATAATAAGCACCATCAGGGCAATGAAAAAGATGCCCCATTTTTCGTACTTCATCAAGCGATTGAGCGTTGCATTAAGCTCGTCACGGCTCCTAATTTCAAAGCCTTCACCCAACACCTCCGCCAGCACCATCTTGCCCTTTTCGGGCGAAGAGCCATCGCTAAGCTTCACGAACAGCGAAGTTGCAGCTCCCTCATAATCAAATAGTTGTTGAGCCTTACGAAGCGATATCAGAACATTTTCGCTATCGGTCTCGGCATCGACCATAAAGATACCCGCCACAGGCAGTTCGGCAAGGGAGTAGCCGTCAACCGGCAACAATGTCGAGAAGGAGTTGCGCCGAACAGCATAAATTCTCAAATCCTCTGTTACAAACGAACGCAGTCCTAACGCATAGGCAACACCCTGACCCACAACGACCTTGTCAACATCCTCACCCAACTGTACGCAGTAACTGCCCGAGGTGATGGTCTGTGCAGCCGGGACCACATCGGCATACCTCTCATCGACCCCTCGCACATTGACTGTCACCCGATTATCGCGATAGGTAACCAACGCCTCCTGCTCAATAGCAAACGAGTAGGCGGCCACCTCTTCGCACTCGGCAAGGCCCATACGTTCGACTTCAGCAATATCGAAAGTAGATCCGCGCGTGGGTGTTATCGTCAAATCCGAATCAAATACCGACCAGGTCTGTCGCACCAACCCCTCAAATCCGTTAAAGACCGACAGAAGGATTATCATCGCTGCCACAGGTACGCTCACCGCAACAAGACTCACACCCGAAATGATATTTATCACCGAGCGCGAAGAGGGCGAAAAGAGGTAGCGACGTGCAAATAGGCCGACAAGCATAATTGCGTATATTTTAGCGTTTTACACCATGATTTAAGGGAGTTGTTCACCCGAGCCGGTCGGACGTTTCGAGGGGGTCGGATGCTTCGAGGGGGTCGGACGCTTCGAGAGGGTCGGACGTTTCGAGCCGGTCGGATGCTTCGAGCCGGTCGGACGTTTCGAGGGGGTCATCCACCTCGCGACCAACTCCTCAATCTGTTACTCCTTGAGCAGGTTATCGATATTCTCGATATACTCCAGCGAGTCGTCGATAAAGAACTCCAACTCGGGTACAACCTTCAACTGAAAGCGTATGCGCTGACCCAAAGCGCGGCGAATCAGCCAATTATTACCCTTCAGAGCCTCAAGAATTGCAGCGCTCTTATCAAACGGGAATACGCTGACATATATCTTGGCATATCCGAAATCGGGCGAAACCCTCACGGTTGTAACCGTCACCATCACTCCGCGCACAACGGCTGCAGCCTCCTTTTGAAAGATGTCGGCTATGTCGCGCTGAATCTGACGAGCTATTTTTTGTTGGCGTGTTGTCTCCATAGTTTTATATCTGTTTTAACTTATCCAAAATTAGTCGAGTTTGAACTTAAACACCTCTTGGTTCTTCTCTCTCTTTTCTCGCTTGACAAACCACTCGTCGAAGCCGAAGCTGTTGAATCGAAATCCCACACGGAACGATATCATCAAGTTATCCACCGGCGAACGTAATGGGGTGAGATAGAAGGGGTTTTCGTTCCTATTATCGGTGCTGTTATTGTAATATTTGTTGCGGTTTCGCATCATATCCGAATAGCCGAAATAGTAGCGCGCACGGAAGCCGAACTCCACCTGCTTGACGAGAAAATCGATACCTCCGCCACCGGCAAGGCCATACTCGATCCAATTGTCGCGGATGCTCTTAAACTTATATCGACCGGAGGTGTTGGTCAGCTCGTTTTTATAGTTTGCACTCAGGTTGAAGGTCATCGTCACTCCGGCCTCGAGATAGACTCTCACATGTTTTTTGAAGAGGTAGAAGTGAGGTTGCCACAGCATCGGCACAACCAGCGAGTTGACCTTACGTGTATAGTAGTTATAATCCTTCTTATCCTCGTGGAGATAGGCATCGGGTGAATAGGAGAAGCCTCGCTGCATATACTCCAAATCGACACCAATACCACCCACAAAGCGCTCTGCCGTGTAGTAACGCCACGACACGCCACCCGACACAACACCCCAAATAGGGCGCATCTCCTGCGCAGGATAGAGTCTGCCGTTAGTCATACCGCCACCACCCACAATTGACAGGGTATGCTGTGCCGACACCTTGCCCACACAAGCCACGAGTGCCACCACCGTCATCAGTAAATATATTCGAAATCTCTTCATACGCTATCTTGCCATTTGACCCATACTACCTGCCTGCTGCAGACCTCCCGAGGAGATACCTCCCATTGCCGAGCCGATACCTCCGAAGCCGAAGCCTCCGCCACTTTGGTTGTTTTGCTGATTATGGTCATGTCCCTGACCCGACTGCTGCTTCTTGGCTCGCTCCTCCTCCAATTTGCGGATGCGCTGAGCCTCGCGATCATCGAGAGTCTTAATCAACGACTGCATCGTAACCGGAGCAAACAGCTGGTTCATATCTATCGACAACTCCATCTCCCAATTGGCCTTCGTCACGAACGTATCCTCACCCTTCTCGTTGGCATAGAGTTCCGCACGTTCGGGCTGTCGGCGCTCGACCACATTACCCGAGTCCCACTTGCCGTTGCCATTCGGATCCTCGATTACACGAATCTTGATATCACCCGGAGTAATGTAGTTGAACTGCACCTTGCCACCCTTGACATTACGGCGTTCCTGCTGCACAGCACCCTGGGCATTAGTAAGTTGCACCAAATAATTCGTACTATCGGGCTTGCCCTTCACATCTATGATTACCGTAGCAAACTTTTCGTGGTCGATACCCGTATACGTGCCCTTGATTGTGTCGTTCTGCTCGCCTGCAACATTCTCGATGGCTCCGGCCGGAATCATCAGGTTATACTTCGCCAGCTCCTTCCACTTTGCCAGCAATCGCCAGCGACGCATATTTGCCGTATCACGTTCGAAGGTCACCTTCAGGGGCTTCTCACCACCCTGCTCGTCCACCTCCGTAAGCACTACGGTTGTCGAATCGAGCTTGGTCAACGGGTAGTCAAACTCTACCGTAAGGTGTTGCTCAGGATTAACCTCTCCCGACTGCGACATCTTGAATTTGAATGGATTAGGCTTCTTGGGCGGGGTGTACTCTTCGCCTGCCTTCTCGGCACGCTCACGTTCACGCTGCTCTTTTTCGCGCTCGCGCTCCTCCTCCTTCGACTCGACATATTTCCACGCCAGCTTCAGCGGTTCGGTAGTCTTGACAAGCTGACGAATCGAGTCGTGCTTGTAGTAGGTGATTTCACCCTTGATAGTATCGGGCAACTCTGCTGCCGGCATATTAAACCACAAAGCTATCGTATCACGACCCACCGTTTGAGGGTCGATGATAAACTTCTCTTTGGGTATGGAGTCGAAACGAATCTCCTCAATGCGGGGGCGTGCTGCACCGAAGTGCAGGACAGCCTTATGTTGAAGGGGTCGCTCCGCAGCCTGGAGAGTTTGACGCTTGAAGGTCTCGTCCGTAAACATGCGGAAATAGAGTTGCGGCTCGGCCGTAGGATACATTCTGAGCGAGTCGAACCATATTGCAAACTCGGGCAACTCTACCGGATTATAGAGGCTGTCAACAAAGCCCACAAGGTCTGTACCGGCCTCATAGAGCTGGTTGTCGTTCTTGTCCTGAAATGCATAGATGCGATAGGGTACCGGCTTGAGGTTCTGTGCGATAAATATGCCGTTGTTCTCGGCACGAGCGATAACCTCAGGCTTGCGGTTGAACATCGTCGAGTCCCAATCGGGAGTATTGGGCAGCGAGTCGGCAATGTAGAACCAAATGAATGTACGGCTGACACTATCTGCCTTGTACGAATCGGCGGTATATCCCGAACACATCATCGAATCGACCTTATCGCCCGTCGAGAAGACATATCGCATGGCATTGAGCGGATTACCCTCATTATTGTCGCGAATAGCACTTCCAAAGTTGAGAGCATAGGTCGTATTTTCGAGGAGCGTATCGCGTATCTGGATGGCAACACCTCTACCTCGGATGGTCAAGACCGGTTTCTTCTTCATTGCCGGCGAGGTAAAAAACTCCTTATTCTGATCCTTGAGTTGGACAAACTCATTAAACTCAATATATATCTTGTTGCCGGTAGTCTTTACATTTGTTGCAAAGTTATCGGGGGTCATCGCGACAATCACGGGTGGAATGGTATCCTTCGGACCACCCTGCGGGGTCATCGTGTTGGCACAGCGGCTGAAGATACCCCCGACAAGCACCAGGGCTACAGCCGTACGCAGAAGCGACGCATATCTCTTCTTAATATCTTTTATCTCTCGGTTGCGAATCATCTCATCTACTCTTGGTTGTTATCGGTATTCTCGTCACCACCCACCTCAGGCTCCGCGGGTTGCGGTTTGCGGTTAAAGGTCCAGCCGCTATCGACATACTCACCCGTCTTCCATGGACGGAAGTGGAACTTCATGGTCGTAGTAGGCAGATTTTCGCCCACTTCGTAATGACGATAAGCCCACATCTCCATAGCCGGATAGATGGCCACAAGCATCACGTGCTGCTTGTTGGTTTTGATCTTCAAGCGCCCCTCTGCATCAGCCGGCTCATCATCGGCAGCGTAGGGCACCGCCTCTGCCGCAGGCTCACTCTTGGTTGCGGCCGTTTTCTCGTTGGTTATAATCTTAGCCACAGCATCCTCATACGAGGCAACCTTCCAATCCTCTCCGGCCACATAGTAGGCATAAGCCGACACTCCGTTAGCCACAGCAAACTCTCCATTTGAGACCTCCTGCACCTTCGGATAGAGGATAATGGTGGTATCGAACCCCACCTTCTTGAAGCATCCGGTCACACCGAGTGCCACTACGATTATCAATAACAGTCTTTTCATCTTTGCCTTAATTCATCATACATCTGCTGCACACTCACTCCACTCACCGGATGTCGCCACCGAGCAGCCACCTCTGCCAACGGCTCCAGCACAAACTCCCGCTCGGCAATGCGCGGGTGCGGCAGCGTGAGTCGCTCGCTCTCGACCACAAGGTCATCGTAGAAGAGTATGTCTATATCGATGCTTCGCGAGGCATAACGCGCCCCCGTAGCACTCTTTTCCATCTGCTCCACCGCCCGATCACGACCCAGCCTTCGCTCGATATCGTTCACAACATCAAGCACCTGCATAGGCTCCAGCTCGCTCTCGACAACGAGCACCTGATTGCGAAAATCCTCGGCCTCGAAGCCCCAAGCCTTCGTGCGGTATATCTGCGAGTGGCGCACCACGCGCCCAACCTCGGCATTAATCAATCGGGCCGCCTCGCCGAGCGTCTGCTCCGCATCGCCCACATTTCCACCCGTTATCAGCACCACACTCGCCATCGTCTACTGCAGTCGGGCTATATACTTACTCACCGCCAGCGCAAAGTGCGTAAAGACAATCTTAGGATTGCCATTCTGGCCTATCTGTGCCATCGCAACCTCGATTTCGCCAATCAACGGCTCGATATTGCGGCTGTTGATGTAGGGTGCAAACTTATTGCAGAAGGCCGCCTCCTCGCCCCAGAGGTATGTCGCTCCGGCTGCTCCGGCATGCATAATGTAGCTCTCACGCAGCAGTCGTGCCGAGTGGCGCAGGAACGAGAGCTGCTGCTCACGTGTCAATTGAGCCAACTCTTCAGCCCAAGTTATAAGTTCGAGGTGTCGGTCGTTGTAGCTGAAGCGCATCAGCGCACAGAACATCTCGAAGCTCTCATGTCGCACATCATCCGTAGCTCCTGCTATCAGACGACGCAGTTCGCAGAGGTCGCCATTTGCCAGGCGTGCCACATTGCGCACCTTGGCCTCATCC
Organism: Alistipes sp.; assembly: GCA_017398695.1. Lineage (GTDB taxonomy): Bacteria > Bacteroidota > Bacteroidia > Bacteroidales > Rikenellaceae > Alistipes. Next base: position 12,697 of record JAFQFG010000155.1, read on the forward strand.
TGCTCTCCCGACTCTCGCACAACATCCTCCAGGACCTCGGGCTTCAAGCGGGGCACGGCCACCTCCTGCGTGCGCGAGAGAATGGTCTGCAGCAGACGGTCAGCTCGCTCCGTGACCAGGATGAAGAGGGTCTTATCCCACGGCTCCTCGAGGATTTTGAGTATCTTGTTTGCCGCCTCCTCGTTCATCGTCTCAGGCAGCCAGATAATCATCGTCTTATACTCTGCCTCGAAGCTCTTAAACGAGAGTTTGCGGATGATTTCATCGGTCTCCTTGGCCGAAATCATACCCTTCAGTGTCTTGCCAAGGTCGAGCCTGTCGAACCACTCTTGAGCCGAGAAGTAGCCACCCGTACTCTCGACAATCTCGCGCCAATCCTCAATAAAGTCGTCACTACGCACCACCTCGCCCGACTTCTTGCCCTGCTTGTTCACCGGAAAGACAAAGTGCAGGTCGGGATGCGCCAGCGCGGCAATCTTGCGACACGAAGGACACTCGCCACACGAGTCACCATCGTGGCGATTGGGGCAGTTGAGATACTGAATATAGGCTATCGCCAAGGGCAGAGTGCCTGCGCCCGCTGCACCCGTGAAGAGTTGCGCGTGGCTGATACGCCCCGTGTCGATGCTGCGCACCAAATGCTGCTTGAGCTCCTCCTGACCCGTTATATCCTTAAATCTCATAGTTCGTTATCTTCGTTTAAGCACCGAACGCACCATTGCGCCCACATCTATACTCTCCCTGCGCACCGCAAAGAGCAGGAAGACCCCAAAGAGCACTATATCTGCCCCGTAAAGCCACAACCCCCCGATATATTGCGGAACGAGATACTCGCCTACCGCAAAGAGCGCCATTCCGACCACCACATACTCCGCTATGCGCTTCAGGTCGTAGGGTGTCGGGAAGTATCGACGGTTGAGCAGCCAGCTCGCCACCACCATTGCCGCCTCCGACAAGAAACGGCTCCAGGCGGCTCCGTAGTATCCCCAGCGAGGAATAAGCATCGCTCCGCCCACAACCGAGAACACCAAACCCGTGAATGTAACCACCAAGGCAAACCACGTCCGCTCTTCGCGCTTGTACCAGAACGACATGTTGAGCCACACACCGCTCAAAATGTTTGCACCGAGAACTACCGGCAGGATAAATATTCCCTCGCGGAAATCCGCACCGACAATCAGCGCGAAGAGATCCTTGAAGAGAGCTATACCGAGGAATATGGCCATCGAGGCCATCACAAAGTATTTCAGCGCTGCAGCGTTCATCGCCACAAAATCCTCCTTCTTGAAATTCGAGAGGAAAAAGGGCTCTGCTGCCAGGCGGTACATCTGCGTGAATAGGGTCATCACCACGGCAATCTTGGTAATAGCGCCATAGATGCCGAGCTGCGCCATTGCCCCCTCGGGAACGAGGTATTTGATAAGCTGGCGGTCGATAAACTCGTTGGCCGTGCCGGCTATACCGCTGATCAGCAGTGGCAACGAATAGACCAAGATTGCTGCCAGCAGTCGCCAGTCGATGCGCGGAACGATACCGCCCGTAGTACACATCACCGCCACCCATGTCACCACACTTGCCACCAGATTGGCCACAAAGGCCCATCCCACACCAAATGCCGAGTCGAAGAGGCCCACGCCCCAGAAGGCGAACGCCAAGCCCACTTGCAGGACGATGTTGAAGAGCTTGAGCGACACGAAAGTGAGGGCTCTGCCCTGCTCGCGCAGTCGCGAGAAGGGGATGCAGCCTCCGACATCGAAGAGGATTATCGCAGCCACAACCACCACATACTCCGGATGCGCCACATAGGCCTCACCCATCAGCTCCGACACGGGCACACGCCACACGGCAACCGCTGCGAAGAAGAGCAGGGCGGCCAGCGAGGTTATACCCCAAGCCGTGGCGAAGAGTTTGCGTTTGGCAGCCACCACATCGCCACCTGCCGCCTCGGCCTTGGCGGCAAAGCGGAAATATCCCGACTCCATGCCCATCGTGAGCAGCACCAGTGCAAAGGGAATCAAGGCGTAGACATCGGTCACCACACCATAGGCCTCCAGTCCGAATATGCGGGTATAGAATGGTGTCAGCAGATAGCTTAAAAATCTGCCGAGGATGGTGCTGATGCCGTAAATGGCTGTCTGTTTCGCAAGTTTTTCGAGCATAAAAGCCTGTTACCCACCTAAAAATTTGGGTATATTCGGTGCGAAGATACGAAAAATAAAGGGAGTTCTCAAAGAGAACCCCCTATTTTTTTGAAATTCAAAAAAGAGACTGCGGAGCTTTACATCCCCGCAGTCCTCAATTTTGTGTGACACCGCTAATGCTTAGCGAAGCACACTATTCTTCGCATTACTGCTGTACAGGAGCGTTGAACGCTGCACCATCAACAGTGATAGTTGCTGTTGCACCAACAGACGAATCCCACTTCGAAACGAAAATCATGTGGCCATTAGCAGGAGCTGTGCAACCATTCATAGCAACCTCAACACCGGCAGTGAAAGGAGAGCTATTAACCTCTACTGCACCCACCGAAGATGCGTTTGCGGTCGAGAACTTACAGTTAGTAAATGCAACGTCAGATGTAATACCAGCAGTATTAGCACCATTATCAACATAAACATTCACACAACGATCAGAGTAGTTGAACTCGCAATCTACGAACTTGGTAGGGCCATAAGGGCGGCAATATGCGTAGCCAAAACCCTCACCGAAGTTACAGTTGGTATAAACAACCTCCTTATGTGCATCAGAGAAGATAACTGTTTGTATCAACTGTACAACCTTGGCTATTAGTAAGCCTCAACTTTTTCACCATAAGTGCAATTATCAACGGTGATTGTATTTGCACCGTTATAATCATGTTTGCCAACAGCCTTGATAGTAGAGTTATAGTTATCTACACCCGAATACGAGAATGCGCAACCGCTAATATTGAGTGTATTGTTCTCTGAATTATTTGTGCCATCACCCTGCAATGCTACACAATATGAGGTATACATTGCATTTGTTGTGTAGTTGCAAATAAGGTTGCTGTTGGTTATATTGATTGTGTTGTTGTCACCCCAGCACTGCAATGCAATAGCACCTTCAAGTGTACAGCCATCAATTACCAAGTTCAAATTCTTAACACTTGCAGGCACATTTACTGCATACGCCCAGTCTGTATTACACATTCTGATCTCACAGTCCTTCAATGTGATGGTATTGCCTTGATAATCACCATTCTCAACCTTGAAACCTGCTGCATAGGTAATATAGTTACCCTCAACAGTCATCTCAACTTTGGCATTCTTCAATGTAATGTTCTTGCCAGCCTTAACCTGAACACCATAGTTGCTAGCAGTTGTGATAGTCTTGCCGTTAGCATCAATTACAACATCATTTGTAAGAGCGGTCAAATCGAGCTTTGTAACATTGATATCCTCATAAAGCAAAATGCTACTACCTGCAGCAAGAGCATTCTGAAGTTCAGTCTCACTTGCAACTAATTCAACCTCGTCAGCAACAACTACATACTTGCCATCCTTCTCAACAACGGCATAACCCTCAGCCAGATGCTCGGTTACGTCGTCTGTATCAAACGTACCACCTTTAATTATCAAGTTACTGCATTTGTAGTAAATGCCAGAACCGTTGTTATCTCCCTCAGTCTTATCAAATGTACCGCCATTTATAATGGTTTCTTTAGAGCTTGTAGCACAAATATAACCTCCGCCGTAAACCCTATTATTCTCATTCTTTGTGTTTTTGAAAGTACCGTTGTTTACGGTCAATTCTCCATTTTCAAACACATAAAGAGCCCAACTTGTTTGCTTGGTCTGAGTACTTTGACCAACATCTACAGTAGCATCATTAATAACAGCAACACCATCACCGCCAGTAGCAATAGCACCGTGATAACTATTAATTGTTGCGGTGTTAATAGTCAAATTACCATAGTTGTTGACAGCATAAGAAGGCCAACTGCCATCTACAATTGGAGCACCATCTAGAGATACATTGGTAATTGTCAAGGTTGCATTAGCGTTGTTATAAACTGCGCTGCCGCCATTTTCTGCGTTAGATTTTACTGTACCATTTTCGATGGTGAGGTTGCCATTATTTACAATTACATGAATTCTGTTGCCGTCAGCATCGCGAGCCTCAGCAGGACCGGTAATTGTATGACCAGCCAAATCAAGAACAACATCATTATCAATATTCAAGGTTGTTGTAAGAGTTACATCCTCGGTCAACTCTACCTCGCCACCCTCGGCGATAGCTGCCTCCAATGCCTTCTGCGATGCAGTCTTGTAAACATACTGCTCACCATCAACATTGATTACCATAGGAGCCTTTGTCAAGTATGAGAAGCCGGCAGTAGTGCAATCACCCCAGAACTCACCTGCGCGGGGGCTAACCATCAAAGCGGGAGTAGCCTGTACGGCAACAGTCTTACAGTTATTGAAGTTGATAGTAGAGGCATCAGCAGCAGTCAGAGCTGACGAACCCATCGAGCCAACAAATGAGCCACTATAATAGCCCCACATACCCTCATCGGTCGGATAAATATTAGTCTCGCCGTTAAGGATAATATTACCCTTAACCTCGCAATTCTCAAATGTGATTGTAGCCTTGTTTGTAGTGATATAACCTACCAAACCTGCAGACTGAATAAATCCACCATCCTGATCGATTGCTGAAGGAGAAACTTTAAGGTTCTCTACCGAACAATCCTTAATAGTTGCACTGCCTTCGGTAATCAAAGAGATCAAACCTGCAAGTTTCTGCGAGCCCTTAATCTCAACATTCTTAACGTGTACATTCTCAACAGTACCGCCACAATAGTAACCAAGAAGAGCAGAAACGCGGTTGTTATTCTCATTAACAGCCTTTACATTCTCAAGGTTGATATTCTTGAATGTACCGCTTACAATCTCGAACATTGTAGAGTAGTTTACACCCAAACCATAAGCGATATTCTTGATCGAGTGGCCCTTACCATCGAAGGTAATACCGGTTGCACTTGCTACGGGAATAAGCTCATAGCCACCGAAGTCGAGGTCGGCAACCAACTCAAGAGATTTACCGTTCAGGCTATAAGTTGCGCGAGTTGAAAGAGTCGAAGGCAGTCTGTTTCCTACGGCTGCAGAAAGCCATGCAATATCCGAAGCTGCATCAATCTTCAAGACACCATTCTCCTCCTCAGGCTCGGTCAGGGTCTTACCATCCCAAACTACTACATTGCTATAATCGGGAAGATCACCCGGCTCGATGGTGATATCGAAGCCTGCAGTACCCGTAATCAGACGACCGAGGATGTTGGTACGATAGTTACGCTTGAAGTTAACCGCGGGAACGGTGTTCGATGCGAGCTCCTTCGAATCGCCTGCGAGAGTATAGGTCAAATCTGCCACGCCGGTCTCGCCTGCAAACACATAGTTGAATGCAACATACTTGTAGGGAACTCCGTTAACGGTCAAAACCTCAGTCGGCAGAGTGTTCATTTTGAAAGTAACATCTTCCGATCCCGAAACCTCACCCGAGAAGAGGTCGAGCTGGTTAGCAACACCGGTAAACTTAACCTGCGACTTTTTAACCTCAACACCCAAAAGCTCAGCATTGTCAAACTCCTGCTCGGGAGCACCGAGGTTGATCTGTGCGAACGGACGGGTAAGCTTAACCTGCTGTGTCACAGGGCCCGAAATGGTCATGCCGGGAACAACTGCATAGAAAGCATCGAGGGTCTCGTCGTTCGAGAGAACATTCGAGTAGTCAGCCTCAACGGTTGCAGCATCCTTATCGAATGTGTAAACGCTGTTGGCAGCTGCCCAGAATGCAACATTGTAAGTCTCGCCCTTGATAAGCTCGAGGTTGAGATTTGCAGTCTTGTTGGTCACCTCGAGAACTCCTTCAGTGAGCTTCTTCATCGGAGTCTCGTCGTTGTAAACAACATAGACAATCTCGTCGATTTCACCAGCCTGTCCGGCACGGCTAATCTCAACCTGCATCGGCAACGTAGCGGTGAATGTCACCTGCACCTTGCCTTCATTTCCATGGTGCGAAATGTTCTCTTTCACACAACCTGTCATCAACAGCACCGCTGCCATGACAACTGAGAAGATTTTTTCATAAACTTTTGAAAATTTAAGTATTAAAATTATGTATATTTCGTGTTTTCCGACTCTTAAAATCTCTCCCAAAAACCACCCAACACTCGCAAGTTGCTGATTTATAACAAATTACCCCCCCCCAAGCAGCTTGGGAGAGGTAATTGTTCGATTTCACTTGCAAAAATAGTGATTTTCATCTATTTTCAAAATATTTTTTGATTTTTTTAGCTGTGTAGTTACATCCTTTTGCTCGCGAGCAATAGAAAACAGAGCAAGTGGCCATCAGCCAAACACCCCCCCCCAATCAATCAGCAGATAACCAATATCTGACGACTATCGGCCGGCAAACAGACCCCTCCCATACGTTAGACGAGGTGGCGGCCGACTAAAGGGGTCAGCTGATTGTTGCCCGACACCGCAAAGTGAGCACCGAGGGCAAAACCGGCTGCACGACACCAAACCGTGAGCAGAAAAAAAGAGTATATTTTTTACCCCTCTTGATTTTGAATTTTGAATTTATTTCTATCTTTGTTCTCCAAACAAATGTAGATAGTATGGACAATCTGAATATTCGCACGGCCGAGGATGTGGTCATCCGCTTCTCGGGTGACTCGGGTGACGGCATGCAGCTCACCGGTACCCTCTTTTCGGACACCTCGGCTCTCCTTGGCAACGGCATCTCAACCTTCCCCGACTACCCGGCCGAGATACGTGCACCGCAAGGTACGGTGGCGGGCGTCTCGGGCTTTCAGGTACACTTTGGCTCGCACCCCGTGGATAACCCGGGCGACTACTGCGATGTGTTGGTGGCGATGAACCCCGCAGCACTCAAGGCCAACCGCCGATGGCTCAAGCGTAGTGCCACGGTGATTCTCGATGGCGACAGCATCACCGAGGATAACCTGCGCCGTGCGGGCTTCGCAAGCGATGATCCCATAGCTGAGCTTGGGTTGGAGGAGTATAACGTGGTCGTGCCGGCCATCACAACGATGACTCGCGAAGCTCTGGCCACGACGGGACTCGACCATAAGAGCATCGTCAAGTGCAAGAATATGTTTGCCTTGGGCATCTGTTTCTTTATGTTCGACCGCCCCGAGGAGCATGCCAAGAGCTACCTGACCTCGAAATTCTCGAAAAAGAACCCCGCCATTGCCGAGGCCAACATCTGTGCCATCGAGGCGGGCTATAACTATGCAGCCAACACCCACACCTTTGCCAATACGTACGTAGCCCCCGCATCGCTTGAGAAGGGTACCTACCGCTCGATTAACGGCAATGTGGCTACGGCATGGGGCTTCTGTGCCGCAAGCGAGAAGAGTGGGCGACCGCTCTTCTGTGGTTCGTACCCCATCACTCCCGCAACCGTCATTCTCGAGGAGCTTGCCAAGCGTAAAGACCTCGGAGTAAAGACCGTGCAGGCCGAGGATGAGATTGCAGGCATCTGCACATCCATCGGTGCAGCCTTCGCCGGCAACTTGGCGGTGACGACAACCTCGGGCCCCGGACTATCACTCAAAAGCGAGGCGTTGGGTCTTGCGGTGATGGCTGAGTTGCCTTTGGTTGTGGTAGATGTTCAGCGTGGCGGCCCTTCGACAGGTCTGCCGACCAAGACCGAGCAGAGTGACCTTATGCAGGCTCTCTATGGCCGCAACGGAGAGTGTCCCACGGTTGTCGTGGCGGCATCCTCGCCCAGCGACTGTTTCCACTACGCCTTTATGGCTGCCAAGATAGCTCTGGAGCACATGACCCCTGTGGTGCTGCTCACCGACGGGTTTATAGCCAACGGCTCGGAGCCGTGGCGCATACCCTCAATGAGCGACTATCCGGCCATCGTTCCTCCGGTGGTCAACGAGGCTCCCGAGGGCGGATTTATGCCCTATGCACGCGATGAGAAGTTGGCACGTGGCTGGGCATTCCCCGGCACAGAGGGGCTTGAACACCGCATCGGAGGTCTCGAGAAGGATGCTCTGCGCGGCTCTATCTCACACGATCCGGCAAACCACCAGAAGATGGTACACACACGCGCTGCAAAGGTGGCACGTGTGGCTGACTATATTCCCGAACAAGAGCTCTTCGGAGCCGATGAGGGCGAACTGCTCGTTGTCGGCTGGGGTGGCACTCGCGGACATCTGCATACTGCTGTCGAGCAGCTGCAGCGCGAGGGTCAGAGCATCTCACTCGCCCACTTCAACTACATCAACCCCCTGCCACGCAATGCCGAGCAGTTGCTTCGTCGTTTCCGCAGGGTTGTGGTCTGCGAGCTCAATGAGGGTCAGTTTGCCTCCTACCTGCGTCAGAGGTTTGAGGGTCTGCACCTCGAGCAGTTCAACAAAACGGAGGGTCAACCCTTCACGATTGTCGAACTGAAGGAGAAGTTTTCGGAGTTGTTAAATCGTTAAGTAGGCAAGCAAAAATAATATGGAGTACAAATATACACCCACCGATTTCAAGAGCGACCAGGAGGTGCGTTGGTGCCCGGGTTGCGGTGATCATGCCATTCTGAATGCCGTGCAGCGTGCACTGCCCGAAATTGCTGATGCGCTCAACATCCCGCATCACAAGTTTACCTTCGTGTCGGGCATCGGCTGCTCGTCGCGATTTATCTACTATATGCGCACCTTCGGATTTCACACCATCCACGGCCGTGCCAATGCCGTGGCTACGGGAGTGAAGGTTGCAAACCCCGACCTCAGCGTCTGGGTGATGACCGGTGATGGCGATTCGCTTGCCATCGGAGGCAACCACTTTATCCACGCCATACGTCGCAATGTCAACCTCAATGTAGTGCTCTTCAATAACGAGATTTACGGCCTTACGAAGGGTCAGTACTCGCCCACATCGAAGCTTGGCAAGGTTACCAAAACCTCGCCCTATGGCACGGTCGAGAAACCCTTTAATCCGGGAGAACTCGTCATCGGAGCCCGCGGTACGTTCTTTGCCCGCTCGGTCGATATGGAGGTTATGCTCACCAAAGAGTGCCTCGTGGAGGGCGCCAAGCACGAGGGTATGTCGGTTGTGGAGGTGTTGCAGAACTGCGTGATTTTCAACGATAAGACCCATGCCCTCTTTGCAGGCGACAAGGCTACGCGAGCCGAGCATACCATCACTCTGCGCCATGGCGAGAAGATGCTCTTCGGTGCGGAGCGCAACAAGGGATTGGTATTCGAAAATATGCGTCTGAAAGTTGTCACCGTAGGCGAGGGTGGCTACACCATTGACGATGTGCTGACTCACGATGCCCACACCGAGGAGACCACGTTGCACTCGATGTTGGCCGCGATGAAGTATCCGGACTATCCGGTAGCTTTGGGAGTTATCCGTTCGGTAGCAGAGGATGCGGTCTACGATCGTAAGGTCAGTGAGCAAGTCGAGCAAGTACGCTCCACAAGCAAGATTCGTTGCGTGGATGACCTTCTGCGCTCGGGCGAAACCTGGACAATATAGGAGAGGCTGTCAGTCTTCGCACTGTTGTACCTTTATTTGCGATTTATCTCCATCTGTGCCTGACCTTGGCTGCCCTCTTGTTGGCTCACCCCTTGTCTGCGCCTTGCCGTTATGTTATCGGCCCCACGATTCACGGTCGAGTGAGCGATAGGTGATAGCCTCAGAGATGTGGCGAACGCCTATATTCTCCTCACCGGCCAGGTCGGCAATCGTGCGTGCAACCTTGATAATGCGGTCGTGGGCTCGAGCCGAGAGGTTTAGTTGCGCCATGGCCCTCTCGAGCAACAGACGCGAACGCTCATCGAGCGGACAATACTCACGCAACATCTTCGAATTCATCATCGAGTTGGTGTGGATGCCCACTCCGCGGAAACGCTCGGACTGAATCTGTCGTGCGCGCATAACCCTCTGACGTACAACCTCACTCGACTCCTCCTGACGCTCGGACATCATCTCTGCAAGGGGCACGGGAGTGACCTCGATGTGGATATCTATGCGGTCGAGCAGCGGACCCGATATGCGCGAGAGGTAGCGATGTACTGCCGAGGGCGGACAGGTACACTCCTTGGTCGGATGGTTGTAGTATCCGCAAGGGCAGGGATTCATCGAGGCCACCAACGAGAAGTTGGCCGGGTACTCGACACTATATCTCGCACGCGAAACAGTGATGGTCTTATCCTCAAGGGGTTGCCGCAACACTTCAAGCACATTGCGTCCAAATTCAGGCAACTCGTCAAGGAAGAGTATTCCGTTGTGAGCAAGAGATACCTCGCCGGGCTGTGGCGACTGACCACCTCCGATGAGCGCCACCTGCGAGGTGAGGTGGTGCGGAGCACGGAAGGGGCGCTTGGTCAGCAGACCCACCGAAGTTCCGAGTTTGCCTGCCACAGAGTGAATCTTCGTAGCCTCGAGAGCCTCATCAAGGGTCATCGGGGGAAGTATCGAGGGAAGTCTGCGAGCCAACATAGTCTTTCCCGAGCCGGGAGCTCCAATCATGATGACGTTGTGGCCTCCGGCAGCAGCAATCTCAAGCGCACGCTTGACTTGAGCCTGACCCTTCACATCGGCAAAGTCCTCGGCATAGCGGTTGAGGCTCTCCAGACCCTCCACAACATTGGTGCTCAAAGTTGGCTCAATCGCGATGTCGCCATTCAGATAGCCCACAACCTCTGCGAGGGAGCGCACACCTATAATGTCGATACCCTCGACCACTGCACCCTCAGTCGCATTGTCGATGGGCAGAATAACACGCTTGAGGCCCTCCTCGCGAGCCTTCACAACCAACGGAAGGATACCTTTTACGGCCTTCACCTCTCCATCGAGTGCAAGCTCTCCGGCAAACATTGTCGAAGAGAGCATCTCATCCACCACCTGGGAGGTCGCTGCAAGTATCGCCACAGCAATAGGAAGGTCAAAGGCAGCACCCTCCTTGCGAAGGTCTGCCGGTGCGAGGTTGACCACCAGCCTTTTGGCAGTCATGCGCAGATTGGTGTTCTCGAAGGCGGAACGTATGCGTTGCTCGCTCTCTTTTACTGCGTTGTCGGGCAATCCGACAAGGTAGAGGCCGAGTCCGCTCTCGGCAAGATTCACCTCAACGGTGACGGTCACGGCATCAATGCCGACAATGGCTCCTGCGTAGGTCTTGACAAACATCTTTTCAGTGTTGTTTCCCGGTTAGTTTGGCCTTTGGCCAATTGACAATTGACAATTGATAATTGACAATTGTGAATTGTGAATTGTGAATTGTGAATTCCAACTAAAATGGTGCATCCTCGAAGTTTACGGGAGCACCGATGTTTCCGAACTCCTCGTTGGGCATCGAGCCGAGGGCATTGCCACCGGTCACCACCTCGCTGGCGTAATCCTCATACTGCTGCTGTGGCTGTGGCAGACCATGCGTTGATGCCGCCATATCTCCACCACCGAGCGGGATGTCTGCTGTGTCGATATCGGCAAATCGAGCCTGCTCCTTGAGGAATCGCAACTGCACATCGGTGACGGCTCCGTTACGGTGCTTAGCCAGGATAATCTCGGCCATGCCGGCTGTAGGCAAACCATCCTCGGTCTGCGTAAATCCGTAATACTCGGGGCGGTGGATGAATGCCACGATGTCGGCATCCTGCTCAATGGCTCCCGACTCACGAAGGTCAGAGAGCTGCGGACGCTTCGAGCCACCACGCGACTCGGCACTACGGTTAAGCTGCGAGAGGGCGATAATGGGGACATCCAACTCCTTTGCAATGGCCTTCAATGTACGTGAAATGAATGCCACCTCCTGCTCGCGGTTACCCTTCGAATCCTGGGTTCCGGTCATCAGCTGGAGGTAGTCTATAATGATGATTTTTATATCGTTATGAATCTTCAATCGGCGAGCCTTCGAGCGGAACTCAAAGACCGACAACGCCGGTGTATCGTCGATGAATAGGGGTGCATTGCCGAGCGGTTTGACCTTGGTTTCAAGATGACGCCACTGCTCGGGCGTGAGGCGGCCACTGCGGATGTCGGTGCTGCTAAGTCCGGTCTCGGCAACGACAAGACGCATCATCAACTGCGTTGCCGACATCTCGAGCGAGAAGAAAGCCACTCCATTCTCATGCTCGACAGTCATATTTCGAGCCATCGAGAGCACAAATGCAGTCTTACCCATCGAAGGTCGTGCTGCCACGATGATAAGGTCCGAGGGTTGCCAGCCGAGAGTTATGCGGTCGAGCGACATAAAACCCGAGGGGACTCCGTTGAAGGCTCCGGCACTCTTGCTCGCCTCCTCGATTTGACGAATTGTGCGCTTGAGGACATCTTCTGCATTCTGCACCGAACGCTTGACGTGACCTTCGGCCACCTTGAAGATCTCGCTCTCAGCAAAGCCTATGAGCTCCGTCACATCGGTCTCCTCATCATACGAGCGACGCTGAATCTCGGTTGCCGAGCGTATAAGTTCGCGCTGGACATACTTCTGCGCCACGATCTTAGCATGAAACTCCACGTTGGCTGCCGAGCCGACCTTACGGGTCAACTGAGTCAGATAGGTAGCACCTCCAACCTTGGTGAGCTGCTTCTTCGACTTAAGTTTCTCAGAGACAGTGAAGAGGTCTATCGGCTTCAGTTCGGCCGAGAGCTCCTCGATGGCACGATATATCAGGCGATGCTCCTCGGTGTAGAAAGCATCGGGGGTGATGAACTCCTGGACGGTGATAATGCTGTCACGCTCGAGCATCAACGCTCCCAGCACCGCCTCCTCAAGTTCGATTGCTTGTGGTGGAACAATGGCGGTTACATCGGTGAGCGATTCGTATGCTTCGCGATTACGCGATGATGGTTTGAAATCTTTTGCCATATCAGTTTCTAAATTCGAACAACAAATGTATGCAAAGATTTGCGAACGAGCAAACGCACGCTATGCTGCAATGTTTACAACTCTGTTAAAAACCCGTTACCTCTGGTAATTATCTGCACGCAGTGCTCTCTGAGGGGTTTTTCGTGGTGTTGAAAAGTTGAGATAAGTTTTGGTTGCCCGAGCTTTGGTTACTTATCAAATCCGAACTCTTTTTGCGATGCCGCCAACGCCGCCACACTCACCTCGATGTCGGGACATGCAGCCATCATAGCCTCGCAACAGGCAAGTATTGTTGCTCCGGTAGTGATCACATCATCGACCAACATGACGTGTCGGCCGGAGAGCTTTTTGGGGTGGCGCACCTCAAAAATGCCCTCAACATTATCCCATCGTTCGTTGCGGCTGCGCAGAGCCTGGCTTCTGTTGTTGACTGTGCGCACCAAAGCGTGGCGCTCGACCTTGGCACCCAGCACCGAGGCGATGCCATAGGCGATGTGGTCTGACTGATTATACCCGCGGTTCAGGAGCTTGCGATCGTGAAGCGGTACGGGAATGATAAGCTCCACATCGTCATAGAGTCCACTCGAGAGCAACTCGTGTCCAAACCACACTCCGAGATTGTAGGCATATCTCCAGCGACCATGGAATTTGAAGTCGTGAACCAAATGACGCCAATCACTGTTGTTGATGAAGTAAAAGAGAGCCGAGGCTCGTTTTATGGGCATCAGAGCAGCTAAACGCTCCTTTATGGGGTTCTCGTCCTGCTCGACAAAGCCTGTTACCGGAATGCGGAAGCGACAGGCGGTGCAGATAAATTGTTCGCCCTGAGTAAGCGTGTCGCCACATGCGGCACACTCTCGGGGATAGAGTAGCGAAGTGATGTGGGTAATGATATTACGAAGCGTCGACATGGCATATAGTCACAATATGGCGATAGTCGCGATGTTGCAAGAGGTCGGCTATAATCTCACGCAAAATCTGACGGGCTCGCGAGAATGAGGCTCCGCTCTCAATCTTGAGCATAATCTCGACGATATGCTCTCCGCGCACACGGTCGACAGGCGGAATGGTGGGCCCCAGCACCCTTCGTGCAAAACGGCCACGCAGTCGCTCCGCCAACTCAATGGCGGCACGATGCAGCAACTTAGCATCGCGGTAGCGCATGGTGATGCCTATAAGACGAGAGTAGGGCGGATAGAGAAATGCTCGACGCTCAGCAGCCTGCGCGTGTGCCATGGCCACATAATCGCCCATCATCACCTGTCGCAATATGGGATGGTCGGGCTCGGCCGTCTGGATGACCACCTCTCCGGCTTCGGCACCTCGACCTCCCCTGCCGGCAAACTGCATGATGGTCTGGAAGGCTCGCTCCGAAGCCCTGAAGTCAGGCGCGTTGAGCAGGTTGTCGGCATTGAGCACTCCGACAAGCGTAACTCGCGAAAAATCAAATCCTTTGGTAATTATTTGAGTACCAACCATGATGTCGGTCTCGCCCCGTTCGAAGGCTTCGACTATGCGATTGCAGGCACTCTCGGAGGTAACGGTATCACGGTCGAGACGAGCCACCCGAGCCTCGGGAAAGAGGGTTGCTATCTCCTGCTCAATCTTCTCGGTGCCGAAGCCCATAGGCTTCACCTCGGCAGTCGTGCATGCCGGACATCTGCGAGGCAGGGGTTCACTATACCCACAGTAGTGACAGGTCAGGCGGCTTCCGCTGTGTAGCGTAAGCGATACGTTGCAGTGGGGACATCGGGCCGTCCAGCCGCAATCTCCGCACGAAACGTATGGTGACATGCCTCTTCTGTTTTGGAATAGAAGCACCTGCTCACCACGCTCCAATCGCTCCTCGATTTTGTCGAGCATAATCTTATTGAAGTGCGATTTGCGCTCTCCGCGCTTGGCTGCGCGTATGGTGTCCGACACAATCACCTCGGGCAGCTGTGCTCCGCCATAACGCTCCGCAAGCACCACCTCGCGGTACTTACCCGTAGCGGCACGCACATAGCTCTCAATCGAGGGTGTGGCGCTGCCTAACAGCGACTTTGCACCGTGTAGATGAGCCAGCATCACCGCTGCATCGCGACCCTGATAGCGCGGTGCCGGCTCGGTCTGTTTGTAGCTTGAGTCGTGCTCCTCATCGACGATTACGAGCTGCAGATTGTGCAGCGGCAGGAAGAGAGCCGAGCGGGTACCAAGCACCAACTCGCCCCCCTCGGAGCGGTTGAGCCGGCTGTAGATCTCGGCACGTCGCACGTTGGTGAGCTTCGAGTGGTAGGGGATTACCCTCTCGCCAAAAACTCTCCTTACGCGGGCGAGCAGCTGCGAGGTCATCGCTATCTCGGGAACCAGGTAGAGCACATCGCCACCGGCAGCCAATGTGCGGGCTATGAGGTGCATATATATCTCGGTCTTGCCCGAGCCGGTCACTCCTCTCAACAGCACGGTCTGTACCTGCGTAAAGTTGTGTACAATTTGGTCGTAGGCCTTCTGCTGGCATTCAGAGAGGGTGGGCAGAGCGTATTGACACTCCGACTCTACACACCCCTCAACCTCTCGTTCCACGAGCTCGACCAATCCCTTCTTGCGCAGGGCGGCAAGAGCTGCTGCATCGCACTCCGCACGACGAAGTTCACCTCGCGACTCCAGCTGTGTGAGCAGTTCGTACTGTCGCGGTGCACGACGCTCCATCTTCGAACGCTCCTCGGCAGCAAGCTCGCCACATAGGGTCACAAAATGGAGTGTACGGGGTCGAAACTGCTCATGCTCGAACGACTCCTCATCGGCTCCGCGGGGCTTGATGAGTGCCGGCAGAGCTACGCGCATAACCTCACCAAGTGTGCACATATAGAGGTCGGCAATCCACTCCCACAGCTCCATCTGTCGAGCCGAGAGCAGAGGCTTATCGTACAACTTTTGGGATATCGTCTTGATCTGTTTGGCTGTGGGGCGTTCGTTGTGAATGCGCCATACGATGCCCGTATACACCGCCTTTTGGCCAAACTGCACAGCCACAGCTTCGCCCACCGTCAGGTCACACCCATCTGCGACCTCAAATGTGTAGGTCGGCTGATAGAGTGGGAGCACTATATCGGCATAGCGAGGCATATTTTCGAACGAATAAGGCTTGGGGTGAAAGGTGTTGCAAGTCTATCAGACCTTGTTGAGAGCATCGAAACCCTTACCATAGA
This sequence comes from Alistipes sp., assembly GCA_017398695.1. GTDB lineage: Bacteria > Bacteroidota > Bacteroidia > Bacteroidales > Rikenellaceae > Alistipes. The sequence goes on from JAFQFG010000155.1 coordinate 28,752, forward strand.
CACCCATCACCGAGCCTACCGAGATAAAGGCATCGGGGTCTACCGACTTGGCAATCTTGAGAATCATCGAGGTGTCGCGCTTGCGGCAGACCACCATGACAATCTTCTTCTCCTCCTTCGAATACCAACCTTGCGCATCCAGCAACGTAGCTCCGCGATTGGCCTTGTAGAGCATCGCATCGGCCATAGCCTTATAGTCGTGGGTGACAATAAATATCTGATTTGAATGGCTGTTTCCGGCTTGAATCATATCAACCGTATATCCGAATACCGCCACAAACACATATCCATAGATTACTCCGTCAATACCGAGGTCGCTGACAAATAACGCCGAAGCAATAATTACAAAATCTGAAAAGACAACGATACGTCCATAGCTGATTTTGCGATATTTGTTGATTATCATCGCCACGACATCCGTACCTCCGGTCGAACCTCCCTGACTGAAACATATCGCCACACCGATACCCGCAAATATACCACCCAAGATGGCCGAGAAGAGACGATTGTCGAGGTTGAACAAATCCACACCGGCCGGAATCAACTCCTGCAATAGGCTCATCGCAACCGATAAAACCACAATACAATAGATGGTTTTGATTCCAAATCTCCACCCAACGACAAAGCCTGCGATAATCAGCAATATAGCATTGATAATAAAGAGAATTGCTCCCATTGACATCGCCCCGTCTATCGCGTGATAAATAAGTAGGCTGACACCACTGGCACCACCACCCATACAGTTTGCGGGCAGGATGCAACCAATCCAACCGAAGGCATAGATAAACATACCGAATGCCATAAGGAGATACTCCTTCAAACCCACCAAAAATCTTTGTCCGACAGAATCTCTCATACTCTCATCGTTTTATAAATCGACACTATTGCTCTCGCAAAGGTAATAATTTTGGCGTATCGTGATACACCAAAGACAAAATTTATACCGTATGTCTGCGATTGTTGCACTCATTACACCCCTCTGCACTCCTATAATAACATAATGGCAGTAGGAGTAGTTAATGTCGACTTTTGCAAAAATTCAACCAAGCGGTTATATAAAAAATCTTTGATACAAATGAAAAAAATCAACAAAAACGCTTTGAAAACAGACGAAAAACACTATTTTTGCAGATGAAATCGAACAATTACCTCTCCCAAACTGCTTGGGGGGGGGTAATTTGCTATAAATCAGTGTGTTACGAGTATTGTGCGATTTGAGAGCGATTAAGAATAGAAAAATACAATTTTAATATTTACACTTTTTACACTTAAATTCTAAAACATTTATGAAAAAAATCTTCCTATTTGCCATGGCAGCGGTGCTGTTGATGGCAGGTTGTGTGAAGGAGGAAATTTCGCACAACGGAAATGATGGTAAGGTTCAGGTGACATTCACCGCCAATCTTCCCATCGAGGCGAGCCGTGCTTTGGTAGGCGATGGCTCGAAGGTAAACGAGCTGAACTACGCTATCTATGATGATGCTGGTGAGCTCTTCGCTTCGTATCCCTACGAGAATGACGTAGAGGTGATCGACAATCACGCTACCGTAACTCTCGACCTCGTTAAGGGTCAGAGCTACAAGATCGCTTTCTGGGCACAGCACTCGGATGCTCCCTACACCTTCGATCGTCAGAATGGTGTTGTAACCGTAGATTACAGCGGTACCGTTCTCTCGAATGACGAGAAGTTCGATGCATTCTACGTATTGGAGCCTATCACTGTTACCGGTCCCGATGTTAAGACTGTAACTCTCCGCCGTCCGTTCGCACAGATCAACCTCGGTGCAACCAAGGCTGATGTTGATGCTGCAAAGGCTCTCGGTATCGTTATCGACAAGACCAAGGTTACTCTTTCGGGAGTAAACCAGACCCTCGAGCTCTTCTCGGGTAAGGCAAAGGATAAGACCACTGCAGTTGTTAACTTCGACTACAATGCTCTTCCGGGCAACGACTTGACTGTTAACAGCGTAGATTACGCATACCTCGCAGCCAACTACATCTTGGCAAATGGTGATGCTGACGTAACCGAGTTGGAGTTTGTTGTACGTCAGGGTTCGGACGACATCAACACCGTTAAGGTTCCCGCAGTTAACTACAAGCGTAACTATCGTACCAACATCCTGGGTCGTCTTTTGACCAGCTCGGTTGACTTCAACATCGTAATCGACGGTACTCCTGATGGTGACCTCGGTTCGACATGGGATGGTACTATGGCCGTTCCTTTCTACGATGAGCCGACCAAGACTTACTCTGTAAGCACTCCCAACCACCTCGCATGGATTGCAGCTGCAGCTAACGGAACTCTTACCGCATCGGCATCGCAGAATTCGACTCGCGCAGGTGAGACTCTCGCTCCCGAGACATTCAAGGGTAAGACCATTAAGTTGACTACCGATATCGACCTTGCAGGTGAAGAGTGGACTCCGATTGGAAACAGCGCCAATAAGTTCCAGGGTACATTCGATGGTCAGGGTTATTCGATCAAGAACCTCGTTATTACAAGCGGTAATGACTATGTAGGTCTGTTTGGTTTCACTACCGAAGGCGTGATTAAGAACTTGGTTGTTGAGAATGCTCAGGTTAAAGGCCGCGTAGGGACTGGTGTTGTTGCAGGTTCGCCCTACACTTCGAAGTATCAGAACATCACCGTGAAGGGTCACGTTGAGGTTGACGGTATGGCGTATGTTGGTACCGTTGGTGGTCGCAACGCTTATGCTAACTGGGATCGCATCGTTGTTGATGTAGACGATACCAGCTACGTTAATGCTAACTCGGTTGAGAATGGTATAGCTTACCGCTCTTATGTCGGTGGTGTTATCGGCTTTATGGGCGAGGGTGGCCACACTGTAAGCAACGTGAAGTCGAATATCTATGTTAAGGGCTCGACTTGCGATGTTGGTGGTATCGTAGGTATCGCTCACTATGGCAACTCGTTCGTAAACTGCGTATGCACCGGTGATGTTGAGATTTACGCTGCTGAGGCTGAGGCTGATGTACAGGAGATCGGTGGTATCGCAGGTGTTTGGATGAACAGCGAGGCAAATTCGCCTGTAACCTTCACTAACTGCAAGTTCGAGGGTGAGTTGATCGCCAACAACAACTATGTAATCAACACCAACCGCTTCGGTAACCTCGTATGTGCTGCTTACAACGCTAATGGTAGTGGTAAACTCATTATTGATGGTGTTGAGTACTCGCAGACTTCTGAGGGTGTAATTATCGATGGTGCATCGGCTGTTGAGGACAGCGAGGATTTGGTTGCTGCTCTCGAGGCAGGTAAGGATGTTGTACTCGTGGAAGATGTTAAGATTGATCCCGCAGGCATGAGCAATGCTTATGGTACAACCGGTATCAACGTGAAGAATGGTCAGACAATCGACGGTGGTGGTCACGTTCTGGATATCGCAGGTGCAGGTGGCACTTGGGATTCGGGTATCAGCACCACAGGTGGTATTATCAAGAACATCAAGATTACCGGCTCGTTCCGTGGTATCTTCATCAACCACAATAGCGACACATACCAAGGTAAGGTTGTGCTTGAGTATGTAATTATCGACGGTACTACCTACACCATCAGCTGCGACCAGGGTACAAACAATGGTCTTGAGGCTACCAATTCTACCTTCAAGGGTTGGACCAGCTACGCAGCTACTCTTGGTGAGGCAAAATTCAACAACTGCTACTTTGGTTTTGGAAACGGTTACAAATTCTGCCGTCCTTATGCACCGACCGTATTCAACGGCTGTACATTTGAGGTAGGTTACAATGGTGTAGATTGCAGAGCAAAGTGTGAGTTCATCAACTGCAAGATGTCGGATGGCACTGCTATCACTGCAGAGAACATCAA
>JAFQFG010000156.1 GCA_017398695.1 Alistipes sp.
CCAAAACAATCTACCCCGTTAGTGGACTCGAATTTAGGGAGGGTTACCTCGGTCGTACTCCCGCACCGCCACAAGTGGCGACTGCGACACTCCCTCGGTGAGGTTGCAAGCAACCTTCGTGCCCCCCCCGAGGGGAGGGGCACGAAAGCGAGAAACGAAAGTTTCTCGCTTTTTTGTTGTTGCTCAATGAGTTAAACGGCCCGCCCTGGGGCGCACCAATGGCGTATCGTGGTTGTTTTGAATGATAATCAGCAAATTTATTTCACAAATATTTGGAGGTCTAAAAAATTAGACCTATATTTGCGTAGACAAAAGAGATAGAATATATATAGTATGCCTACAATTTTTGAGATTTTTGGACTTCGATTTTTCTTCTACTCTGATGAGCATCTGCCAATCCATGTTCATATAGAGTATGGAGGTAACGATGCAAAGATTGAAATTGCAACTCGCAAGGTAGTTCAAAATAGAGGTTTGAAACCTAGAGAGTTAAAGAAAGCAACTCAGCTTGTTGAGATGTACGAGCAGGAGATTATCAAAGCTTGGCACGATTATTTCGACAAAGAGTAAAAAGTAATAACTATGGAGAAGATTGTTAAAATTTCGTTTTGTGGTAACGATATATGTGTCGTTACCGATAGCGGGAAGGAGTACCGCAAGGCGTTAGAGTTCTTCCCCACATTGAAAGAGGCTACACCAGCACAGCGTGAGTGCTACCAAATCAACAAGTTTGGCGATGCAGTGCGTTGGGCAGAGATTGATGAGGATATCCACATATCAAGTCTTACCGATGGAACACAACCCGAGGAAAACGCTATTGGCGTAGCATTCCGCAAATTTCCAATTCTAAATGTATCGGAGGTTGCTCGTTCTCTCGGTATGCACAAGAGTTTGCTATCAAAGTACATTTATGGTACAAAGAAACCTTCTGAGAAACGAGAGAAGGAGATTCTTGATGCTTTGCGTGAAGTAGGTCGTCAACTAGCAAGCTTATAGTTGCAATTAGATGATGGTTTTCGCATCTTAATCGACCTTTAAATCGATTGCGACAAAATGCGACAAAATGGTGGAACCTATGTTGAACCAAATGTGGCGAAATAGGCGTTTGAAGCGCATAAAACCAAATACATTATACCCCCTGAGGGATACAGCAAAAGGTCCGATGGTTTTCCATCGGATTTTTTGTTTTTATACCCTCGGGGAGCGAGGAGCCTGAAATCGCCTCCCTTCCAGGGAGGTTGGGTGGGTGCAAACTAAATAAGCACGCGGCTTTGGTCTATTGATCCCCAAAAACCACCTACAAACATCGACAAGATTAGATTAACCACACTCTTTTACGAGCGTTTTTTCTAAGAAAATATTTGTAAATCAATGAATTTATCCATAAATTTGCATAATTATGCGTTTGGAGTAATCTCTGACAAATCGGGAATTATTGTGGTTTACCTGAAAAAAAACGCAGAGAAGCGGGATCTAAAGCGTGTTGCAGAGGGGCATACAGCACTCTCGAAAAAAGCAGGCTTAATGGTCAAAAAGCGAGAAATTGCCGACAGAAAAAACGCAAACCGGATTTTTCAAACTGAGAATAGATTTACAAAATATTTACACAACCAAAATTATTAACTTTTTATGAAACACATTCAAACGGTCTGCACCGACAGACAACACTACGTCGCTCCCGACCTCATGTTGGTCGAGATACCGGTAGAGCACGGCTTTGCCGTATCAACAGAGATCTTCGACAAAGACGAGGAGACTGAATTTTAACCCTTAAAACGAGATGAAAGCTATGAAAAAGTTGTACTACAATTTGGTTTTGACGCTCGTTGCCGCAGTATTGGCAGTGGGTTGTACTGAGGACTTGACTGGCGATGTTAATGGCGCAGTTGCAGGTTCTGATTTTGAGTATATCGAGGTTACCGCAGGCTTGGAGTCGGCAGAGTCGCGCACGACACTCACCGATAGCGGTAATGGCGGTAAGATGACATGGAGTGCCGGTGATGCTATCGGTGCAATCATGGAGGATGGCACTATCACCGAGTGCGTTGCCACTGCAGTTGATGGTGCTTCGGCTACTTTCTCGGTTCCGTCCGGTACGAAGTACGCAGTTTATCCCTACGCAAGTGGTGATACTTTCAATGCTGAGAGCGGCTTGAGCAAGACTCTTATCAACACAGTTACTCTCGATGGTTCGAAGCAGGTTTTCGACGACGGCCAGAACGTAATGTGCGCTCACCTGGTTGACGGTCACCTCAGCTTCCGCAACCTCTGCGGCTATATCGAGATTAAGCTCAAGGGTACCGAGGTTGTTAAGCACATTGCTTTGCGTGACAACTCGAACAACTGGGATGCTCTCTCGGGACTTGGCACTATCGACCTTAGCGATGCTACCAACCCCGTATTTACCCCGGGCACAAACCATGGCTCTACCTACAACTGGATGTACGCTAAATGTACGGACGTTCAGTTGAGCAGCAGCGAGGCCACTTCGTTCTACCTTGCAGTACCTCCCCGTGCTTACAATAATTTGAGTATTTGCGTTGTGACAGACAAGGGTTCGTACTCGACCATTTCGCAGAACACCATCACCGTCAATCGCTCGTCGATTCGTCCGTTGGCAGCAATCGATGTTGATGCTTTGGCTCCTACGGCTACTACAGACCTTAGCTCTGCCGGCGTAGCAAACTGCTACATCGTACCGCAGAGTGCAGATGCAAAGAGCTACTCGTTCCCCGCACGCAAGATCAACGGCACAGCCAACCTCGAGAATGTGGCTTATGCTCACATTTCGTGGAGCGAGAGCGCCTCGTTGATTAACAACGTATGCTATGATGCTGCTACAGGTATGGTTTCATTCAAGTATGAGGGTAACAATGCCGAGGGTAATGCACACATTACCTTGTTGGATGCTTCGCACAAGATTATTTGGTATAACCACATCTGGTGTACCGACCAGCCTGCGCGTTTGGCTATCCACACCCCGAGTAAGGTTTACGCGATACTCGACCGCAACCTCGGAGCGACTTACACCCCTACAACTGTTGCCGAGGCTTCGAGTATATCGGCGCAGAACGCATCTGATGCCTTGGGACTTTACTATCAGTATGGTCGTCCGAATCCCTATCCGCGTGCAAATTCAATCTCGGGAGGAAACGACTCTTCGGCATTCAAAGGCAATACTCGCATAGCGGTGCAGTATGCATTTGCGGTATATAACCAACATTTGGCATACTCATCTTCCGTTTATTCGTATGCAGAAGCACTGACTTATCCCAAAATGTTCTATAAAGTCGGCTACTCTGCGGCTAATGGAAGTGAATCTACATACGACAAAAATGGATCTAACTACACTTGGTATGGTAAAACCGTTTACCACCCCTTCAACGATAGCGATAAGTTGTGGCACTCGGAGAATGCGGATGTAGTCAGCAAGAAGTCGGACAATGACCCCTGTCCCGCAGGCTATTGCGTGGATGATCAGGCAAGTATCGAGACCTATCTGATAGGTAGATCATTTACTGCCGGTCCTTCAAATTATGGTTCGTATTACCAATGTTCCGAATCAAAGGCTGTTATTTGGCTTCCGTATCAAGGTTTCCGTAATGGAGGTAGTGGCTTAGTAGGTTACCTTGCCAGCAACTACAATATGTGGGCTGTTTATACGACATCTCCCGCAAACAATCTCAACTGTATCCGCGTCAGTGGAAACGTAAAGCCCAGCAAACAAGATTATACGCAGGGTGGTCAGGGCTTCGGTATTCGTTGCCGTGCAATGGACCGTTCAGATCTGAATCAGGTGGAGGTTGTAACCAAGACCTTCGATGGTGAGGGAACCGAGGCTTCGCCTTACCTTATCAAGACATCTGATGACCTTGTAAAGCTCTCGGGCTTGTGCAATGGTTCGATAGAGGCCGACGACGATGTAGACTACGCTACTGCTCACTATGCATTGGGAGCAAATATTGACATGAAGAATGTTGAGTTCCTGCCTATCACTTCATTCGGGGGCGTGCTCGATGGCAAGAGATTCACTATCTCGAACTTGACTATTAAACCCAGCATGGGTTCTGCTGCACCGTTCGTGTCAATCGAAAATGCAACAATCAAGAACGTAATCCTGACAAACTATTCTATAATAGGAACCGAGACCGAGACCCACGCCGGTGGTATTGCTGCTAAAATATCAAGTGGTACGATTGAGAATTGCGCTTGCTACGCCAATATCGAGGCATTCTGCTACGTCGGAGGAATTGTCGGTGAGGTCGTTGCAACAGGTACAAAGGTTGTAAATATCAAAAACTGCCTTTTCAAAGGTTCGTTAACTGTTCGTAAGCCAAATGGCTCCGGTTATGGCTGTGGCGGAGGTATTGTCGGCTGTATCGGCAATGGCACCAACCCCGGTGAGGCCAATGTCACAAACTGCGTAGCATTGGTTGATGCTATCACATGTGGTGCTAAGATGTCATGGCCGAGCGTTGGTGGTTTGGCGGGATATGTCAAGAAGTCGGTATTCGACAACTGCTACACAAATCTCGCTGTTGCCAATATCTCGATGGTTTCGGGCAGTGGCAACCAGTATGGCAGCCTTTATGGTGTAACTTGGTGGGAGTATTCGCCTGTAATTAAGAACTGCTACTATCTTGCAAACAACAGAATTGGCCGTGATGGTGGTACGGCTGCATTGGAGAATGTATCGGGTCTTACTATCGAGGAGATGACCAATGGCACACTGCTCAACAAACTCAAGGCCGTGGGTGGCGATTGGACCGCAAACAGCGATGGCTATCCCGTTCCTTCGGGCGTATTGCCGTTGCAGTAAACAACGCCCCTAATCGGGGAATATGATAGATGGTCGGCTCTCGATTGAGAGCCGACCATTTTATATGCTCTGTCCCAAGGCGCAAGAGAAGTAGAGATAAAGTTTGAGTGCAGATATTTTGGAATGCACTTTGCCATAGACTCCTCTACAATGGGAAAAATCCAATATAATTGGGATTTGATCTGCGCCAACCTGCTCTTTGGCGCCAACTTTTCGTTTTTTGTCTCGCTGACCAAATACTTCCTCGACTTTCGGCAGATATTTATGCTCCAAATCCTCGCCTCGGCGATGTTCTTTGTCCCCTTTGCCATCTTCTCCGAGCGCTCCTACCGCATCACCTGGCGCGACTTCGGCAATATCCTCATCGTGTCGTTGCTGATAGTCTACGGATGGATGTACATGCTGCTGTGGGGTGCCTCCTACACCAACCCCATTGATGCCTCGACAATATCGACCCTCGGCCCTGTATTCACGCTCCTCTTTGCGCGGATTATCTCGCACACACCCCTCGCACCGGCACGCATCGCAGGTATCGTATTCGCCTTTATCGGTGCAGGCATCCTGCTCTTCGACAACGGATTTGTATTTGCGCACGGAAGCAGCAACTATGGCAACGCTTTGGTCTTGGTTGCCGTGGTTGCCATCGCGGTCAACACGGTAATAATCAAACCTCAGCTCGAACGGCTCGGCACGTTGGTTGTGATGGGTTGGTACTACATCATAGGGCTCGCGATTACGGCTCCGCTGTTTTGGAAGTACATTGCCCACACGCCTTTTCTGCGACTACCGATGTCGGCACTTGCCGAGCTGCTCTACATACTGCTGCTCGGCACGGTGTTGCCGATGTATCTGCTCTATCGTGGCACCGAGAAGCTGACATCGGTGCACACCGCCCTCTATCGCTATCTGCAGCCGGTGGTCGCCACGGCATTAGCGTTACTAAGGCACCAAGAAAAACTCGACCGCGCTAACATTAGCGCGGCCGCATTTATCTTTATAGGGATTCTGTTTATTGCCCTTGCAGGCATCCGCAGAGCGACTCCTACTCGCGAATAATCTTGACCTCGCCACCCTCGCCAAAGGCGATAATCGAGCTTGGTTTGCGAGTCGAATGACCCTCCAATCGGGGATTGACCACAAAATCGACTCCGTCGATAATCTCACGCGACACCTCCGCCAAGGTCTTGGGCGTTGCCTCACCCGAGATATTTGCCGAGGTCGAAACTATCGGCTTACCAAAGCGATATAGCAACTTTTGGCAGAAGTCGTGGTCGGGAACACGCACTCCGAGCGTACCCTCCTCGGGAATAAGGTTCGCAGCAACTCCGACAGCTCCCGGAAGTATCAGCGTCAGAGGCTTGGTCGCCATCTCCATAACATCGAAAGCAATGCCCGGAGCCTTATTGACGTAGCGGACAATCATGTCGGCCGATGCACAGAGCACAAGCATCGACTTCTTATCCTCGCTACGCTTGAGGGCATAGACCTTGGCTACAGCCTCGGCATTGGTCGCATCGCAACCTATACCCCACACCGTATCTGTCGGGTAGAGTATAAGACCGCCGTTGCGCAATACCTCGATTGCCTGTTCTACGTTTTTCTGCATCGCAAAAAATGGCAATTAACAATTAAGATGTTTTAGCGTCGTGACAATCACTGGTCTACAATAGGAGACTTATAGAAAAAGTAGCGCTGCCACCCTAATTATCAATTATCAATTATCAATTGTCAATTATCAATTGTCAATTATCAATTACTCCTCGTCTTCCTCCTTCATTGCGTGGTAGACGTTCACAACGTC
>JAFQFG010000157.1 GCA_017398695.1 Alistipes sp.
GCAACAAGGTGCCACGATTGAGCAACGACCGTAGAGTTGTAGATGAAATCAAGGCTTTTGTCCGCAGGGCAAATGGCGAGAGATTGGAGAATTTGAACAGATAAGAAATAACACAGAAAAAACCCATAAAAACCCGAACAAAGATGTATATAGCAATTGCAGGCAATATCGGAAGTGGCAAGACCACCCTTACCGAGATGCTCACCAAACATTATGGAGCCAAAGCGTACTACGAGGATACGGACAATCCGTATATCGGTGACTTCTACGAAGATATGAACCGTTGGGCATTCCAACTCCAGATCTACTTCCTCGGAGCACGTATTCAGCAGACTCTCGACATGTTGGCTGATGGCGCAGAGAACATTTTTCAGGATCGCACAATCTACGAGGATGCACATATCTTCGCCGACAACCTCCATCAGATGGGATTGATGACAGGCCGCGACTTCCAAACCTACATGAAGGTCTTTAATGTCTCGTCCAACATGATTCCGAAACCCGATCTGTTGATCTACCTCAAGGCGAGCGTTCCGACACTGATTACACAGATTCAGCGCCGAGGACGTGACTATGAGCAGAACATCGACGAGTCGTACCTCTTGCGCCTGAACGAGAAGTACAACAATTGGATCGATAATATCTACGACGGTCGTGTGCTGGTCATCGACAAAGACAGCGATGATTTCGTGGCCGATCCGGCTGTATTCGAGCGCATTTGTGCCGAGCTGGAGCAGGTAAGAGCTTCGTTGTAGAGCCTGTGGCAACCCTACAAAACCACGCAACCCAATGATCTCACTACCCGAGAAATTTGTCGAGCGCGTATGTCGCGATATGGGAGCCGAGCAGGGCATGGCGTTATGCCGCTCACTGCTTGGTGAGGTTCCCACGTCGATACGTCTGAATCCACGCAAGCCCTTCGCTCAACCCGAAGGTTGTCCGGTGAAGTGGAACAGATATGGCCGCTACCTCGATGTGCGCCCATCGTTTACACTTGACTGCGGATTTAATGCCGGAACATACTATGTTCAAGAGGCAGGCTCGCAGTTTGTAGGGCACATTCTCGAACACGCGGATATCGAGGGTGCACGCCTGCTCGACATGTGTGCAGCTCCGGGGGGCAAGACCACTCTCTACTCGACACTTGTCGGCAGTGAGGGTCTGGTTGTGGCGAACGAGATTGTGCGCAATCGTGCTGCCGTGCTGGCAGACAATGTGCGCAAGTGGGGAGTGGGGAATGTCGTAGTAACCAATAATGAGCCACGCCATATCGCCACATTCGAAAGTTGGTTTGATGTCGTTGCGGTCGATGCCCCCTGTTCGGGTGAGGGCATGTTCCGCAAGGATGAGCAGGCTCGCGCAGAGTGGAGCGAGGCTAATGTCAGGATGTGTGCTGCACGCCAAGCCGAGATCCTTGATCAGGCGTGGGCATCACTTGCAGACGGCGGCTTGCTTATATACAGCACTTGCACATTCAACACCGACGAGAATGAGGGCACGTTGCGAGCCTTCTCGGAGCGTGTCGGTGCGGAGATCGAGGAGGCCGAACACATCGAGTGCCCCGAGGAGTGGGGTGTCGTTTGCGGTCGCGAGGGAGCATGGCAGACCTTTAGATTCTATCCCCATCGCACCCAGAGCGAGGGATTCTTCGCTGCCGTGGCACGCAAAGCCACCATCGGCAATCGCCCAATAACGCCCAAGCCTCGTCGTAAGATAATGAATGACCTGGGCGGAAAGAGCCGCCAGGAGCTATCGCGGTGGGTCGAACACCCCGAGAAGATGCGCTTCGCGGAGGTTGCCGACACCTGCTACGGCTACTACACATCGAGATATGAGGATGTGAAGCATCTGGCCGAGTCGCTCGCGGTAATCTACTCGGGAGTGGCTATGGGTCGTATTTTTCAGGGTGTGTTGAAGCCCGATGCAGCGTTGGCATTCTTTGCAGAGCTAAATCGCAATAGTGTGGCTCGTGCATCACTAACGAAGCAGGACGCTCTGCAATATATGCGCAAACAAGATGTGCCGGCAGAGCACTTTGAGCAGGGGTTGAATCTGGTCGAGTGCGAAGGGTGCGCTCTCGGGTTTGCCAAGCGCATAGGCAACAGATGCAACAATCTGTTCCCAAATTCATTAAGGATACTCAAAAACGATTTGTAAAACCATAATATTATGGCTGAGAAATTATACTATTCGATGAGTGAAGTTGCCGAGATGTTCGATGTCAACCAGTCGCTCATACGCTATTGGGAGTCGAAGTTCGACTGCCTGCGCCCCAAGAAAAACAAGAAGGGCAACCGCATGTTCCGCCCCGAGGATGTCGAGAACTTCAAGATGATATACCATCTGGTCAAGGAGTGTGGTATGACCCTCGAAGGAGCAAAACGCGCAATGAAACAACAAGGCACCGAGAGTGTTGCCCGCAATGCAGCTCTGCTCGAGAAGTTGCAGTCGGTGCGCTCGATGCTTGTCGAGGTGCGCGAAATTCTCAAACATGGAGAGGATGGCACCCTGCCAGATGAGGAGTTGACCGAGAATGTCGAGGTGATGAAACCAGCCGAGAGCTCGGAGATGACGGAGCAGGCCGAAAGTATCGTTGAAGATGCCACAAAGAGTGCTGCCAAGCCGGCAAAGAGTCCCGTGAAGGTTATCGAGCCGAAGCAGCCTCGCCGCCGCAAGAAGAAAGAGGAGGAACAACGTCCTCTCTTTGCATTTTACGAACAAACACTCTTTTAACAATGAAAATCAAAGAGATAACCGACATTATCGAGGCATTTGCGCCGCTCTCTCTGCAAGAGTCATACGACAACTCGGGGTTGATCGTCGGCCGACCAAACGATGAGGTGCACAAGGCTCTGCTGGCAGTCGATGTCACTGACGAAGTGATGGACGAGGCGGAGCGTGAGGGTTGTGATATCATTATCACCCACCACCCCATCCTCTTTCACCCACTCAAACGACTCAACTCGGCAAATATGGTTGAGCGTTGCGTCGAGCGAGCAATTCGCCAAGGCATAGCACTTTACGCCTGTCACACCAACCTCGACAGCACCGAGAACGGCATGAGTTGGCGTTTGGCTGCAATGCTCGGAGTCGAAAATCTCGAGGTGCTGCAACCCTCGGCGGCTGCAGAGCAGTGCGGTTTCGGAGTTGTAGGCACACTTATCGAGCCAATACCGACCGAGAAATTCTTGCAGAGGCTGATGGAGGTTACAGGGGCTAAGGTCGTGCGACATAGCGACATAGCAACCCCGAACGTGAGTCGTGTGGCAGTTTGCACCGGCTCGGGTGCGTTCCTTATCGGTGAGGCTCGCAATGCCGGAGCCGAGATATATGTCACTGCCGACCTCAAGTATAACGACTTTATGACCCCCGACGGGGCACTTACAGTGGCAGATATCGGACATTTTGAGAGCGAATATTGCGCAATTGAAATTTTATTTGATATTTTATCAAAAAAAATACTTACCTTTGCGGTTCGCAAGAGTGAGTGCTCTCGCAATCCGATAAGTTATTTGACAAAATAAATTTAACACGATATATGGCAACACAGAAAAAGACAGCAGAGGTTGATTACTCGATGCAGGAGAAGATTGTAGCTCTCTATGAGTTGCAAAAGATTGATTCTCAGATTGATGAAATCAACAAAATCAAGGGTGAACTTCCCTTGGAGGTGGAGGACTTGGAGGATGAAATCGCAGGTCTGAACACCCGCATCGCCAACATCGAGGCAGAGATCGAGGAGCTCAACTCACTCTCGAAGCAGCGCAGCCGCGAGAAAGATCAGGCTCAAATGCTTATTGCAAAGTACAAGGAACAGCAGAACAATGTGCGTAACAACCGTGAGTTTGATGCCATCACCAAGGAGATTGAGTATCAGGAACTCGAGATCGAGCTTGCCGACAAGCACTTGAAGGAGTACAACGGTGGAATCAAGGTTAAGAAAACCGTTTTGGCTGATGCTCAGGCTGTGGTAGCAGAGCGAACCATGGACCTCAATGCCAAGAAGGGTGAGCTCGACAGCATCGAGGCTGAGACAGCCGAGCAGGTAGCTGCGCTCGAGAAGAAGGCCGAGGTGGCAAAAACCAAGATTGATGAACGTCTGTTGACTGCTTACAATCGCATCCGCAGAAATGTACACAATGGCTTGGCTGTAGTTACGGTTCGTCGTGACGCTTGTGGTGGTTGCTACAACCGCATTCCTCCCCAGCGCCAGGCTGATGTTCGTCAGGGCAAGAAACTTATCGTTTGCGAGTACTGCGGACGTATCTTGGTTGGTGGCGACGAAGAGTAAGCCCCCCAATCGAAGATTTCAATTAAGAGTGTCGATAATGCGTCGACACTCTTTTTTTGTATCTAATACCGGATCCAATAGGAGCTCTACTCGAGGGATTGGCTATCCGTAAGGATAGTGCAAAACGGGAAGAGTGACCGTTTCTCAATTCATAATTCACAATTCACAATTCACAATTAAGAGTTTTTTGTGAAAAACTCTTTTCCTCCTCGCGGCTCGGCATAGTGCAAACAAGTTTGCCCTCTGCTCTCGCTCCGCAGCGTCGGGTAATCCCCCTTCGGGGGCTTTTCCTCCTCCTTGCAAGGGATAGTCTGCAAGCAGCCTCTCCCCATTGCTTCGTTCGTCGGTTCACAATTAATCCCCCTTCGGGGTCTTTTCCTCCTCCTTGCAAGGGATAGTCTGCAAGCA
>JAFQFG010000015.1 GCA_017398695.1 Alistipes sp.
AACTTTTCGAACTGCTCCGTATACCCTCGATTAGTGCACAGCCCTCACTGCATAAGGAGGACATGGTGCGCTGTGCAGAGTGGCTTGCAGCATCGCTCGTAAAGGCGGGTGCCGATAACGCACAGGTAATGCCGACAAACGGCAATCCGGTGGTCTATGCCGAGAAAATTATAAACCCCGAAGCTCGTACGGTGTTGGTTTATGGACACTATGATGTGATGCCTGTCGACCCGCGTGAGGAGTGGCTGACCGAGCCTTTTGAGCCGGTAATCAAGGATGGTAGAATTTGGGGCAGAGGTGCAGATGACGATAAGGGACAACTCTTTATGCATGCCAAGGCTTTTGAGGCGATGTGTGCTACGGATTCGCTTCCTTGTATTGTGAAGTTTATGCTCGAAGTCGAGGAGGAGATTGGTTCGGCAAATCTCTATGATTTCTGTCGTGAGAATAAGGAGTTGTTGAAGGCTGACATAATTCTCGTGTCTGATACCTCGATGATTTCGATGGATACTCCCTCGATTACCTGCGGATTACGCGGTTTAACTTATATGGAGGTTGAAGTGACAGGCCCCAATAAGGATCTTCACTCGGGCTTGTTTGGAGGTGCGGTTGCCAATCCGGCAAATGTGCTTACACGTCTGGTGTCATCGCTGGTTGATAACAAGGGTCGTGTGACGATACCCCACTTCTATGACGATGTCCGCGAGTTGACACCGGCTGAGCGCGAGGCGTTCAACCAGGCTCCTTTCTGTTTGGAAGATTATAAGCGTTCGCTCGATATTGACGATATTGAAGGCGAAGAGGGCTACACGACTATCGAGCGTACCGGTGTACGTCCGTCACTTGATGTGAATGGCATCTGGGGCGGTTATACCGGTGAGGGTACCAAAACGGTTATCCCCTCGAAAGCATCGGCCAAGATTTCGATGCGCCTGGTGCCAAATCAGGATTTCGAGAAGATTGGCGAGCTCTTCAAGGCACACTTTGAGGCTATCGCGCCCAAGAGTGTAAAGGTCGATGTGCGTTTCCTGCATGGCGGTGCTCCCTACGTGGCTCCGACCGATATGGCTGCGTATAAGGCTGCTGAGAAGGCTATTATTGATACGTTCGGCAAGAAGCCGCTACCCTTCTATTCGGGTGGCTCGATTCCGATTATCAGCGGTTTTGAGCAGATTTTGGGCATCAAGTCGTTGCTTATCGGTTTCGGCTTGGCAGAGGATGCAATTCACTCACCCAACGAGAGCTACGGGCTCAATCAATTCTATAAGGGTATCGAGACAATTCCGTTGTTCTACAAATACTTCGCAGAACAGCAATAGAGAACGGGGCTGCGTTATAAGCAAACACGGACTGTCACTTAAAAGTGGCAGTCCGTATTTGTTTATTCGGCAATATAGAGTTTACCACGCAAAGAGCGGGCGGTTCTCCATCATAGCATTGACCTCTTTGCGGACAGCTGCGATATTCTCCTCATTCTCGGGGTCGTGCAGTACGCGGTCGATGAGTGCTACAACAGCCTCCATATCGCTCTCCTTCAAACCGCGAGTGGTGATTGCCGGTGTTCCGAAGCGCAGACCCGAAGTCTGGAAGGGCGAACGAGAATCGAACGGCACCATATTTTTATTGGTAGTAATATCTGCTGCTACGAGGCAACGCTCGGCCAACTTACCCGTCAATTCGGGGAATTTAGTTCGCAGATCGACCAAGATGAGGTGGTTGTCCGTGCCTCCGGAAACAATCTTGTAGCCACGCTTGACGAAAGCCTCTGCCATAGCCTTGGCATTCTTCTGAACCTGCAACTGATACTCCTTGTAGCTCGGGTCGAGAGCCTCACCGAATGCCACAGCCTTGGCTGCGATGACATGCTCGAGCGGACCTCCCTGAATGCCGGGGAATACGGCCGAGTCGAAAATCTGTGACATCATCTTTACAACGCCCTTCGGAGTGGTCAAACCCCACGGATTCTCGAAATCCTTGCCCATCAAGATGATACCTCCACGAGGGCCACGCAGGGTCTTGTGGGTTGTCGAGGTTACGACATGTGCATACTTCACGGGGTTGTCGAGCAATCCCGCAGCGATAAGACCTGCGGTGTGTGCCATATCCACGAGCAGCAATGCACCGACCTTGTCGGCAATCTCGCGCATACGCTTGTAGTCCCACTCGCGCGAATATGCTGAAGCACCACCCACGATAAGTTTGGGCTTACATTCGAGTGCCTTCTGCTCCATAGCGTCGTAATCCACGAGTCCGGTTTCGGGGTCGAGTTGATAGCCCACGGCGTTGAAGAACTTACCCGACATATTTACCGGCGAACCGTGCGAAAGGTGTCCTCCGTGCGAAAGATCAAGTCCCATAAATGTGTCACCGGGCTTGAGGACGGCGAAGAATACTGCCATATTGGCTTGTGCTCCCGAATGGGGCTGTACGTTGGCGTACTCTGCACCATAGAGTTTGCACAAACGCTCGCGAGCAAGCGACTCCACCTTGTCAACAACCTCGCAGCCACCATAGTAGCGTGCTCCCGGGTAGCCCTCGGCATACTTATTGGTGAGCACCGAGCCCATAGCCTGCATTACCTGTTCGCTAACGAAGTTCTCGGATGCGATAAGTTCGATACCGCGCGTTTGACGACCGCGCTCTTCGGCGATAAGTTCAAAAATTAAGTTATCTCTCTCCATACTATATATTGTTTTATGATTTTTGCCAAAAACTGAACAAAAGTACAACTTTGTTGTGAGAAATTAGTATCTTTGGCCGATATTTATCGACATTTTAGAAACAAAACGAAGATATTAATTGTAACAATATGAAAATAAGTAGATTGTTATTGGGCGCTATGCTGCTTCTGCTGGCAAGCTGTACGGCTGATTTTGATGAAGCGGTAAGCGTTGAGACTAAGGAGGTGAACGAGATGTTCTCCAGAAAGGATATCGCCCACAACGCGATGACTGTCAAGTTTTCGAGTGAGGTGGCCGATGCTCTCTCTGTCGAAAAGACACGCAGCGGTGAGCTTACGACCGGCAATGTGACTCTAGATGAGATATGTCGCGAGTATGATGTAGTAGCGATCGAGCGACTATTTCCCGTCAATAAGTTTGAGGCTCGCAAGCGTGAAATGGGACTTCACCAGTGGTATGTCGTGCGCATTGGAGGTCGACGCTCGACCGGTGAGACGGCTCTGCGTCTTAAGCG
>JAFQFG010000158.1 GCA_017398695.1 Alistipes sp.
CGACACTCCGCGTGATGCAGAGCAGGCATTCGCATTCGGTGCCGAGGGTATCGGTCTTTGCCGTACCGAGCACATGTTCTTCGAGGGCGAGCGTATCAAGGCTGTTCGCGAGATGATTTTGGCGGATGATGAGGATGGACGTCGTGTAGCTCTTGCCAAGTTGCTCCCGATGCAGCGTGGCGACTTCGAGGGTCTGTTCAAGGCGATGAAGGGCTATCCCGTTATCGTTCGTCTGCTCGATCCCCCCTTGCACGAGTTCGCTCCCAACACCGAGAAGGAGCAGCGCGAGATGGCCGAGGAGCTCGGTATCTCTTACGAGGCTGTTGCTGCAAAAGTAGAGTACTTGCACGAGGTTAACCCGATGCTCGGACACCGTGGTTGCCGTCTGGGTAACACCTATCCCGAGATTACCGAGATGCAGACTCGCGCAATCATCGAGGCTGCTATGAACGTGAAGGCTACCGGTATCAACGTCAAGGTTGAGATCATGGTTCCGCTCGTAGGTAACCACAAGGAGTTGCGCTACCAGAAGAACATCATCGACCGCGTGGCTAACGAGGTATTCGCAGAGCGCAACGACAAGATCGACTACTTGGTAGGTACAATGATTGAGGTTCCGCGTGCAGCAGTTACGGCTAACCAGATTGCCGAGGTTGCCGAGTTCTTCTCGTTCGGTACCAACGACTTGACTCAGATGACTCTCGGATTCTCGCGTGACGATATCGCGAAGTTCTTGCCCGTATACCTCGACAAGGGTATCCTCAAGGCTGACCCGTTCCAGATTCTCGATCGCAACGGTGTAGGTCAGCTCATCCGTGAGGCTGTATTGAAGGGTCGTGGCACTCGTCTTGACCTCAAGTGCGGTATCTGCGGTGAGCATGGCGGAGAGCCTTCGTCGGTAGAGTTCTGCCACTATGCAGGTCTGAACTACGTTAGCTGCTCGCCTTTCCGCGTGCCCATCGCACGTCTGGCAGCGGCTCACGCAGCACTCAACGAGAAATAGTCGTTAAGTCAGATATTTTTCAAAGGGCGTGTCCAACAACTGTTTGGACACGCCCTTCTTCGTTCGAAGCCGTCAGCAGATCCTTTCACAAAGTAAAAATTACACTTTTTTTACCCAATGAAAGGTTAAACACTCTCCGGATTTATAGCTTTGTATAGATAAAAGTGTCAAATTCCTACAAACCTAAACAGTATCTATTATGAAGGAGAACAAAAAAAATCGCAAGGAGGAGGGTTACATCTCCTTTGATCCAGAAGAGCTGAAGAATGCCACTCAAGAGGGTGACCCCAACGATGAAGCGTATGAGTTGTTATGGGAGGCTACCTGCGTATCCTCACACGTAAAAGATGCGGACAAGGAGTGCGGCCACACCGATATCGACAACGTCTACCCCACGACTGCCGAAGAGGTTGATCGCATGGAGGAGCTGATTAATAAGGCCGAGGCAGCCCTCAAGGAGCCCAATTCCGAATTCAACTCGCGCGTTGCTGAGTTGCGTGCGATTGTCGAGTGGTCGCGCAAACGCCATTGGAAGCTCAATTGGAGAGTGATTGTCGGAGTACTTCTCTCGGTCTTTATTCTGCAGATGTGTGTCGACAATAAGCAGGGTGACGTAAAGAAGGCCGAGGATAAGTTGGAGCAGGTCAAGAATTGGCAGGAGGAGCCGCTCAACAAACTCAATCTCGACTCGCTCAAAGAGCAACCGTTTGTCATCTGCGACAACCCCTTCGCATCACTGAAAGTGTGGTACGACAGAGAGCAACGTAACGTGGCGCACGATTACCACACAGCAGTTGCAAGCATTGCTTACAACGAGGAGAATCTCAAAAATCCCGACATCAACAACACTCTTGAAGATTTCTATAAGGATCAAATTAAGAGCAATAAAAAGAAGATGAAGGAGTCTTACAAGCGCTTCGAGAAGCTCCAGAAGGCCGATTTCAAGGATGTGCAGGAGATGGCCTTGGAGGAGGTCGAGGGCTTGGTTGATCAGAAGGCGTCGGATGCAAACTTCGTCAAGTTCTGGAATCTCTTCTTCCTGTTGCTCATTCCGGTATACATCTTCGCAGCACGTCCGCGTGGCTACACCATCAGCCGTCATCGTCGTGAGGCCGACAACCTGGGCACGGTCGAGAAGATCGGTTTGTGGCTCTCGGGAGGTCTGCTCACCGCAGGCATGGGCATCGGATTTGTCAATATTGTCACCAAATGGAGCGATGGCTCTACGACCAGCGAGGATGATGGCACAGGACCAGCACGTCTGGCCATCAAACTTGGTCTGTTCGTAGCTGCTGCACTTGTATTCTGCGCTGTAAGCTGCTTCCTGATGCTCTATGCAACAATTGTGGGATTGATTCGCAACTACGATTGGACAAACATCAAGAATAAGGCGGTTGCCGCAGGTGCTGCCGCAAAAGAGCAATACAACAAGAGATAGCACCTATTTCGAGTAACACAGTGACAAGGGGCAGACCCGCCAAGAGTATCGAAATTTCACTCATGCCCCGTCCTTCAATAAAAC
>JAFQFG010000159.1 GCA_017398695.1 Alistipes sp.
ACTCACTACGTTCGCGCTCGGTCTGTTCGACTTTGAGTCTAATCTCCTCGTACTCTTTGGGGAAACGGTATTTCAAACACAAATCCTCCAGCTCGCTTTTAATGGCATAAAGTCCCAAACGATGTGCCAGCGGAGCAAAGAGGTGGAATGTCTCGCCAGTGATTTTTATCTGCTTATTTACGGGCATGAATCCCAAGGTGCGCATATTGTGCAGGCGATCGGCAATCTTAATCAAGATTACCCTCACATCATCTGACAAAGTGAGCAACACCTTTCGGAAATACTCTGCCTGCTCCGAGGTCTCGGCATTGAACACGCCCGACATCTTGGTCAGTCCATCGACCATCGTGGCGATTTTGTGGCCAAATATACGCTCCATATCCTCGACCGTATAGTCCGTATCTTCGACCACATCATGCAGCAGAGCGGCAACGACAGATTTTACACCCAGACCAATCTCGTCCACCGCGATTTTAGCCACAGCAATAGGATGCAGGAGGTACGGCTCACCTGAACGGCGCCGTACTCCCTGATGTGCTTCCTTTGCGAGAAAATATGCCCTGCGGATGAAGTTACGATCCTCTTCATTCTTGCAAATCTTTGTGCATGAGGCTTGTAGCTCATTCCATTTTTCGGCTATAATTCTCTCATCTTCTTCGCTGTAACCTAAACCCATATACCTTGCGAGTTGGAGTTTTTACTTAATACTGCATTGCATACACGCTATTGCGGCTTGTTGCAGAGTTTCTCTGTAGAGGCGGATTGGATTTTACTCCTTGCCACCCTTCATTGCTTCGCGAACCTTTGCTTCTACCTCGTTGCGCAGAGCCTCGTCGCTTGTGAGCAGATCCTTTACCGAATCGCGTCCCTGCCCAATCTTGCGATCGCCATACGAGAACCACGAACCCGACTTCTTGATCACTCCCAAATCGACACCAAGGTCAATGATCTCGCCCAACTTGGAGATTCCCTCACCGAACATAATGTCGAACTCGGCCTTCTTGAACGGGGGCGCAACTTTGTTCTTTACAACCTTCACGCGAGTGCGTGTTCCGAGCTGCTCTTCGCCATCCTTGATTACCGACACACGGCGGATGTCGATGCGAACGCTGGCGTAGAATTTCAGCGCATTACCGCCTGTCGTAGTCTCGGGATTGCCGTAGACCACGCCAATCTTGTCGCGCAGCTGGTTAATGAAGATGCAGACGGTCTTGGTCTTGGCGATGCTCGATGTGAGTTTGCGCAGTGCCTGCGACATCAGTCGGGCCTGCAGACCCATCTTCGAGTCACCCATCTCACCCTCGATTTCTGCCTTGGGAGTGAGGGCTGCCACCGAGTCGATGACAATAATATCTATTGCGCTCGAACGAATCAGCGAGTCGGCAATTTCGAGAGCCTGCTCGCCATTGTCGGGCTGCGAAATCAGAAGATTATCGACATCTACGCCCAATTTTTGTGCATAGAAACTGTCGAAAGCGTGCTCTGCATCAATAAACGCAGCTATGCCACCGGCCTTCTGTGCCTCGGCAATAGCATGGATTGCCAGCGTGGTCTTACCCGATGACTCAGGGCCATAAATTTCGATTACACGACCCTTGGGGTAACCACCCACTCCGAGTGCGGTGTCGAGCGTGATTGAGCCTGTCGGAATTACGGGAACATCCGTCACCGTATCGCTGCTCATGCGCATAATCGAACCCTTGCCGAAATCCTTCTCGATCTTCTCCATTACCGCGTTCAAGACTTTGAGCTTGTCCGCGTTTACCTGTACTTTTTCTGCCATAGTTTTATCTGTTTTTTTTCTTATTTGTACGAATTGATGATTTGCTGGTAGTGGTTTTTGGTCTCTACCTTGTCGAAAACTTTTTCGATGCGACCCTCTGCGTCGATTATGAAGGTCGTGCGCACCACGCCCCAATACTTGCGGCCATACATCGACTTCTCGGCCCACACACCAAAGGCTTCGCACACGCTGTGGTCGGTGTCGGCAAGCAGGGTGAAGTTCAGTTCGTGCTTCGAGCAGAAGTTTTGGTGCGAGCGCTCGCTGTCGGGGCTTACGCCCACGATTTGGAATCCCATTGCAGCCAACTCTGCCTTGCCGTCACGCAAACTCTTGGCTTCCAGCGTGCAACCCGAGGTGTTGTCCTTCGGGTAGAAGTACAATACCGTGCGCTTTCCGAGCAGGTCTTGGCGGGTGAATGCTGTGCCATCTTGTGTGGTCGAGCGGAATTCGGGAGCGAGGTCGCCCTGTGTGAGTTTAGCCATAGCGTTTCGAATAAGTAAATTCAACACTCAAAGTTAGTGAAAAATCCCAAAAAACACAATTTTTAAGCCGTTTTTTTAATCCCACATCATTACTACCTCGACTTGCTGGTTGAACTCTTCGGGTGAGTTGTTGAGCTTTTTGAAACATGCCGGACAGCGTATTGCCGTCTCGGTCTCGACAAAACTCTCGCAACCGACACAGACGATTGTCGAGCCGTAGTCGCTGCCTGCATAGTGGTCAAACTGCGTTCCGCAGTGCTTGCATCTGATTTTGTAAGCTGTTCCCATAATTGTAATGTTTTAAGGTTTGTACTCTTGTTTACAGTGCAAAGGAACGGCTGTTTTGTGACAACTTGTGACACAAAAAAAAAATAAAACGTGGAAAAATGTATAAAAAAGTGATTTTTTTGTAAACTTTGTGCTGTCGACCTGGCAGTGCGGGCTATCTCAGACGGTTATAGTTGCAGAGTAGCAACTCCTCATTATCGTTGTAGAGGTGCATTCCGTTGCCGTGGCAGTAACGCCATACCTTACACTCGGCACAAACTCCCTTGCGACACCACTCCCTATTGCGGTAACGCTCAAAACGGCTGCTCCAGACCTCCCAAAGATTATCGTGGTGGATGTTTCCCTGGTCGAAATGGGCGCGAATGCTTGTACAGCCCGATATAGAGCCGTCGATGCGTATGCCGGCAATGCCGATGCCTGCCATGCATCCAAAGAAGTTGTCGCGTACCTCGGCCTCGTATCCGCCCAAGAATCCCTCACAGGCGTATGCGAGGCGGATGCGACCCTCCTTTCGTGTTTGGGAGATAAACTCCATCAGCTCACGATATTGTGTCGGTGACAGTTGTAGCGAATCATCATCGGCTGCGCGGCCGACCGGAAAGATTGTGAAGATGCGCCATGCCCGGCATCCCTCTGCGATCAAAAACTCTTTGAACTCGGCAAGTTGTGCAAAATTATCGGGCGTTACGCATGTCACAACATCGTAGTTGAGTCTTGGGGTGGATGTTATCGCACGCAGAGCCGCGACTGCCCTATCGAAACTTTGCGGATGGCGACGTATGGCGTTGTGTGACTCGGCAAAGCCGTCCATGGAGAGGGTTATGGAACTCAGTCCCGCACGAATAAGTGCCCCTAATTTCTCCTTGTCGAGCAACATTCCGTTGGTTACCACACCCCAGCGATAGCCTCTGTGGCTCAATTCGGTTCCTATCTGCTCGAGGTCGGGGCGCAAAAGGGCTTCTCCTCCTGTGAGTGTAATCAAAACATCGCGCGGATTAACATGTGGGGT
The DNA here is from genome assembly GCA_017398695.1 of Alistipes sp. GTDB lineage: Bacteria > Bacteroidota > Bacteroidia > Bacteroidales > Rikenellaceae > Alistipes. The sequence goes on from JAFQFG010000159.1 coordinate 3,563, forward strand.
GATAGTGTCAACGGCTTTGAGGAAGATTTCGGCCGGCATGTCGGGTGTGTCGGCAACCGCACGACAATCGCTACCGCAGTGTTTGCAGTGAAGGTTGCAACGCAGGGTGCACTCCCAAAAGAGGACTTTCAGGTCGTGCTTGTGGGCTAAATCGCTGTATTCCCGTGCGAAAAGTTCCAGCGCAAGGCGTTTGCGCAATCCGATTTTAATGCCCATATCTCGAGATTTGTGCTCCGCAGAACTTGATGTGGCTATTGATTATCCTCTTGGGGATACATCTTGAAGGTGCAATCTTCGTTGTTCAGGTCGCTGATGTTGAAGGTCATATCTTGATACAAACCATTCTCCTCGCCATCAATATCGCTGAACGATACCATAACTCCGTGATTAAAGTGGTGGTCGAACGAGAACTTTCCCTCGGCATCGGTTAATGCGCTATGCTCCACGACTTTGGTGCTGTCAATCTGCTCCGTAAAGTGAACCTTGATATTCTGGATCGGCTCTTGGGTGTTGACATCCACAATCTTTCCGCTAAAACCATCAAATGGCATATCAAGATACTCGTCATAATAGGGCATACCGTAGCAGGCTGTAAGAATCGGTGCTGCCGAGAACCCCAGCAACGACAGCAGACAACGTCTGGTAGTAGTCTTCATAAGCCGTAGAGTTTATCGATTTTCGCAAAGTTAGGGAATTATAACGAAAAAACAATATCGATATCCTACTTTTTCGAATATCTACGCAAGTAGGAGTCGATATGCGCCTCCAATTCGGGCGAGTCGATAATGCGGATGTCGTCAAGCAACCCCGCAACAAAGCGTCCCACTCCGTGCATCGAGGCCACCTCCGTGTCGAGCAACCAATGGTTGTCATCGAGCGGACGGATGTCGCGCTCGGCAAGCGGATACTCCTCGATAAGCAGGTTGTAGGCCATCATGCCAAGCTCAAGTTGCACGCGGGTGCGCTCCTTGCCATTCATTCTAAAGATGTCGATAAATGCCTCTGCATGAGCTGTTTCGTGCTGCCATGACTCCTCTAAAATCTCGACCGAACCGATGCGCGAGGTTTTGAAGAGCTTACACGTTCCATCCGACAGGTCGAAACACCATACTTGCACGTAGTTGGTGGTAAAGGCAAAGGGCTCTACCCTACGGTCACTTACCTTACCCCCGTGTCCCGACTGATAGCGATGCAGGACCACTTGCCGTTTCTGCTCGATGCCATCGAGCAGAGAGTGGACATTCGAGGCATTTTTACCCTTAACGACCGTATCTGCGAGTAGTTTGTTGTCGTAGACCGAGTAGAGTTTGCGTTTGAGATTCTGTTTCAGAAGATTCGTATCATCGATGTTCTCGATTGCGCTCTTGAGGATTGCGGCCTCCTCCTCGGTGAAGTGGACTAACTGCGAAATATCCTTAAAATGAGGCGACTCCTTATCTAAACGGATGCAGTCGCCGCTCTTCTTGATAAGGAAACCAGCATCGCGGAAGGTGTCGATGTAGCGGTAAATCGTGCGACGCGACATGCCAAGGCGCTCGGCAATATCATCGACCGAGTAGGTCACATTTGCCGTCAGCATCTTCATCAGACGCAACAGTCGTTCTATCTTGGGCTGATCCATAAATCAATTCACGATTTGTAAATAAAAAAGTTGGTTTTTGCTATGCCAAAACCAACTTCTCAATCTCCTCGACCTGACGACGGAACACTTTGTCGGTCTCGATAAGGTTCGACACAGCCTTGCACGAGTGGAGCACCGTGGCGTGGTTGCGACCTCCGATTGCCGAGCCGATGCTCGTGAGCGGAGCCTTGGTGTGCTGCTTGGCAAGATACCACGCGATCCGACGCGCCTGAGCGATATCACGTGGACGCTCGGGCGAGTTGAAACGCTCAAGGTCGAGATTGAGGTATCCGCACACGGTCTTGATGTTGTGGTCGATGGTTATCTCCTTCTGTGTCAGCTTGACATAGACCTTCAGTACATCCTTCGCCAGCGATGTGGTAATCTTGCGACCGAGGAACGAAGTGTTGGCAACAAGCGATGAGAGAGCGCCCTCAATCTCACGTACGTTTGCCGAGATATTCTCTGCCAAATAGTTTACAACCTCATCCGAAATGGTGGCTCCGATATGCTGAGCCTTGGCGCGGATGATTTTGATCTTCGTTTCGTAGTCGGGGACATTGATCTGTGCCGACAAACCCCACTTGAAGCGAGTCAATAGTCGCTGCTCGATATCCTTCAACTCTACGGGAGGCTTATCCGAAGTGAGAATAAGTTGCTTGCCCGACATTTGCAAGTGGTTGAATATGTTGAAGAAGGCGTTTTGCGTACCCGGTTTGCCCGACAACTCCTGGATGTCGTCGATGATAAGCACGTCTATCATCTGATAGAAGTGGATAAAGTCGGGAATCTCTCCATTCTTGGTTGCGGTCTGGAACTGCGCCTGGAACTTATTCATCGAGACATAGAGCACCTGTAAGTGAGGGTGACGCTGACGAATCTCGTGGCCGATAGCTTGCGCAACGTGAGTTTTGCCCAAACCCGAGTTACCATATATATATAATGGGTTGAACGGAGTGTCATTACCCGGATTTACCGCAATCGACATACCCGCCGAACGAGCCAAACGGTTGCACTCTCCCTCGATAAAATTCTCGAATGTGTAGTGAGGGTTGAGTTGCGGGTCGATAACCATCTTGCGCATTCCCGGGATGATAAACGGATTTTTGATGTTAGTCGAATCGGGAGTGTTGAATTTTGGTATCGCCGTAGTGTCTGCTGCCGTAGCTGCGCCAACCTCCTGCTTGGGGATGGCGTAGAATAAGCGGGTTTGCGGGCCATATACCTGTGCGATAATCGGACGAATCATCGGCATGTAATTCTTCTCGATTTCGTTGACATAACTTGCGTTAGGCACACACAATCTCAACGTGGTCCCGTTGAACTCCAGAGGGTTAATCGGAAGGAACCACTTGGCGAACTCCTCTTGTGAGGTTTGCTGACGTATAAGGTCGAGGCAGTTCTGCCAAACTTCATTATGTGTTGAGTTTGCTGCTAACATTTCGTAGTTTCAAAAAGTATATGTATCTTTGTCTTGATTCAGCGACCCGAGCGTTGAAATCCGTCATTGCGACGTTGGCTCGAAGATTGCCTCGTTTTGACAATGCAAAGTTGTAAATAAATTTATTAAAAAATCATACGTTTTTAGTTGTTTATTTACTTTTTTTTTATATAGAACAATCGCGATTTTTTGAACCGATTTTTTAACTCGCTGATATTGAATAATTGAAAAAAAATATATACCTTTGTGTATAGAAATTTTGGATGATAAAAACAGAATGGTATAAACAAAACTTATAATAAAATGGCAAACAATTTAGATCAAAACGTATTGGCAAAAGCCGAGGCATGGCTTGCCGGAGATTATGATGCTCAGACTAAAGAACAAGTTAAGTATCTGATTGACAACGATAAAAACGAGCTTATTGAGAGCTTTTATAAGGATCTCGAGTTTGGTACGGGCGGATTGCGTGGTATTATGGGTGTTGGTTCTAACCGCATGAATGTATATACCGTAGGTTTCGCAACCCAGGGCTTGGCAAACTATCTGAAGAAGAATTTTGAGGGGGAGCAGATTAGAGTAGCTATTGCACATGACAGCCGCAACAATTCGCGTCTGTTTGCAGAGCATGTTGCCGACATCTTTGCTTCGAACGGTTTTGAGGTTTTTCTCTTTGATGCACTGCGTCCGACACCCGAGTTGAGCTTCGCTATTCGTGAGTTGAAATGCCAGTCGGGAGTGGTTATTACTGCTTCGCACAATCCGAAGGAGTATAATGGTTATAAAGCTTATTGGAGTGATGGTTCGCAGGTTACCGAGCCGCATGATAAGAATATCATTGCCGAGGTTGCGAAGATTACCGAGGTTAGTCAGGTGCTCACCGGTAAGAATAAGGAGAATATTACCATTCTTGGTGCCGAGTTTGATGAGAAGTATCTGGAGGCCATCCACTCGTTGTCACTTTCGCCCGAGTCGGTGAAGAAGTATCACGACTTGAAGATTGTCTACACTCCGTTGCATGGCGCGGGTGTAAACTTGGTGCCCGCATCGCTCAAGAAGTTTGGCTTTACCAACGTAATTTCGGTGCCGGAGCAGACCGTTATTGATGGTAACTTCCCCACTGTCGAGTCGCCCAACCCCGAAGAGCGCAAAACTATGGCTATGGCTATTGAGCTGGCTCGCAAGGAGGGTGCCGATATCGCAATGGCTACCGACCCCGATTCGGATCGTATCGGAGTGGCTTTGCGTAATGGTAAGGGTGAATACGTATTGCTTAATGGTAACCAGACATTGGTGCTGTTGATGAGCTATCAGCTGACTCGTTGGGCTGAGCTTGGATTGATTGATGGCAAGCAGTATGTTGTTAAGACTATTGTGACATCGACCATGCCTGATGCTGTGGCGGAGCACTTTAGAGTGAAGATTTACGACTGTCTTACAGGTTTCAAGTACATTGCGAAGATTATCCGCGAGCAGGAAGGTAAGACAAAGTATATCGGAGGTGGCGAGGAGTCATTCGGTTACTTAGCAGGTGATTATGTGCGCGATAAGGATGGTGTTTCGGCTTGTTCGCTGGCTGCCGAGGCTGCTGCTTGGTGTCGCGACACTAAGGGTATGACTCTCTACGAGTGGTTACAGGATCTCTACGTTAAGTATGGCTTCTACCGCGAGGGTTTGGTGAATGTTGTACGCAAGGGCAAGGATGGTGCCGAGCAGATTCAGAATATGATGGTTGAGTTCCGTGCTAATCCTCCGAAATCGCTTTGTGGTTCGCCCGTAGTGAAGATTTACGACTACAAGACCTTGGAGGTGCTGGATGTCGAGAGCGGTGAGAAGTCGTCCATCGAGGGTATTTCGGACCACAGCAATGTGTTGCAGTGGCTTACGGCTGATGGCACGAAAGTCTCGGTGCGTCCGTCGGGTACCGAGCCCAAGATTAAGTTCTACTTTGGCGTTAAAGCTCCGTTGGCATCTGTTGATGAGTTCGAGGCTGTGCAGTCGGCACTTGATGCAAAAATCGAGGCTATTAAGGCCGAATTAAAATTAGTTTAGACAATAATTGGCAATAAATGCCGTTGTTGTCGTACATATATTTAATATTAATACAACAGATGAAGAGATTATTTTTATTGGTTGCGGTGATTGGCGCAACATTTATGACTGCGTGCGATAACAATAAAGGCGAGGTTGACGATGGAACGGTCAAGATGAATACCGTTTCGGAGGATATTCTGACTTTTAACTTCTTGGGTGGTGAGCACTCATCGTATTACACTATTAAGAATATCCCACAGGATTCGATTATCGTGGCTAAGTCATCGCAACCGTGGGTTAATAGCTTTGTGACCAAAAATATTGGTGAGGTGCGCTATGTGATTGAGCCGAACGACAGTGGTGCAAAGCGCGAAACAACGATGACCGTTTCGTGTGAGGATGCAGTTGTGGAGTACTCTATATCCCAGCTTACACCGGATGTGACATGCAAAGCTGCGTATGCCGAGTGTAATTACTATGGCACATCCATCTCCGATAACCCCAATTTCCAACTGACCATCTCGTTGAAGAGCCCTGGCCATGGTACGAATAGTAATATCTCTTATAGTCTCGATTTGTATCGCCAGGAGCCATTGAAACCCGGTGATCCGTTGGCTATTCCGTTGGGAACTTATAACCTTGACCCAATTAATAACGGCGATAAGAATGTGATCTATCCCTATGGTAGCGGCTGTACGATGATCGATGGTACCAACCTGACATTCATGAATATCGCCACATTGGAGGTTAAGAGTGATCGTTTGATCTTTTATGCCAAGACAAACGATGGCCGTTGGCATCTGGCGACATATTACGGAGCATACAAGTTTAATGATATGTCGAGATAGATAAAAAAAGGTCTAAACACTAAGAAGCTGTTTGAATTTTATTTCGA
>JAFQFG010000160.1 GCA_017398695.1 Alistipes sp.
CGGCTATGCTTGCAACGAGACTCGCGAGTTGATGCCGGCAACGCTTATCCTCTCACATGTCATCCTCAAGGAGCTGGCAGACATTCGCCGCGAGGGCAAGGTGATGACCTATCTGCGTCCCGACTCGAAGAGCCAGGTGACCATCGAGTACGATAACGAGAGTCGCAAGCCCCTGCGCGTGCACACCATTGTCGTTTCGACACAGCACGACGAGTGGGTTGAGTCGGCACAAATCAAGGAGGATGTTCGTACAATACTTATTCCGCGCGTCAAGGCTCGTCTGGAGCGAGCAAACGACCGCTTGGCAGACCTCATCGGTGAGGAGTATATCCTGCACGTGAACCCCACGGGCAAGTTCGTCATCGGTGGTCCTCACGGAGATACCGGCCTCACCGGTCGTAAGATTATTGTCGACACCTATGGAGGTCGCGGAGCACATGGCGGAGGTGCCTTCTCGGGCAAGGACTCGTCGAAGGTTGACCGCTCGGCAGCATACGCAGCTCGTCACATCGCCAAAAATATGGTGGCAGCCGGCATCGCCGACGAGGTCTTGGTACAGGTCTCGTATGCCATCGGCATCGCAGAGCCTCTGTCGGTATATGTCGACACCTACGGCACCAACCACCTGAAGATTAACGATGGAGAGCTCGCAGAGCGCATTGCAAAGCTCTTTGACCTGCGTCCGGCCAGCATCGTGAAGCGTTTCGGCCTGAAGAATCCGATTTTCGAGGCTACGGCTTCATACGGACACTTCGGCAACCGACCCTACACCCGCAAGGTGAAGCTGATGCGTGAGGGCAAAGAGGTTGAGCGCGAAATCGAGTTCTTCGGCTGGGAGCGTCTGGATGCTGTCGATATGCTGAAGGCAGAATTCGGATTGTAGTAGAGCCGCCAAACGACAAGCGGGGCTGTCCAACCGATGTGTTGCGACAGCCCCGCTGCTTATCTCGACAAACCAATCAGAAGAGTTCCAACTGCCCTATTTCGTGGTTGAATGTCACACGGTGATAGGGCGAAAGTCCATATTCACGCACCGCCAAACGGTGTTCGCGTGTCGGGTAGCCCTTATTTTTTGCCCAGCCATACATCGGATACTCCTCAGCCAAACGCATCATATACTCATCGCGGTGAGTCTTTGCCAGCACCGATGCTGCAGCAATGTCGGCATACTTTCCATCGCCCTTGATCACACAGGTGTAAGGTATGTTGAGCCTTGTGCGGAAGCGATTGCCATCAATAGCCAAAAACTGCGGTTGGGGGTTGAGTTGCTCAACAGCCAACGACATCCCCTCGAACGAGGCATTCAGAATGTTGATCTCGTCAATGCGGGCAGCCGACACCTCCTGCACCGCCCACGCCACCGCCTCGCGCTCGATGATCTCGCGCAGAATATTACGGTTGCGCTCGGTCATCTGCTTCGAGTCGTTGAGCATCGGATGGTGAAAATCGGGAGGTAAAATCACTGCGGCAGCAAAAACACTTCCCGCCAAACAACCACGACCCGCCTCGTCGCACCCCGCCTCTAAGAGCTCTGTCTGATAAAAATTCTCTAACATAGTGTAAAGATACGATTTTTTCGGGATATTACTCCTATATTAAGACCAAAAGAGACTCTCTGAGGGTTGAAAATTACAAAATTTCAAAAAGTGTTTTGTATATTTGCGATATGCAATTATCAATTATCAGACAGACTCCGGCAGTGTCAATTCTATTGATGCTCATGCTTGTTGCAGCAGCGTTCCTCCGCTTTGCCAATGCGCCCTACGTCGACGAGCTTATCGCCGGGGGAGCGGCTCTACCCGGAGTCTGGGTCGATCTGTTTCAGTCGAACTACCCGATTTGGGGTTGGGTGCTGTCGGGTTGCGTAGTTGCGATGATTGCCATAATGGTGGGAAAGATGACCTCGGCACTGAGTCTTTACTCTGCGCGAACAACCATATCAATTCCACTCTATGCCATTGTTGCCGGAGGCATCTTCATCGCACCCGATTCGCTGTCGGTTGCATTATCTGCATACTTCATAACACAGATGTTTAGACATCTATGCGGTGTCTATGTTCACGGTACAGACCTTAACTACGCCTTCATGGCCGGTATATGTGCCGGTATCGCTCCGCTATTTTATGCACCATCTTTAACATTTATCGCTCTGTTGCCGATAGCTATATTTATGTTTGGACTCTCGTGGCGAGAGGTTGTTACAATGGTTGTGGGAACACTTCTCCCCATCGCTACGATGTGTTATGTAAATTGGCTCTGCGGTGGAGAGTTCCCGATGCCCGCCATTGAGCTTTTTGACGCAGTTGTCGAGCCGGCCGGATACACCCTTTGGGGCTCGGAGTCTGTAATAGCCCTCACAATGATGGGACTGCTGCTCTTTATCGCCATCTGTGGCATCTCGACATTTATTGGAGATCGGCGTTCGGCATCAATGCGCCCACGCACAATACTCGCCTTCTCGGCAGTTACATTTGTTGTGGCGTGTGCAACCTTCGCACTTCCTTCGGCCACCACCGGAGTATTTATGCTGGTGGCACTGCCCATTTCAATTTTAAGTCCGGTGATGCTCTTGCGTCTGCGCGATGGAATGAGCAATTTGTTGATTGTTATCCTTCTCATCCTCACCATTCTTCATCTATTCATTGCCTAAAATGGGCTGAAAGGATTGAAATATAGAGTAAATGGTATTACAAGAGATAAATACAATAATTTATTGTATCTTTTAATATTATTTTTATATTTTTGTCGACAGAATAGTGCTGATAAACCTATAAAAATAATACTATGTCAACAAATCAGTCCAGCCAAGAGGCTCAGCCTCAAATCGTAAAGTTTGTAGATTCGTCTCCTTCCAACATCGGATCAATAACTCTGTCGCGCTACGCCATTGGCTACATTCTGCACGGAACGAAAAACATCTACTACGGTGATAAGTGTTTCCCGATAAGTCGTGGAGAGATATGCTTCATGGGCATCGGGCATCACCACGTTGAGAAGGTCAGCGAAGAGGATGCGCCCTACGAGGAGATTGTCTTTTACTACACACCGGCGACACTGCAACATATACTCTCCCACCTGAGCATCACCTACGGAGTACGATTTAACAACAATCACAGTTGCGAATGGTGTCGTTCGCGCAACCATGTCTCAATGCCGGCATGGAACGCGGCAAAGAGCTTCTTCATCAACGCCAATAGCTATCTGCGCGAGGAGCTGTTCCGACACGACGAAACCGCCGAGAATATCAAGCTCACCGAATTGGTCTATCTACTCATCTCTCATGGAGATTGCTGCTTAAAGAGTAAACTTCTGCGTAATATGGATGTGGCAAGTGGCAATTTCGAGCAGATTGTCTACAATCACATGTTCAAAGACGTCTCCATCGAACAGCTATCCGAAATATGCAACCGCTCACTCACATCCTTCAAGAAGGAGTTTAAGCGCCATTTCGAGATGCCACCCCACAAATGGTATATTCGTCAAAGATTGATGCACTCGCGCTTGTTGCTGATATCGACATCAAAATCCGTATCGGAAATTGGCCACGAGTGCGCCTTTCCCAACACTTCACACTTTATCAAACTCTTCAAAAAGGAGTATTCAATAACACCTTCGGTCTATCGCAGCCGCCACCAAGCCGAGACCTTGCAACAAAAACAAGCCGACAACATCTCATCACATCAACCAAACCTCAATTCCGAGATAATCGAACAGCCTTTAATGGCCGTAAACAACTAAAAAGTTTATTAAAAATTTTATTAATCTTTTACGTTATTAAAATTTTTAATTATAATTAAAAACAAAAAGCGGGTATTTTGGTAAAAAATTCTAAGAAAAATTTGTTTTTTAATAAAAAACACTTACTTTTGTAGTACAAACATGGGGTTCTCCCATTTCTCATTAACCTAACTAACCTAACCCGGGCTTGATTTGTCGGACGACACATCAAGCCCCATCTTTTTGAAGGGAGCGGCAGACAAATGGCCGACCGGCAAAAGATGGGGCTTGATGATTTTACGGCCCACCGGAATTTCACAGTGAGCCGTTGTTTGTTTTATCGAGGTTGTGAGTCGGGCAACGTCGAACAGAGAGTGTGCACCACCCCTCTACTCCGAGCCGACCCTGCGAGCGCACATCTACAACAAAGTTATCAGCAGGACAATTGCCACAATAATAGCTATCGTTGCGGCTATAATACGATAGACAAGCATACGGCAGCCACGTGGCATACGGATTCCGCAGTAGGGGCAACGCTCCATGCTTGCCGGCACAGGAACACCACACTCCGGACATATCACCATCGGCTCATTATCCGGATTGATATCGTTTGGGGATGCATACTTTTCGCTCATAACTCTCATTTAAGGTGTTTGTATTCACAAAGGTAGCAAAAGATTGGCAAACACCAAAAGATTATACTTAACACCAACAAAAAATAGATTTCGAAAAAATCGGAGCCTACCCGAAATCTCGAGTAGGCTCCTCCCCTTAAAAATTAACCCTAAATTGCTAACTCCGAAGAATCTCTCCCAAATAGGCATCCAAGAACAAAAGTTCATGATCGCCACATATTACTTTTGAGAAGAGCAACTCTTCATCGCTAACAGAACATAATGAATCATTCGCGTCAAACTCTCCCATAGGCTCTATTTGTAATTGTTTTCTAATCTACAAACGCACCGCCCAATGAGATTATTGCCCGAATTTGCAAAAATCTAATTCAAAACAATATTTTTCTCTTTGATCATCTTGCGCAGATTGATAAGTGCATAGCGCATACGGCCCAATGCCGTATTGATACTCACATCTGTTTGCTCGGCTATCTCCTTGAAACTCAAACCCGAGAAATAGCGCAACATAACAACCTCACGCTGCTCGTCGGGTAACCGTTCCACCAAATGACGTACATCGCTGCTGATTTGTGTTGCAACCATATCATCCTCGATAGTCTGCTCGGCAAAGCGAAGTGTGCCCAACACGTTGAAACCGGCATCGGCCTCATTCACCTGCTTGAGCTGTTTGCGAGAGCGAA
>JAFQFG010000161.1 GCA_017398695.1 Alistipes sp.
AGGAGTATTTATCATCTCTTATTTATCATCTCACATCTCTCATCTCTCATCTCTCATCTCTTCTCGGTATAGCTGCCACGAATTGACTGCATTTTGCCAGACGATATATGCTGTCGGAGCAACCGACGAGAGCGGATTGAGGAACGATTGTGCCATCCATATCGCCAACACCGTATTCTTCTGCCCGAGGGACTGACCTCCAGCCACAGCATCACCATACTTGTGACCGAGCCATCTGCCGATGGCGAATTGACAGATGCAGATTACAGCCGAGATAGCCGCCATGATAATCTCAAGTTCGCCATTCTCGGCCGTCTGGTCTATAACAAACGAGGTGGTACGCCCGATGATAATTATTAGCGATACGAGCCAGATGTAGAATGTCGCATTCTTATGCTCTTCAGCCCAGCGAGCCACGGGCTTGGCTACATATCGGCATAGTTGTCCTGCGACAAATGGCAAAATCAACAACGGAGCCACCCGCGACATAATCTCGACAAAGCTACAACCCTCGCCACCGGCAAAGTGAAGTATCGCAGGTGCGACCAGAGCCGTCGAGAGGTTGCAGAGTAGCGAAAATGCCGCCATCGACTCGGTGTCGGCACCGAGCATCCCTCCGATTACCACTGCGGCCATAGCTATGGGTGCCAATACGCATATCATCGCCCCCTGTGCCACAACCTCACCCAATGGCAGAAGCAGACAGTATATGCCGACACTCCCCGCAAATTGGATGAGTAGCAACCATAGATGCATCCACGACAAGCGCATGCGACGCATATCGACCTTGCAGTATGTGAGGAATAGCATCATAAAGATAAGCACGGGGGTAATCGTCCCGTGTGACCACTCCTCGAGTGTGGTTATCTGTCGGCAGAACAGTGCTCCGACTACCATGCCGAGCGGCATCGCTATGGTGCGTAAATTATGTGGGTGATTCATGTATATATTATTGTCAAGATTATCTCATATAGTCGGTGCCGCCTTGGCGGAACAGAAACTCCATTATCGAACTCATCAATTGCTCACGCTCCGCATGGTCGATGATGCTCTCGAATGGAAAACCGAGAGCCAATGTGCGGTAATCCCCCGACCAAGCTACGCCTGCAGTGCGTCCATTCTCGGCATAGCGCATAATGGGGTACGAACCATTTGTGGGGCGCAGAACGTCGGGCGAATTGACCGTATAGAGCTTCTCGCAGACCTCCTGATTAAATCGCACGTTGCCCTTGATTTTTGCCAGGGAGGGAGCTGCTGTGACCCTGCCACTGCGTGTGGCTGCATTGCCTCCATATTCATAATGCAACACTTCTCGCACGAATGCTCGGTCGGCATCATCGCTCTCGGCTCCATGCCACGGATCTGTGGCGATGTAACTGCCCGACAGGAATATACCACCACCGCTTGTCGAGTAGCTGCGCAGTGCTTGCTGCAAGGCTCTGGGAAGAGCATGAAATTCGTATCCCGACTGGCCGCATCCGAGTGATACTGTACGCTGCTTGCCGAGAATCAAATCTACAGCCCCATATCCATTGAGTGTAACCCAGCTCTCCTCTACGGCCTGTGCGCTTGTCGAGGCAAAAGAGTAGCCGGCAGCAGCAATAGCCCGACCGTGAAGAGCGGGATAGTCGAAGGTGTTTCCGCCTGCAATTCTACCCTCGTAGTCGCTGTACGAAGCCCCGAGAGCCTCGTTGTGGTCGCGGCTTTTGCGTAGAGCGGGATCGTAGATTCTCTGACGGCCGATATATGCCACATCTCTGATGAAGTCAACTCCGCTATCCTCGTCACAAAGGAAACCTTCTCTACCCTCTTCTCGAATGGTCATAGGTGCACTCACACGGTTAAATCCGTTGATGATCATCACTCGTCCGCGCTCTTCGGCCACCTTGCAAACTGAGAGTGTCTCGCTCGGGAAGCTCTCACCACCCTTATTAAGTGCCGCTACACGATAGCTGTAGATCTCGCCTTCGCGTTGACGTACCACACACATCTCTCCTTCGACGATACGCCCGTTGTCGAATGCTCCATCCCCCGAGCGAGTGTAGAGTATATATTGTTCCGGATCGGCCGTAGGCTCCAATTCATCACGCACACCGCACCAACGCAACAACACCGAGTCGCCACCGCAAAACTCGGCTGAAAAACTTTCTGGCGGTAACGGAGCTACGCGATATGGCGTGCCATATTGAGTGGAAAGGTGGCGCAAAATAGCTTTGTATATGGCTCGTGAGGCGGTGAAACGAAATCGAGGGTCGGCTCCGTAGCGCATATCTGCAAAGTTGTGATGCGACAGCAGTTCGAGCAACATGGTCGGCACGCACGGTACTCGGGCTTCGTAATAAGACCTGTTCCACATCCCGCGTCTGCGCCATAAAGAGTCGTACTTGGCTTCGATGTCGTTCGAGAGCTGAGTCATTACCAAGTCGGTCAGGTCGCGTGAAACATAGCGACTCGAACCACCCATAAATCGCCCGCTATTGTCGCCTGTGAAGAAGATACCGAGAGTGCCTATGGTGGCGTTGTCTTCGGTCGTAACTCCCGCATCGGTATGGAATGCTAAAGCCATATCTATCGGTATGGCCAAGCCTACGCTATCGGGCAATCTCTCCGAGCCGCCCATAAGCGCATTGACCCAGTGGGCGCGGCTCTGGTAGTCGTCTTTGTAGTCATTTTTCGACTCTTGCGGAGTGTAGACACTCTCCGGAAAACCTGCCCACTGCAACCAATAACGAGCACCTTCGCACCAACGAGGCATTTGACTCGTCATGGGCTCGTATTCTACTCCGGGGATGCGTAACGAATCGCATGGCACACGCGCTATATTGCCCATGCCACCGCCTATCTTTACAGCATCAGCGCTGATGGTGCCCCCTTTGCGTGCAGAGCGATTTGATAACATGACTATCGAGTCACATCTGCCCTCCGAAAGCATGAAATGTCCCAAATATATCCATGTGCCGCCACCCATTCGCTGGTTTACGCGATAGCGGCTTTCGCCACCAAGATGGCGCACGGTGTAGACGGCATCGTCTGCACTTGCCGAATAGCTTTGGTATGATACGTAGATGGCATATTCACCTCGCTCGGGAATATCTGCTCCCCAAACGGCATGGCTTGGTTGCTCTTTTGGGCTTGCGCATTTAATTTTGCGGGATGAGCCTTCGCGGAACGGATTTTCACCATCGAGGTAAAATTGCCGCTTGTGGGCAAAGCCTGTGGTGTCGCTCTGCCACGAATGGGTGCCGTTGTGCTCGGAGTATATGCCACCACCATCGTTGTCGACGATGATTTCATGATGATTAAAATCGCGTTCACGTGGTAGCAGAACATTTGCTCCGGCTCGCTCAAGCATCGGAACTAAATAAGGCAGAACAAAACTCTGGGTAAATAGATCCTCGCAAGTCTGCCAAAGCCGTGAGCGTTGCCACTTCCAAACAGCCTCCGATTGATTGAAGTATCTGCCGTGACTCTGCCACAATGCGATATGCCGACCCGTAAGACCTTCGCTGGGGTGATATGCACGTGATAGAGGTTCTACCAGGGGTTGTTGGGATGGATTGGTAAAACGCTTGTATCCTTTGGGTTTGGCACGGTATGCCAATGGTATAAACTCTTCTATGCGGTTGCCGTCAGTAAATATCTCTACTCTTCCCTTGCGGTACTTGGCCGGAAGGATGTTGCGTACCGAATCGTATAGAGTCTTGGTGTTGCTCTCGCGGAATGGGTAATACGATAAACCTATGGATGTGTTGATGCGTAGCGCTCCTTTGCGCACTTCGACCGATCTGACGATTGGCCGACACCCCTTGATTTCACGTTCAACAATACGCCCGATTACTGCCGATAGCGAGTCCTGCTCGGTGGGAGTCAGGGGTTGGGCAATAGCTTCGGTGGTGAAAAAGAGCATTGCGGCACACAAGATGCAAAGTCTGAGTATTATGGTGTATTTTGACAAATCAAACATTACGCAAAACGAGTTAATGTGGTTGAAACCTATAAAATGTTACAAAAACGTAAAACTTTAGAGCAAAGATAGAAAAAAAAGTAGCCGAATTGATAATAATTCGATTTTGTTTATTATATTTGTTATTACGTTTAACGGTGAGGAACCGCTTGCGTTTTATATATTGTATTTATTAATGCTAAAACCTTAAAAATTTGATATATGGCAAAAGTTCTTAAAATCAGGGATTTGACCCTTCGCGATGGACAACAGTCTTCGTTCGCGACTCGTATGAATCAGGCGCAGATTGATAAGTGCCTACCCTACTACAAAGATGCCGGCTTCTATGCTATGGAGGTTTGGGGCGGTGCGGTGCCCGACTCGGTGATGCGTTATCTCGGTGAGAATCCGTGGACCCGTCTTGAGACCATCCACAAAGCAGTGGGTGATGTTTCGAAACTCACAGCTCTTTCTCGTGGTCGTAACCTCTTTGGCTACGCTCCTTATACCGATGAGATTATTGATGGTTTCTGCCGTAACTCTATCGAGAGCGGTCTTGGAATTATGCGTATTTTCGACTGCTTGAACGATGTAGACAATGTCAAGTCGACCATCAAGTATGTCAAGAAGTATGGCGGTATTGCCGACTGTGCAGTTTGTTATACGGTAGACCCGAAATATCCGAAGCTTTCGTTGTGGGATAAGCTTAAGGGTAAGAAGAATCCTGCGCCTGTGTTTACCGATGAATATTTTGTGGACAAGGCTAAGCAGCTGGCAGCGCTCGGTGCAGATATGATTACCATCAAGGATATGTCGGGACTTATTCCTCCTCAGAGAGTAAGTGCGCTCGTTAAGAAGTTGAAGGCTGCGACGGGCATTCCCGTTGATTTCCACACTCACTGTACTCCGGGCTATGGTTTGGCATCGGTCTATGCAGCTATCGCTGCCGGAGTTGATGTTGTCGATACCAACTGCTGGTGGTTTGGTGGTGGTACGGGTGCTCCTGCATTGGAACTCGTTTACCTCTTCTGCCAGAAACTCGGTATTGACCTCGGTGTCAACATGGAGGCTGTAGCAAAGATTAACGAGCAGCTGAAGGGTATCCGCTCAGAGCTCAATATGTCTGTATTCGGTGCCGACAAACCTGCTCAGAAGCCGTTTAATCCGGTTACGGATGCGACTCCTGCCGAGGTTGAGGCTCAACTCGACCGTGCAGTTGCAGCCGCAGCGAAAGATGATTTCGAAACTCTGCTCGATGCCGCACAGAAGATCGAGGCTTACTTCGGCTTCCCCGCACCTAACGAACTTGTTCAGAAAGCCGAGATTCCGGGCGGTATGTACTCGAATATGGTTGCACAGCTTCAGCAACTCAAGGCAGAGGATATCTTGCCGCGCGCCATGGAGCTTATTCCTTCGGTACGTTTGAGCGCGGGTCTGCCCCCGTTGGTAACTCCGACCTCGCAGATTGTGGGTGCTCAGGCAGTGAGCTGCGCTATGGATGAGAAGGCCGGCCGAGCAATGTATACAACCAAGAGTGCACAGTTTGTGAGCCTTGTGAAGGGTGAGTATGGACATACTCCGGTCAAGATTGATCCCGAATTCCGTTTTAAGATTTGTGGCGTGCGCGAGGAGACTCCTTATGATACATCGAAGTATCAGATGCAGCCCAATCCCGAGCTCCCTGAGGCAGGTGGTGTGAAGCTTGCTGCCAACGAGAAGGAGGTGCTGTTGCTCGAGTTGTTCCCGATGGTTGCCAAGACCTACTTGACCAATACCAAGGTAAAGGCTTACGAGGCTCAAAAGCCTGCTGAGGCTCCTGAGGCTGCAGCTCCGAAGGCTGAGGCGAAGGTCGAGGAGAAAGTGGCCGTTACGGGCAATACGATTAACGCTCCGCTGCCGGGTCGAGTGATCTCGATTAAGGTTAAGGTCGGCGATAAGGTGTCGGCTGGTCAAGAGGTGATGATTCTCGAGGCCATGAAGATGGAAAACTCGATTACTTCGGACTTCTCGGGCGTTGTTAAGCAGATTTTGGTTAAGGAGGGCGACAACGTGCAGAGCGACATGGCGATGCTTGAGATTGTTGCTGAGGCCGATGCCCCGAAGGCTGCTCCGAAGGCAGCTGAGGCTGCAGCTCCCGCAGCTGCAGGTCCCAAGAATGCTGTTACTGCCCCACTGCCCGGCCGTGTGATTTCGCTGAAGGTTAAGGTTGGCGATCAGGTGTCGGCAGGCCAGGAGGTTGTTGTTCTCGAGGCAATGAAGATGGAGAACTCCATCAGCACCGACTATGCCGGTACGGTTGTCGAGGTTCTTGTAGCAGAGGGCGACAATGTGCAGAGCGATGCTCCGATGATTATGATACAGTAATCTGATAATAGTTAAATATTTACTAATAACAACTTAAACTAAAGGAGAAAGTAATTATGGGATTTATCAAAGAATTTAAGGCCTTTGCCGTCAAGGGTAATGTGATGGATATGGCTGTCGGTGTAATCATCGGTGGAGCATTCGGAAAGATTGTTACATCGCTTGTGAATGATATCTTGATGCCGCCCATCAGTGCACTCATGGGTAATACCGATTTCTCGGACCTCAAAGTCGATTTGTCGGCTGTCCGTAACGCAATCTCTTCGGCAGGCGATGCTGTGGTCAATGCTGTGGCCGGTGCAGATGGTGTTGTTGAGAAGGCTGCAGAGGTGGCTCCGATCTATTGGAACTATGGTGCGTTTATCCAGCAGTGCATCGACTTCCTTATTTTGGCATTCTGTGTCTTCTTGATGGTTAAGATGATGAATAAGCTTATCAAGAAGGAGGAGGCGAAGCCTGCGGCACCCGCTCCGGCACCTGCACCTTCGAAGGAGGAGGTATTGTTGACCGAAATTCGCGATCTGCTCAAGGAGAAGAAATAGTTGCCGACTCTTTTCGGATCTATAGGGACGATGCTTGTGTTTAGGCATCGTCCTTTTTTGTCTGCATAAATATATTCGAGATGTAGACCGTGAAGAGAGGCAATACCAACATCCCGAACAGCGGCAACATTACAGCCAAGATTTTGCCAATGGCGGTAATCGGTGTTAGCGATGAGCCGACGGTGGTCATATTCATAAATGCCCACCAGAGTGCATCCCCGAAGTTGTGTAGCCCCGAGTTGATGCCGAGTTCGAAGTCGTAGAATATCAGAGCCGAGAGATAGGTGAAGAGTAACAATGTGAAGGCGTAGGCTGCGAATAGGCGTTTTATGCCATCCTTGACCACCCACTGCGCTACAAGATAGACAGCCAGCAACATCCTTAGTATGGGGATTGTGGTGAGTACTATAGTCCATTCTCGCGGTGGTGGTACTCCGAGCCATTCGACGATATTGAGGTAAGGCACCGATAACACCAGAAACAGTATATTGCGGTATAGAAAGCGCCATTTGTGCTCCTCGGCAGATATGCGCACCGCAAAGTCGAGCAGAAATATGGCACATACGGCGAGTTGGAGGGTCATATACCATTGTGAGAAGTGTGTGTGACTACCCCACAGGATCTCGTATGAGAGTGCCACAAGCAGAGCCACAGCCGCAAAGAGAGTTGCTGTGCCAACAAAGGCTGTGACAAATCTGTTGAGCCGTGGGAGTTGATCCATTGGTCTGTTTTTGATGCTGATGGGTCAAAAGCGGTGCCATTGTATGGGTTTTACCTCGGTTTGGATGCAATAATTGTGAAAAAAAATCAAAAAGATTTTGCATGAAAGAAATTTTCGCTTATCTTTGCACTCGCTTTTAGGGCATGGCGGGATAGCTCAGCTGGTTAGAGCGCATGATTCATAATCATGAGGTCGAGAGTTCAAGTCTCTCTCCCGCTACAAGCATAAAAAAGGACATCAACAAAGTTTGTTGATGTTTTTTTTGTTATATACCCTACAAACTCGTTTGTAAAGGAATATATAACAAAAAATAGCGATACGGAGTATCGTGTACTTTTTAATGCTTGGGCTGTTTCAGGAGGCAGAGGCTCACCAAGCGAAGCACAGGTAAGTCTCTCTCGATTTTAAGTTGCTCGATTGTTCCACACATCGCACACTCCTATTTTCTGCAAATCTTTGGGCTGTTTCAGGAGGTAGAGGCTCACCAAGCGAAGCACAGGTAAGTCTCTCTCGATTTAAGTTGCTCGATTGTTCCGCACATCGCACACTCCTATTCTCTGCCGTTGGCTGCCGTCCTATTCAGCGAAGGTGGTATACCTATTATAAAAAAATTGCGCCCCTCGAAATCGAGAGGCGCAATCCATAAATTGCAAATTAATGCCAATTACTTAACATTGTGCTGCTTACCGCAAAGGGAGCAAGTGTACTCTGCAGGGTAGTTTACGGTTACACCTTCGAATGATGCAAGACCTTTTACTGGGTAGTGACCAGAGCCATTAGAGCTTCCACCGAAGAGCTGGTCGAATGGAATACATTCATAGTGAGTCTTTCCTTCACTGTGTGTATGATCTTCGGGAATACCGAAGCTAACATAGTCAGATGCCTCAACACGACCCCAACCGCGATTTCCATACTCTTCGCAGTAGTGATAGTTCATCCACTTACCATAGGTTACGGTTACATTTTTACAAGTAACATTTGTTGCAGTAGCAGTAACAACAGTATTATAAATAGTTTCAGTTGTGTTAGTATTACCAATAATCATTCCTGCAACACGGTAAATATACCACTTGTAATTAGAGGTAACGTCGTTGATAACATCAAGAACACAAGCGATGTCGCAATCCTCAATGAGATATGTTCCACTGCCGCTAACACCACCAGCAATACCTCCTGTGTTTTGTCCGTGGGAATCCCACAATGAACCTACTGAAACGGTTTCATCCAACTTGATATCTTTGAATGTACAATTGCCACTTGCCAAGCCGACAACACCGCCAGTATACCAATTATAACCAGAAATCTTTGAGTTGCTGATCTCAATGTTCTCAAAATTAGTATTTTGAGCATAACCTGCAACAGTACCAGATATAACAGTGTATGATGCAAAAACTTCGTTTTCTAACCTTAGATTTTTTACTGTAGCACCATCGAGGAGAGAGAATATACCCCATCCCTCTTGGCTGCCGTATACACTACCATCAAAACTAGATTTCTTAGCACCCGAGATTAGGTGATTCTGACCATCAAATGTACCAGAGAAAGCTTTTTCGGTTCTATTGTCACCAATAGGCTCCCAATTTGTTCCTTCGGGTAAAATAATATCTGTATCCAACTTTATAGTCTTGCCTTCGAAGCTATCACCATTATCTACCTCGTTTGCAACCCAGTTCATACCAGCTGCTGCTGTAACAACGATAGTAGTGTAAACTGTCTCGCCGCCAACCTCTGTTGCCGATGCAGGATCGTAAGCTACGCCTGCTACTGCGTTACCCTCAGCATCCAAGATAGGGATAAATGCTATGATCTCTTTACCATCAATAAATACCTTGCCCTTAGGAGCATCGTTACGGTCACCACCGATC
>JAFQFG010000016.1 GCA_017398695.1 Alistipes sp.
TACTTGAGCAGAACAGCAACCAAGATTGAGATCACACCGAACAGCGCGAAGATGGTCATCGGTAGTGTGTAGTCATAGGTTACACCCTCTGCACTCTCGACCATTGCGTACTCCTGAATAACCTTTCCGATGAGTACGGGCACCATCGACAGACCGATATTCTGGATGTAGAAGATGATGGCATAAGCCGAGCCGAGCTGCTTAAGAGGGATAATCTTCGGCACTGCAGGCCACATTGCTGACGGCACGAGCGAGAAGGCAATGCCAAGGATAATCATCACAAGGATTGCAAACCACCAAATATTCAGAATGGGCAGTGCAAAGAGAACGTGCACAAGAGTCAGCATCACCGAGCCGATAATCATCAGCGTTGCACCCTTGCCCATACGGTCGTATATCGAGCCGAAGAGAGGAGTGAGCAACATCGTGCCGAACGGAAGCATTGCCGGAATAAGACCTGCCAATTCGGGCTCTACATTATATTTATAGATCATCAGCTTGGTAGCAAACTTCAAGAAGGGGAATACGCCCGAGTAGAACAAGACGCAGAGGATGGCAATCAACCAGAATCCCTTGTTGGTGAAGATGGCCTTCAGGTCGCTGAACTTGAAGTTCTCCTCGCCGAACTCATCGGCCACAGCCTCGACAATCGAAGCGTCGAGCTTGCGGTCCATAACGCAGTAAACCAGGAATGAAACCAGACCGATGCACAACAAACCCGCACCGAGCAACACCGGAGCCGAAACCTCTCCCATGGCATTGGCAAACGGAAGGCTGCATGCCAAGGCAGCGGCCGTACCAATACGCGCCATAGCCACCTGCAAACCCATAGCCAAAGCCAACTCGTGACCCGTAAACCACTTGGCGATAATCTTGGTGACGGTAATACCCGTAATCTCGGCTCCCATACCGAAGATCGCAAAGCCGAGCGCCGCCAAGGCTACCGGCATCGGATAGCCAAAGATGGTCGCTCCTCCGAAATCGGCATCAAGGGCATACCACTTGATAAGCGTACCGATGAGCATCAACGAACAGCTCATCACACCCGTAAAGCGGACACCACACTTGTCGAGGATAAGACCTCCGAAGAAGAGCATCAACAGAAAGACGTTGATGTAGCCGTAAGCTCCCGAGAAGAAGCCGTACTCGTCACTTGTCCAACCAAGGCCTCCCTCGGCAACCGACTTGGTTAACAAATCTTCGAGCGGAGCCATCACATCGGTGATGAAATATCCGCACATCATCGTGAACGACACGATTAGCAGCGCCAACCAACGAGCTGCAGCAGAGTCGTTCAATCGTTTTTGAATTGCTTGAGTCATAGTTTTGTGTGTTAAATTATGTTGTTTTATTTGTGTTTTGCATACTGTCGCAGCACCTCATACGCCTGTCCGATGCCAAGCTCTCCGGCCTTCGAGATGTCGAGGCATCCCTTGCGCGTGTCCTTCATAAATATCTGTATCAGGCCACGGTTATAGTACGCTTCAGCGAAGTGGGGGTTGAGCTCGATGGCGCGTGTGTAGTCGTCATACGCCTCGGGAAGTGCTCCCGATATGGCATGCAGATTTGCACGATTGTAGTAGGCAAAGGCAAAGTCGGGATAGAGTTTTATCGCCTTGTTGAGATCGGCTATAGCCTCGTCGTAGTTATAGGTACGTGTCGAGTTGTTCTTGAGTCGGCTCGCTGGGTCAGAGTCGATGGTTATGCGCTGATAGGAGTTGTCTATTGATGAGATAAAGTCGATCATCTCTGCCCGTGTAGTCGAACGATTAAGGTAGAGGAATGGATTGGCCGGATTCTCGTCTATGGCGGCCGTAAAGGTGTTCACGGCAGCCGTATATTGCTTGATGAGCGACTGCGCGATGCCATACGCAAAGAGCGATTTCCACTTACGTTCGCTCGTAACCTCTTGTTGCAGAGCCTTTGCCGCACGACGCTCGGCGGCCATCAACGAGTCGGCAGGCAGATTGCTCTCATTGCGCGACAGCTTCAGCAGCGGATTATCCAACGAAGCCACAAAGTCGGTCACGCGCTGTGATTGGCGACGCATGGTCGGCAGCTCCTTGGTGGTGCTGTCTGCCGCTATGAGCGTAAAGCGAAAGAGTGGCAATAGAGCCAGATTATCGCCCGACTCCTCACGACGTGTGGTTATGCGGTTGAAGGTACTGCCCGAGAGCTTGCTGTCGAACGACAACAGACGGTCGAAGCGACGTGTCGTGTCGGCATAGATCGAGTAGGTGCTGTCGCTCAAGCGACTCTTGTACTCGGCAATCTTTCGCTGGGCGATATCGTGGTCGCGCTTACCCCCCTTCGCATCGCGCAGAGCATAGCGCAGGGTGCTGCGGTTGAGGTAGGCGTTTGCAAAGTCGGGGTAGAGCTCGATGGCCTTCGAGTAGTCCTCGACAGCCTGCTCCAATTCGCCTAACTGAGTGTAGAGAATAGCACGGTTGTAGTAGACCAAAACATTCTCGGGCGAGTAGTGAGCCACCTTGTTATAATCCTCCAAAGCCCGATTGTAGTCGCCTATGCGTGAGCGCAATATGGCTCGGTTGAAGTAAGTGAGCGAGTTGGTCGTATCGAGGGAGAGAACCCGATCGAAGTCACCGAGTGACTGCATCGGGCGGTTGGTCTCGGAGTAGACAAGTGCACGGTTGAAGAGCGACGGGATATGGGTCGAATCATATCGAATAGCCATATTGAAGTCGCGCTCGGCCTCTTCGAATCGTTTCTGTTGCATGTAGAGAGCACCGCGACGGTTGTAGCTGTCGGGGTTCTCGCGGTTGGTGCGTATGGCAGTGTCGAAATTCTCGTATGCCCGCACTGTGTCCTTGAGATAGAGATAGCAGACTCCGCGGTTGATATAGGCATCGGCCACCTTGCGCTCCTGGGCAATAAACTTGTCGAAATCCTCTATCGCTTCGCGGAATTGCTGGTTCAGCAGTCGCGTGACGGCTCGGCTGTAGTAGGGATTGGGCAGGTCGGGGCGCAGGTCTATGGCCTCTTTGAAATCCTTGAGGGCATCGTCATAGTTGCCCATGCGCGAGCGGGTTATAGCGCGATAGGTGTAGGCAGTGGTGAATACGGGATTCTTGCTGATGGCTATGGTGAAATCCTCATCGGCACCCAGCAGGTCATCGAGATTGTACTTGGCAATTCCGCGCAGGAAGTAGCCCTCATAGGCACTATCGTCGAAACGGAGCAGGGTGTTGAGTGTGCGAATGGCCTCGTGGTAGTCGTTCTGCATCATCATCTGACGGCCGAGCCAATAGAAGTACTCCTTGTTGTATTGGGCACGCAGGGGTGCTCCGCACCAAATCAGCACGAACACCGCAACCAAACTCAATAGATACTTTTTCATTATCGCTCTATTCTAAACGCCCAAACTCTGCAAAAATTGTAGACTTTTTACTCCTTTCTCTTATCACTCCTTTCTCTACTCCCTTGTTTGGAGTCATATTGGTAGATAAAGGAGATATTGTGAATTTATTTGTGGTCGTCAAAGGAAAAAATTGTGAATTGTGAATTGTGAATTGTGAATTGACTCCCTACTCTTGTTCGTATCCAAATCGGCGGAGTTGTCGCTCACTGTTGCGCCAGTCGCCACCCACCTTCACAAAGAGTTGCAGGAACACGCGCTTGCCGAGGAACTTCTCGAGGTCTTGACGTGCCTGCATACCCACTTTCTTGAGCATTTCGCCCTTGTGGCCGATGACGATTCCCTTCTGAGAGTCGCGCGTGACGTAGATTGTGGCCGATATACGGTCGATGGCGGCCTCCTCCTTGTAAGAATCTATCTCGATTTCGCAACAGTAGGGAATCTCCTTGTCGTAGTTCAAAAGGATCTTCTCGCGGATAATCTCCGAGGCGAAGAAACGCAAAGTCTTGTCCGTGAGCGTATCCTTGGGGTAGTAGGGCTCACCCTCGGGCAGACGCTCGAGAATCATGTCGAAGATGCCACCGATGTTGAATCCCTCGCGAGCCGATGCCGGAGCAATCAGAGCTTCGGGCAGACGCTCGTGCCATTTGTCGACCAGAGCCTCGAGGGCTTCGGGTGTTGTGAGGTCTATCTTATTGATAACCACTATCGTCGGAATGCCACTACGGGCAATGCGGTCGAGGATCTCGGCCGAGCGATCGCTCTGTTCGACAGTGTCGGTGACGTAGAGAATCACATCCGCATCCTTGACAGCACCATTGACGAATTTCATCATCGACTCCTGCAGTTTGTAGTTAGGCTTCAGGATTCCCGGAGTGTCGGAGTAGACAATCTGGAAATCATCGCCGTTGACGATGCCCATAATACGGTGGCGCGTAGTCTGTGCCTTGGAGGTGATAATCGACAGACGCTCGCCAACAAGGGCATTCATTAGGGTCGATTTGCCGACATTGGGGTTGCCGATAATGTTTACAAAACCTGATTTGTGCATATTCTTACATAGTTATACTGCACAAAGGTACAAAACAATTCAAAATTCAAGATTAAGAATGTAGAAAAAACACTCTTTTCCCCCTCCTTATGGCTCAGCATCACAAAAACATCACCCTTCTCACCCTCGATGTTGGTCGGTCGGTAATTTCGTGCTCGACGATGCCTGTGACCACATCCGCAGCATCGTGCCAGCGATTAGCGTTGAATTGTCGGCGATAGGTCGTCAGGTGGTTGTAGAGCTCGGGCCAGCGCTGACGCCAATCGCTGGGCATGCGCAGATTGTGTAGCACCGTGGCCGAGTGGGAGAGTATGCGAGCCTCCTTATTGCCACTCTGGTGGAACCACTCCACACGGCATGTGGGGGTCAATCGTTGCACTGCGCGGGCAAATCCTCGTCCACCATTATTGCTCTCGACCAGAGCTGTTCGTATGCCTCCACGGGTTAGCATATCGCCCACCAAGCCTTCGGTAACCTCCATAGGCTCTCGCGAATAGACTACATCCGTAACATAAATCACACCATCTGTGTCGACCACGTAACACATCGAACACAGGTAGTCATCGCCCGTATCGGCAGTGTCGGTGTAGTTGCCCACACGCACCACGTCGTGTGGCAGGCTGTCATACACCGCAAACTCATCGCCATAGAGCAGCCCCTGGCGTGAGGAGGGGTGACCCTGATACATACACTCAAATCGCAGCGGGTCGAGCCTGCGCTTGGCCTCGAGCAGTGCGCGGTTTTGCTGCTCCTCCCAAAGAGCCTCGCCCGAAGTGCGGGGGTCGATTTCGCTCGGCAGAGAGCTCTTTATGGCCTCAAAATTGAGATATACCCATGTGTCGGGATCGAGATTGTCGAGTTGACTCCACTCGGTGAGGTGGAGCGTAGGCTCACGACGTGTGAGTTCTCCGATAAGGTCCTCTTCGTGCCAGCGCGTGAAGACTATAAGCTCGCGCGAAGCGTTGTGCATGCGGGTCTTGACCACCGAGGTGTACCACTCCCAGCAGTTCTCGCGCACCACGGGAGAGTTGGCCTCCATGGCATCCTTGTAGAGGTCATCGAGGATGAAGCAATCCACGCGATTACCCGTGAGCGACCCCTCACGACCCACCGAGAGGAGCTCTCCGCGGTGGCCGATAATCTCCACCTCGTCGGAGGTACGTACATACTCGGCAGGCTTGCCGCCACGCTTGATGGTGGTCGCCGGGAAGATATCGCCATACTCCTTCGATTCGAGAATGCGCTGCACTCGACGGTTGAAGCGCGAGGCGAGCGATGCGGAGTAGGAGGCTATGGCTATGCGCAAGTCGGGGTCGAGTCCCAACATGTAGGCGGGCAGCAGGGTCGTAGCACCCACACTCTTGCCATGCTGAGGCGGCATGGTGATGATGAGCTTGCGCAGCCGTCCGTGGGCAAACTCATCAAGCAGACGGTAATAGGCACGATGAAAATCCTTGATTTCAAGAAAAGGGTAGACTTGGGTTGAAAATTGGGTAAAGTTCATGGTGTTAAAGAGCAAAGATGAATGAGGAAAGCCATTGATTGTCGGCCATTAGCCATTGGCCATTTAATTGCCAATTTTATTGGTCGCCGGCTCCGATGCGAGCGAATGGCGACCCGTTGGGTGGCGGTGGAGGCATCGCTCCGAGATGTGAGATTGACTCCGCCACACCGACAAGAGATTTTATGTATGTGTTCGACAAGGGCCGATTCAGACCTGCGAACCCCTGTCAGAAAACTTCTACGCGATGATGAAGCTCTTGAGTATCCCGAAGTCGAAGTCGTTGATACACTCCTGGCCATCAATGAAGGTGTGAAACTCCCACCATATAGGTACCAGATCATCAACCACCTTGTAGCCACCATCAGCCCCATCCGCATTGCGGTGATAGGCCATTACGGTCACCAACATGCGACACTCCACATCTTCGTCTGTGAACTCGATCGAACCCGAAAAAAAACATTCATCACCCATCGCATCACTTAATCTCTGTGCGGTTTTTTCGTAAATTTGAGATTGGATTTCATACATAATTCATCTAAATTATTGAAATTATTTGCATTTATGAATAAATTATTTAACTTTGCAGTGCAAATATACGTTCAAAAATTGAAATTTGTACTCGAAAGTTCAAAAATTTAATATAAATAAAACCAATATGACTATTTCAGAGAGTCGTGTAAAACTTATACGCAAGGCGCTCGGGATGACCCAAGAGCAACTTGCTCAGCGACTTGGCATCGGCAAGGCAGCGCTTTCGATGATTGAGACGGGGCGAGCAGGCCTCTCGGCACGCAACAAAAACATCTTAGTTCAAGAATTGAATGTCAACAGTGAGTGGTTGGATGGCGATGAGCAGGCTGAGATGTTCAATCTTGAGCCCGACCTGACGGCATTCCGACTGCGCACCGACAACACACTGCCTATGCAGAGCGTACCACTCTACTCCATTGAGGGCACAGCGGGGCTGGTACCGCTCTTCACCGACCGCCAGGCGATGAAACCCATAGATTTCATCCACATCCCAAATCTGCCGAAGTGTGACGGAGCGATATATGTTGTGGGTGATTCGATGTACCCATTGCTCAAGAGTGGCGACATTGTGCTCTACAAGCAGTTGCACGATCTGGACGACATCTTTTGGGGCGATATGTACCTGCTCTCAATCGACCTCGATGGCGAAGAGTACATCACCGTGAAGTATGTGCAGCGCTCGGATGTAGATGGGTATGTGCGCTTGGTGAGCCAGAACCCCCACCATGCCGACAAAGATGTAGCGGTGAGTCGCATACGCGCCATCGCGTTGGTCAAGGCAAGCATCAGGATGAACTCCATACGATAACCGTTGGCCAACAATTAAATAGCCAATGGCCGGCAAGCAATGGTCAATGAGCAAACATTTGATAATTATGTCAAAACACAACTATATGAAACGTAAATTACTCTTAACGCTGCTGCTCAGCAGTTTCATCTTCACGGCGAGTGCCGATGAGGGCATGTGGCTTCCGAGCCTTATCTCTTCACGCATCAAGGATATGCGCTCCAAAGGTTTCCGTCTTACAGAGAGCGACATCTACGACATAAACCGCGCATCGCTCAAGGATGCGGTGGTGCTTTTTGGTCGTGGCTGCACGGGTGAACTCATCTCGCCCGACGGATTGCTACTCACCAACCACCACTGCGGCTACGGAGCCATCCAGGCACTCTCGTCCGTCGATCACGACTATCTAACCTACGGCTTTTGGGCTCAGTCACGCGCAGGCGAGCTGCCCTGTGAGGGTTTGGAGGTGTCGTTCCTGGTGCGCATGGAGGATATCACCGACCGCATAGCTGCTGGCGAGAGCGAGAAAGATATCATCGCTGCCGCACGCCGCGAGGGCAAGGGTTTCTATGCCAAGATTGAGGATATGTACTACGGAAATCAGAAATTCCTCTTCGTCTATCGCAGCTTTACCGACGTGCGATTGGTCGGAACCCCGCCCTCATCAATCGGCAAATTCGGGGGTGACACCGACAACTGGATATGGCCTCGCCACACGGGCGACTTCTCGGTGTTCCGCATCTATGCCGGAGCCGATAATGAGCCGGCCGACTACTCTCCCACCAACCGTCCCTACCAACCCAAACGCCACTTCCCCATCTCGACCAAGGGTGTCAAGGAGGGCGACTTTACAATGATCTACGGCTTCCCGGGCAACACCCAGGAGTATGTCATCTCGGATGCTGTGGAGTACATCCTCAACATCTCCGACCCAATGAAGATCGCTCTGCGCACCCAGCGCCTCGACATCATCACCAAGGCTCAAGAGAGCGACCCCAAGATTCGCATCCAGTATGCGGCCAAGCACGCCTCGATAGCCAATGCGTGGAAGAAGTGGCAGGGCGAGGTCTTGGGCATCAAGCGTCTGGGCACCCTCGACAAGAAACGCGAGTATGAGCGTGCATTCACAGCCTGGGCTGCGAAACGTCCCGAGTACAGCCATCTGCTCGACTCGATGCGTGCAGCCTACAACCGCCACCGCGAACCGTATTATATAGGTGAACTCTATGCCGAGACGGTAATGACCCTCGAGTTGCCTCGCATGGCGGCCATGGCTGCTTCCGGCAAGAGCGTGGAGCATCTCTACAAGGATTTCAATATCGACATCGACCGCGCTCTCGCAAAGGCGATGCTCGCAGAGTTCGTAAGGCTCATGCCCGAGGGTAAGCTCCCCGAGGCTCTGGGAGCCAAGATTGCACATCACGGCTCGACCGATGCCTACGTCGACCACATCTACGATAACTCTCTCTGTCGCAATGCTGCCACAGCCTCACAGTGCGACAAGAGCGACCCCGCAGCGGAGTTTTATGCCATTGTTCGCAAGGATTATCCTACCAACTACCGTGTGCGCAACCTGAGCAATTTGGCCGACATCCAGCGCTGGTACCGACCCTACATGAAGGCGTTGATGGAGTGGGATCGCAAGCGCAGCTTCTACCCCGATGCCAACCTCACGTTGCGCGTAGCCTATGGTTCGGTGGCCGGATATGAGTATGCCGATGGCGAGTGGCACGTGCCGCAGACCACCATTGATGGAATCATCGCCAAGGATAACCCCGAGATTTACGACTACAACGTGCCCCAACGCCTGCGCGACATCTACAACAGCAAGGATTATGGTCGCCACGGAGTGACGGTTGACGGCCGAATGACGGTGCCCGTATGCTTCCTCGCAACAAACCATACCACAGGAGGAAATTCGGGCTCGCCCATTATCAACGGCAAGGGCGAGTTGGTGGGCATCAACTTCGACCGCACATGGCGTTCGACCATGAGCGATGTTGAGTTCGACCCCTCGATATGTCGCAACATCTCGGTCGACATACGCTATGTGCTCTTCGTCATCGACCGCATCGGCGGAGCCTCTTACCTCTTTGACGAGATGACACTCAAGTAGCCGCGCAAACCCAAGGCCGAACCGGCAAAGGTTAAGACCGCAAAGATTAAGACTGCAAAGGTTAAGACCGCAAATACCCAAGGTCAAACCGAGCCGGCAAGCCAGCCGGCCAACAACAATCTGTGCTACAAACAACAAGCCCCGCAGGGACTCTTTCGAGCAACCTGCGGGGCTGATGTTTTTAGCTGTTCAGAGCGTACTACTCGAGACCCTTAAGCTTGCGGTAGATGGGGTTGTACTTGTTGTACTTCTCCATATAACCGGCCTCGTCACGCAGACGGAAGCAGATCGACTTCAAGCAATCTACGGTGTCAATGTGGTCGTTCTTCAACTCGTAAGCCTTCTCGAACCAGGGCACAGCCTGACGGTAGGGCTCGTAAGCTACACTCATAGCCTCATCGAGCTCCTTCTGGCTCTTATAGTCGACCTTAGCAGCCTCCTTATAGAGCTCGTTACCCTTTGCCATATAGAACACAGCCAGGTAGTAGTTACCATCGAAATCGTCGGGCTTAATCTCGACAACCTTGTGGAACGAGTTGATGCACTCGTCGTAGTTGTTGAGCTTGTAGTATACACGACCGCGACCAAACCAGAGGTCAGCATTCTTCGGGTCGTTCTCGAGAGCCTTCTCGATGAGAGCCACGAGGTCTTGGGGATCACCCATACCCTCCTCTACGGTGTAGAGCTGCATGAGGCTGTTGAGAATACGCTCGTTCTTGGGGAACTTGTCGATACCCTGCAGAAGCACCTCCTTTGACTTGAGCAACTTCGAGCGGTCAGCATCCTTCTGACCATAGCAGCAGTGGAAGAGGTAGTAGTAGATATCACCCTTCTCATCTGCATAGCCATTCTCGAGTGCAGTGGTCAGGAGCTCCTCACCACGGGGGAATGCCGAAGCGTTGTTGGCACCCAGGTAAGCTGCGAGCTGACCGGCCAGGTAGTATGTAGCATAGTCGGGAGCACCGTACACGGGGTGAGCCTCAGCCTTGATGACCATCTCGTAAGCCACCTGCTGGAGGTCATAGCGCTTGATGCGGTTGCTGCACTCGGCCATCTGCACGTAGAAGTTGATAATCTCATCGAGCTGCTCCTTAACCTTCGGAGCCAACTTCGGGTCGAGCTCATAAGCCTTGGTAAGAGCCTCGATAGCCACATCTCCCGCCTTCTCATCAATGAAGCGGGTCTGCTCCCAAGCCTTCACCTTTGTGCCATTGAAGTAGACCTTAACCCAAGGATACTCCCAATACTCGGCCGTCTTGCTCTTGGGCTCGCCACCCATATTGGTAGGCAACATAGCCTGGTCCAAGAGGTCCATAAAGAGGTTTTTGGTCGGAGCCTGCAACGACTCAAAATAGACCTTACCGCGATTCAACCAAGTCGCTGCCTTAGCATTCTTCTTGGGATTCGCAATATCGGCATTGCTCTTCTCGAGCTTTGCACGTACTGCTCCCTCATTGACAGATTGAGCATTCGCTGCCGGCGCGAGCAGAAGTACTGCTGCCATCGCCACTAATAATACTCGTTTCATAATCTTAAAATTTAGTGTTTAAGTATTGTGTTAAAAAATTTATTCGTTATTCTCATTATCTGCCACCGGAGCCTCAACAGTTGCCTCAACGACCTCTGCTGCGCCCGCCACGGCACCCTCTGCCATCGGAGCCTCCTCGTCCTTATCCTCAGCAGCCGGCACCGCTGTCACCGAAGCGATAGCATCGCCCTCGCGCAGGTTGATGATGCGCACGCCCTGCGTAGCACGGCCTGCGAGGTGAATCTGCGACACGGCTGTACGGATTGTCAGACCCGAACGGTTGATAATCATCAGGTCGTTCTCGTCGGTCACCGCCTGAATCGAGATAAGCTTACCGGTCTTCTCGGTCACGTTGATGGTCTTGACACCCTTACCGCCACGATTGGTGATGCGGTACTCGTCGAGGTCGGTACGCTTACCGTATCCGTTCTCGCTCAATACCAAGACATCCTGACCGCTCTCGGGCTCGATGCAGATCATACCTACAACCTCGTCGTTATCCTCAATCGAGATACCGCGCACACCGGCACCCACACGGCCAATCGGACGCACGGTCTGCTCGTTGAAACGGATAGCCTTACCCTCACGTGCAGCCACCATAACCTCGGCATTACCGCTGGTGAGCTTCGCATCAATCAGCTGGTCGCCCTCGCGGATGACGATAGCGTTCACACCATTCTGGCGCGGACGCGAGTAGGCCTCGAGCTTGGTCTTCTTGATAGTACCGTTCTTGGTACACATGATGATATAGTTGCTGTCGACATACTCCGCATCATTCAGGCGCTTGCAGTTGATGTAAGCACGCACCTTGTCATCCGGCTCAATCTGGATGACATTCTGGATGGCACGACCCTTCGACGAACGTGAGCCCTCGGGAATCTCGTATACCTTCAGCCAGTAACAACGACCCTTCTCAGTGAAGAAGAGCATTGTGTTATGCATCGAGGCAACGTAGATATGCTCGATGAAGTCCTCATCGCGCGTAGCGCTACCCTTCGCACCCACACCGCCACGGTTCTGCGTGCGGTACTCTGCCAGCGAGGTACGCTTGATGTAGCCCATATGCGAGATGGTGATAACCATATCCTCATCGGCATAGAAATCCTCGGGGTTGAACTCCTCCGAAGCATAGATAATCTCCGAACGGCGCTCATCGCCATACTTCTCCTTCATCTCGAGCAGCTCGTCCTTCACGATCTGCATCTGCATCGACTCGTTAGCCAGCACGTCGTTGTAGTAGGCAATCAGACGCTGCAACTCATCCCTCTCGGCCACGAGTTTACCGCGCTCCAAACCGGTCAGCGCACGCAGACGCATCTCAACAATGGCGGCTGCCTGCAAATCCGACAGACCAAAGCGTGAGCAGAGGTTCTCCTTAGCCTCGTCGACACTCTTCGCTGCGCGAATAATGCGAATAACCTCGTCGATATTATCCTGCGCGATGAGCAGACCCAGCACAATGTGCAGGCGTTCCTCGGCCTTACGCAGGTCGTAACGGGTACGACGTACAACCACATCGTGACGATGGTCGATGAAGTGGCGGATAAGATCCTTGAGGTTGAGCAGCTGGGGACGACCGTTTACCAGAGCGATGTTGTTCACCGCAAACGAGGTTTGCAACGGCGTATTCTTATAGAGCGTATTGAGCACCACGCTTGCTACGGCATCCTGCTTGAGGATGATGACAATACGCATACCGCTGCGGTCCGACTCATCGTTGATGTAGGAGATACCCTCGATCTTCTTCTCGTTGATCAGGTCGGCAATCTTCTTGATCATCTCGGCCTTGTTGACCATGTAGGGAATCTCGGTCACTACGATACACTCACGACCCGTAGCCGTATGCTCGATCTCGGTCTTGGCACGCATAACGACGCGACCACGTCCCGTCATCAACGCCTCCTTCACACCCTCATAGCCGTAGATGATACCACCGGTCGGGAAGTCGGGACCCTTGACGAAGTGGAGCAACTCCTCACACTCAATATCGGGATTGTCGACATAAGCACAGCAGGCATCAACCACCTCGCCCAAGTTATGGGGTGCCATGTTGGTCGCCATACCCACAGCGATACCGCTTGCGCCATTCACCAGCAGCAACGGAATCTTCGTAGGCAACACCGTAGGCTCAGGAATCGTGTCATCGAAGTTGAGAGTCCAGTCGATGGTCTCCTTGTCGATGTCGGCCATAACCTCATCGGTAATCTTCTTCATTCGCGCCTCGGTGTAACGCATAGCCGCGGGCGAGTCACCGTCCATCGAGCCGAAGTTACCCTGACCCTCAACGAGCGGATAACGCATGCTCCACTCCTGCGCCAAACGCACCATGGCATCGTAGACCGATGAGTCACCATGGGGGTGGAACTTACCGAGAACATCACCGACAATACGCGCCGATTTACGAGTCGGCTTGTCGGAATAGAGGTTGAGTTCGGCACTCATATCGTAGAGTATACGACGGTGCACAGGTTTGAGTCCGTCACGCACATCGGGCAGAGCTCGCGACACGATTACCGACATCGAATAGTCGATATATGCCGACTTCATCTGCTCCTCGATGTTGACTTGGACCACACGTCCAACCAAACCCTCATTCTTTACTTCTTCTTCACTTTGCATAAGTCAAGTCAATATTTATTACTCGTTATAGTCAAAACGTACAACACGCAAAAATAGTGTTTATTTTGTAAATAAACAATTTTGAGCACTAAAATCGACCCTTTTCAAAACCTCACGCCTCGAATTTTGCGATTTTAGCCACTTTTTAGGCGATTTGACGCACCTTTTTCACAAACCCGACACCCTGTCGGGAATTTTGAACACTCGCCACAGAGTCTCTGTTTTGAAAAATTTGTATCTTTGTGGCGACACCCTTCATCGGGTGCAGATCACAAAAAGATAGAAGACGTATGATTCCATTGTTTATCCAAAATGCTACCGAGAGCCTGATGCTCCCCGACAGCGTGCAGAAGGCTCAATTTACCGAAACCGTAACTAAGATTGTCAACACCGACTACCGCCAACTTTTGGTCGATTTAGCCAATGAGGCGATGTGGATAGGTCTGAAGATTGTGCTTGCACTGCTCATCTGGTGGGTAGGTCGTTGGCTTATCCGCAGAGTTCTGGCAATGCTCGACCGCATCTTCATCCGCAAGGAGGTCGACAACTCGTTGCGTTCGTTCTTGCGCAATATGGTCAACGTGGCACTCATCCTGCTGTTGGTACTGACGGTGGTGCAGATACTCGGAGTAAACGTCACCTCGATACTCGCACTCTTCGCCTCGGCAACGCTGGCCATAGGTATGGCGTTGAGCGGCACGATGCAAAACTTTGCAGGTGGAGTGATGATTCTGTTGCTCAAGCCCTACCGCGTGGGCGACTTTATCTCGGCACAGGGTCAGTCGGGAACCGTCAAGGAGATTATGCTCTTCTCGACCTGCATCGAGACCCCGGACAAGCAGACTATCTACATTCCCAACTCGTCAATCTCGACCGCCATTATCGACAACTACTCCGTGTCGGACTTGCGCCGCGCAGACATCACGGTGGCAATATCCTACGGAGATGACATCGACACTGCCCGTGCAGAGATTATGGCACTTATCAAGGCTGACGAGCGCATCCTTACCGAGCCGGCACCGGTGGTTATAGTCTCGGCATTAACCGAAAGTTCGGTCAATCTCGCAGTACGCATGTGGGTCAGCAATGGCGACTATTGGGGTGTTATTGGCGATATGAACGAGCGCATCTATAAGGTTCTGCCTGCAAAGGGTATTCGCTTCCCCTTCCCGCAGCTCGATGTGCACGTGCATAACGACAAATAAGAGGCTGTTCGCAGACTGAAAAAGCGCAACCGACGCTGCGGAGCGAGGAAAAGCCTCCAGAGGGGGATTAATTGATAATTGACAATTGACAATTGAAAATTGTGAATTGTGAATTGTGAATTGAGAATAAATTCTCACGGTCACTCTTTCCATTTTGCACTATCCTCACGGATAGCCAATCCCTCGAAAAATCAAAAAAACTATTCTTGCGAGTAAAATATTGGGCTGCCAGAAATTTGTCTGGCAACCCAATGCGGATAAGCGGTTAACAAAACCTTCCGGAATGATATGTTAGAAGTTCACACCGACTTTTACATAGAATGCATTAATCTTGGTTGACAACTTCTCTTCACAGGAAAAATACTCTCCAGCATAATCTTCTGTTTCTTTGAGAGAAAGTGCAAATCCTTGATGTTGTAGTCCGACAGAGATCTGGAATCTCTTATAGCGGAGTCCGGCTCCGAAATCACAGTAGAAATCTCCGCGAGCCCTCGATGTAAGTCCTTCGTGATTTTCGTAGATATCAAAGTTTAGAGAGGAATGGCATCCGATTGTTCCACCAAGCCCAAGGTTGAGGAATGGTGTAAGTCCACTCTTTAATGGACACATCAACTTGATATCAGCAAATATCGGTAGCATGACTGCATTCCAACGCTGCGTTGCCTTTTTTTTGTTTATTTCGGTGGCAATATTCGCATAATCTTGAAAATCTTTCAGTTTGCCACAATAATACTGCACGCCAACACCGACTCCAACGAAAAAGTACGGACCTATTTCAACTCCATGTACAGTTTCAAACAGCGGACGTGAGAATGCCGTTTGATATTTGCCATCAAACTCATATTCAGCTTCTCCATCGCTATCAGTATAACTATAATCGAAATCAAATCTTTTGCCAGCAACAGCATAACCTACATTGACCTCGCCTTTGTAACGAGGGGTCCAATCGATAGATTTGGATGAGTTCGATTTTTTAGTTGACTGCAAGAAGTTGTTGGTGGTGTCGGATTGTTGAGCCGAAACATTCATCATTACCAGTGCAAAAAGCGCGACCAGAAGAGAAAATTTTGCTTTCATAATACTTTGAATTTTTAGTTAAACATATAGTTGAGTTTATAACTCCCATTGTTTCAGATAGCAACCGCTTAACTAAAAAGAAGAAGCGTGGATATAGCTCGCTGTAACAAGGTACGACCAAGCACCTACAAAAACATAAGCACAACCCACGCCAGAACAGCGTGAGCATTTAGTGTGCCTATTGGTGTTTTTGTTTCTAAAAATTGGTCGTTTTTGTTACAAATACAATAGCCTAAATGCCATCTACAAGAATTGCGTATTCCGCAATCCATTTACAAAGATAGACATTTTTCGATAAACTATGTCAAAAATCGAAAATAAAATACCCGTCATTTCGAAGGA
>JAFQFG010000162.1 GCA_017398695.1 Alistipes sp.
CTCGAAGATTGCTCGCCCGACGTACTGGCACTCCTTCCGCAACTGAAACGCCTCTCCCCCCATCTGTGCCTGAAAAATTCGCCTCTCTTCGATGTTGATGAGGCGTTGCGACTCTTTCCAACGTGCCGGGTAGAGGTCGTATCGCTCAACGGGGAGTGTAAAGAGGTGGTCCTCTACGACGATGGCACAGGCCCTTCGATTACGGCCACAGCCATCGGACTGGGCTCCGTAACCCACGCCGAACACCCCATCGCACCCCCTCCTGCCGACTTCTCCGCCACCCCCTATCGCTGGCTTATCATCCCCGATGTGGCCTTGCAAAAGGGGCGTATCGTGCGTGCACACCTTGCCGGAAAGGGGGACTGCTGGAGCGAA
The DNA here is from genome assembly GCA_017398695.1 of Alistipes sp. Classification (GTDB taxonomy): domain Bacteria; phylum Bacteroidota; class Bacteroidia; order Bacteroidales; family Rikenellaceae; genus Alistipes. Next base: position 376 of record JAFQFG010000162.1, read on the forward strand.
AATGGCTATGGGTTTGCCGTTGAGCGACCTGAGGAGGTCTTGGGCCGCACGTTCGAAATCGAGGCTATCGAGCCCTTCGACCCCAAGACACTCAAACGCTCGCTCAAAGGGCAACGGGTCGAATTGCTTAAACGCGACTTTCCGCTCGCCCTCGAGGAGTTGCGTCGTCGGCTCGGGGTACGCGAGGGGTGTGAGCAACGCCTTGCCTTCACGAAAATCGGGCCGGATTATTGGACAATCCGTCTAAAATAAGTAGTTTTGCAAAAAGCCTCGAAGCAGATGAAACTCAGCAATCTCTACACCTTCTTCACCGACACCATCTTTCGACGCAAAGAGGAGGAGTGGCCAAATCGAACCATACGCATCGCCGTGCGGCTCTATAAGTTGATCTTTTATATGGTGCGCGGACTGATGAGCCATGGCACGCTGGTACGCAGTGCTGCGTTGACCTACTACACCATCATGTCACTCGTGCCGATTGTCGCCGTAGCCTTTGCCATCGTCAAGGGTTTCGGATTGGGAGAGCGGCTCGTCACCTCACTCTACAACCTCTTTCCGCAAAATCCCGAGGTCATCGACTATGTTGTCTCCTTTGCCGAGAATGCCTTGGCCCGCACACAAGGGGGCGTAGTGGCTGCCGTGGCGTTGGTGGCACTGGTCTGGGCGATCATTCAGGTCTTCGGGTCGATTGAAAGTGCCTTCAACAACATCTGGGAGGTAAAAACCTCCCGCTCGATAGCCCGCCAGTGGAGCGACTACCTGGCGGTGATTCTCATCGTACCGATTCTGTGGGTCGTAGCCAACACCGTAGGACGTTACACCGAGGAGTTGATAGGCGTGGATGGAAGCTGGTACTTCACCCTCCTCTCGAAACTGATGTCGATGCTCTTCATCTGGGTGATGTTTACGCTCCTCTATCTGATTATCCCCAATGCCAAAGTCAAACTGCGCAGTGCCTTGACAGCCGGCGTTGCTGCCGGCACGGTCTTCCTGCTCTTTCAGTGGGGATATGTCTATGCGCAGAAGGCGATGACCTCCTACAACGCCATCTATGGTTCGTTTGCTGCCCTACCGCTCTTCCTGATTTGGGTACAGATTTCGTGGGAAATTCTGCTCATCGGTGGCGAGCTTTCGTTCACCTACCAGAATATCGCCCGCTTCGGTGAGGACCATGAGTCGCAACGCATCAGTTACGACCAACGACGCAAGGTGATGTTGGCCTCGATGTTGCTCGTCGTGCGCCATTTCCGCGACCACGGTGGAGCAATGCCCGTGGAGGAGATACGCATGCAGCTCAATCTGCCAACCCGCATCGTCAACGATATTCTCTTCCAGCTCACGCGTGCATCACAACTCATCGAGGTACACAAAAGCGAGGATGAGCGCACGGCCTCTTATGCCCCCGCCTACGACATTGCCCAGATGACACTCTATGGTGTGCTGCATGCCGTCGAGCGATATGGAGACACGGCACTCGATTTCGACCCCGCGTCGGATGTGGAGCACGTCGAACAACTCCTCGACCGCTTGGCCGACGAGACGTTGCACTCGGAGAAGAACCCCCGACTGATTGATTTGATTTAACTGCATGATACGCAAAGTTGTTATTATCGGTAGCGGCAATGTGGCCGAGGCGTTGGCACTTGCCATTGCTGCCAACCCGGAATTGGAGTTGGTGCAACTCTTTGCCCGCAACA
>JAFQFG010000163.1 GCA_017398695.1 Alistipes sp.
GTAGGTAAACGGCAACTTTCCCGAAGGATTAACCTTGCCCGAAAGCACATTTGCAAGCGCATTTCCGGCCTCCGAGCCGAGATACCATCCCTGCACCACAGCGTTGGCCTTCTCAATCCACGGCATAGCCACAGCATTACCACTGACAATCACAACTGCTGTGCGCGGGTTAGCCTCGCAGAGAGCCTCAACAACAGCATCTTGGCCATACGGCAACGAGAAATTATCACGGTCGCGACCCTCGGAATCCTGATATTTACGCTTATTCAAACCTCCGATAAAGAGCACTGCATCAGCCTCGGCTGCAGCCTTACGCAACTCGGCAAGCGACTCAACCTTCTCATCCTCTTTCTGGCTGTATCCCTTCATATACTGAATCTTCTCCGCGCCATAGAGTGCAATAAGAGCCTCCAGTGGTTTCACCTCATACTTAACCTTGAGAGACGAGCTACCTCCACCCTTAGTCATCTTATAGTCGGCATTCTCACCCACAACAAGAATTTTGTTTACCGATTCGGGCGCTATTGGCAACACGTTATTATCGTTCTTGAGCAGTACAATACCATTCTCTGCAATGGTACGGCTCACCTTTGCATGCTCCTCGGTTGCGAATGAGCCGTAAGGACGTTCGCGATTCATCGTTGTACGGAAGATAAGACGCAGAATGTTGCGTACTTTCTCATCAACCAACGCTGCATCACCCTTACCCTCGGCGATATAGCGCTTCAAAGGCTCTGCCATGTAGTAGTTATTGTAGGCATCACTGCCACCCGCATTGGTAGCCAAGCCATCAGTCCAAGTTCCAAACTCGAGGTCAAGGCCATTGTTGAGAGCCTCGTGGGTATCATCAACTCCACCCCAGTCCGAAATCACAGCTCCGTCAAATCCCCACTCATCACGCAGGATATCAACCAACAAGCGTTTGTTGTGACAGCAATGCTGATTTTGGTAGAGATTGTAAGCACCCATAATCGACCAAGCGCCACCCTCCTGAACAGCAGCCTTAAATGCCGGCAGATAGATCTCATAGAGAGCTCGATCGCTGAGGTTAACATTTACGTCATGACGGGCAAACTCCTGATTGTTCAGAGCATAGTGCTTTACGCACGATGCAACGCCAATATTCTGCACCTCTTGAACATACGGAACAACCATTTTGCTGGCCAGATAGGGATCCTCACCCATATACTCAAAGTTTCGGCCATTGAACGGGGTACGATAGATGTTCACACCGGGGCCGAGCAGTACGTTCTTGTTGCGATAGCGAGCCTCCTCTCCGATTGCTTTACCGTAGATTGCCGACATGGCCGGATCCCACGTTGCTGCCAGGCATGTCAATGCGGGGAAAGCCATACAGTGGTCGTTTGTCCAACCTGCACCTTTCCACTCATCCCAATATACCTCCTCGCGGATACCATGAGGACCATCAGTACACCACACCTCGGGGATACCGAGTCGCGGCACGCCCGGAGATGAGAATTTCGACTGCGCGTGAAGCATCGCAATCTTCTCGTCGAAAGTCATACGCGCCAAAGCATCTTCAACGCGCTCCTCGATAGGTTTGCTGTCATCTAAATAGACAGGGGTGTCACTACTGTTGCCGCACGATGCAGCCCAAAGCAGAGTCACAGCTGAAAACAGATAATAAAATCTCCTCATAATTGTTTGGTTTTTAATATAGAATTATTGGTTATTTCAACTTTTGATAATGGCAGTACATCAACCGTCCGTCATCATCTCTCAAGTGCATACCGCCACCCTTGCAATACCGCCACACCTCACACTCGGCACACTCATCACGATGCGCCCATTCTCGATGGCGGAAGGGCTTAAAACGATTTTGCCACACCTCCCAAAAGCGGTCACTATAGATATTACCTTGCGAGTAGTTACCCCTGACACTCGTACAACCCGAAATCGAGCCATCAACACGAATCGAAGCTACCGACACACCTGCCGCACACTGATAGAAGTGGTCACGCACCTCCGCCTCATAATCGCCCAAGAAGCCTTCGCAAGCATAGCTCACATCTATACGTCCCTCTTTACGGGTGCGCTTTATAAAGTCGAGGGTTGCACGGAACTCCTCGTTCGAGAGATTCAGTGCACCATCCGAGGCTGCACGTCCGGCCGGAAATATCGAAAAGATTCGCCACGAGCGCACACCTCGAGCAATGAGCCACTCTTTGAACTCCTCAATCCTATCAACCATTGCAGGCGTCAAGCATGTAATCACATCGCACGCGAGGTTTTCATACTTAAGAATCTCATCAATGGCAACCACGGCTTTATCGAATGCCGACTCGTTTCTTCGTATATGGTTATGCGCATCAGCAAATCCGTCTAAGCTAACCGAAATCGAGCGCAAGCCGGCATCAACCAATGCGGCCAACCGCTCGGCCGTCAGAGCCATGCCGTTGGTAACCATACCCCACGGGTAGCCTCGACGCGCCACCTCGGTTCCGGCACGTTCCAGATCCTTACGCATCAGAACCTCACCACCCGAGAAGATAACCAAGACTTCTCGAGGATCAACATTAGGAGTAATCTCCTCATCCAGTACACGCAAAAAATCCTCCAACGGCATATCTCCGACCGAGCTGTCGGCACGACAATCGCTACCACAATGCCGGCATTGCAGATTGCACCTCAATGTCATCTCCCAAAACAGGGTATGCAGACGGTGCTCCTCAACCGTTTTGCGATAGAGTGAGTCAAATATGCGTAGAGCTAATCTCTTGCGGATTTTGCGGAGCATTACAACCTCTATTTCTCTTCACCTTTGGAGTTATTGGTCGCTGAAGATGATTGCCCATCTGTTGCCGGTGTATCAATCTTCTTAATCTCGGAAGTCGGCTCCACCGGTCGACGGACACCATACATTACGATAATCTGGGGAGCCATCTCTGCCTTGGGAGACTCCTCCTTTTTACTCTTCGAGCCCTCCTTGACAGTAGAGCAAGCGGTCGAAAAACCGAGTAATGCTATGATAGCCAATTTGATACTTTTCATAGTAGTATTCACGTGTAGTATTCTCCGTACAAATGTAGTAATTTTACCTTAAAACGGAAAATAATTGCAAAAAGTTTTGCAA
>JAFQFG010000164.1 GCA_017398695.1 Alistipes sp.
AACTCGGTAAGCTGGTTGTTCATAAATTTGTAGTAGTTGTCCCAGCCGCCATCGAAGTGGTCTTTACCCGTGACCTTGCGCTTGTGGTGTCCGGTGGTAGAGGTGGGCGCAGGGTAGTCATCACGACTCCAATCAATATGCGAGTAGTAGAAATGCAGACGGATGCCCTGACGGTGGCACTCGCGAGCCAACTCCTTGATAATGTCGCGCTTGAATGGCGTTGCATCCACGATATCATAATCCGAATAGGCGGTGTCCCACATCGAGAATCCGTCGTGATGGCGCGAAACGAAAGTTATGTACTTTGCACCCGAATCTTTGATTGCTTTAACCCACTCCTTTGCATCGAAGCGGTGAGGATAGTAGGCATCGGCAGCCTTCTTGTACTCCTGATGGTTGAGCTGTGCGCGGTGGAGATACCACTCGCCCTGACCAAAGACGCTGGCAATGCCCCAATGGATAAAGATTCCGAACTTGCTGTCGGCAAACTCCTTGCGGGAAGCGATATTCTCGGCTGTCGGGGTGTATGTTCCCTGCGCTACAACAGAGGTCGAAATGAGTAACGTAAGCGTTAAAGTTAATAGCCTTTTCATGGTTGTCGTATTTTTAATGCTGTCCACTTAATCACAAATGTAGTAAAAATAATTGTGAATTGTGTATTGTGAATTGTGAATTGTTTTGTACTTTTGCCAAATCTAATCTCGAAAAACGACAGATAACAAAACAATATGCTTACAATTAAACAGTTAAGAGACGACAAGGCCGAGGCCATTCGTCGTCTTGCCAAGAAAGGTGTCGATGCCGAGCCTATCATTGCCCGCATCGAGGAGTTGGATGACCGTCGCAAGGCTATTCAGCTCGAGCTCGACAACTGCCTTGCCGAGCAGAATAAAGCAGCAAAACAGATTGGTGCCCTGATGGGTCAGGGTAAGCGTGACGAAGCTGAGGATATGAAACGCTTTGTTGCCGATATGAAGGCTAAATCCGTAGAACTCGATGCCGAGCATCAGTCGGTGAGTGCCGAGTTGCAGTCGCAGATTGTGCTGTTGCCGAATTTCCCTGCCGAGATTGTTCCCGAGGGTAAGACGGCTGAGGATAATCTGGTTGTGAAGTTGGTTGAGAATTATAGCCAACTCCCCGAAAATCCGCTGCCCCACTGGGAACTCGCCAAGAAGTACGACATCATCGACTTCGACCTTGGTGTTAAGCTGACGGGTGCAGGTTTCCCGGTATATAAGGGCCAGGGTGCTCGTTTGCAGCGTGCGCTTATCAACTACTTCCTCGACTGCAATACTCGCGCAGGCTATCAGGAGGTGGAGCCTCCCGTGTTGGTAAATGAGGCATCGGGATTCGGTACAGGACAGCTGCCCGATAAGGAGGGGCAGATGTACCATGTCCAGCTCGATAATTTCTATCTCGTGCCGACAGCCGAGGTGCCGGTAACCAATATCTTCCGCGATGTTATTCTCGATGAGAAGGATTTCCCGGTCAAGATGACAGCCTATACACCCTGTTTCCGTCGCGAGGCAGGCTCGTATGGTAAGGATGTTCGCGGTCTGAACAGATTGCACCAGTTCGACAAGGTCGAGATTGTGCAGGTGGCTCATCCCGACTCGTCGTATGAGGCTTTGGACGGTATGGTGGCACACGTAGAGTCGATTGTCGCTTCGCTCGGTCTTCCGTATCGTATCCTGCGTCTGTGTGGTGGCGATATGTCGTTTACTTCAGCCTTGACTTACGACTTTGAGGTCTACTCCGAGGCTCAGAAGCGCTGGTTGGAGGTGTCGTCGGTGTCGAACTTCGAGTCGTTCCAGGCAAACCGCCTCAAGTTGCGCTATAAGGATTCGAACAAGAAGACACAGTTGGCACACACCTTGAATGGTTCGTCATTGGCACTGCCCCGAATTGTGGCTGCTCTGCTCGAGAATAACCAGACCGAAGAGGGTATCCGCATCCCCGAGGTGCTGATTCCGTACACCGGATTTGATATTATAAAGTAGCAGAATTTGACATTATAAAATAAATTGTATATATTTGCACAACAACTTTATAAAAATTCAGAAAAATGGCTTACAAAATTTCAGACGCTTGCGTTGCTTGCGGTACTTGTATTGACGAGTGTCCGGTAGAGGCTATCTCGGCCGGTGACATCTATGTTATCGATCCTGATAAGTGCATCGACTGCGGAACTTGCGCAGGCGTTTGCCCGAGCGAGGCTATTCAACCCGAATAGTGTCTGCGAGGACAAATCGGTTCGAGAGGCTTTTCCGCGCAATCGGTTAAGCCTCTTTTTTGTGATTAAACAACTTTTATGGAGGTCTATATGAGAAAGTTTTTTGCAGTTTTAATGGCTGTGGTTACCATGGTGGTAGGCATGGCGTGCAGTGATGAAGGTGGTATCAATGGAGGTGAAGATAAGTCGGTATTCGATATCAAAATTTACGAAATCACGGCTGTCGGAGCCGATGTCGAGATTGCACCGATCGATTATGAAGGAGGTTATTATTTCGATGCTCTGAATGAGGAGTCGTACAACTATTTCAAGATTGCCGGATTTCAGAAGTTTATCGACAATGAGGTGTCGAAGCGAATGGTAACCTACAACATCTCGAAATCGGAGGCCTTGGAGAGTATGCTCTCCTACTCGAACGATGGTTTTACATTTATGACGCTCTATCCCGATACAAAATATTATGTTGTAGCAATGGGCGTTGATGATGAGGGTATGCTCTCCACGGATGTGATAGTAAAATCGTTCAATACCAACAATGTCGAGCAGTCGAAGAATACATTTGACATAACCATTGGCGAGATCTCATACAATGGTGCTGCATTCGAAGTGAAACCCTCGGTGGCACGAGATAAGTACTTTGTTGATGTGTGGAACAAGGCTATTGTCGACGAATTGGGCGACAAGGAGTTTATAAAGTACTGCGTGGATGTCTATCAGAGTATGGGTATGATGGATATGAAGTGCACGATGGGTGCCAAGAGCTACTCCAACACCGGTGAGTATCAGCCCGGACGTGACTATTATGTGGTGGCTTTCGGATTTGATGATGGCTACCCAACCACCGGACTTACCAAGAAACAGTTTTCAACTACGGGCGGTGAGGGTGCTGCCAACTGCACCTTTCAAATGGAGGTGACAAATGTGCGCTACGACCGTGCAACAATCTCGGTGTTGCCTTCGGACCGCTATTGTGTCTATGCAACCGATTTGATGCGCAAGGATGAACTCGAACAGCTGATGGCTGCCGAGTCATTGACTCAGCAGCAAGCTCTGGCTCGAGTGTTGAGCAACCTGCTCGATACGGTGCAGTCTGACCTGCAAATTACACGTGCGGAAGCGACTGAGGTGATAACCTTCTATGGAGCTGATGAAGATAATACGACCGGCAAGCATGAGTATACACGCGCTTATCTAAAGGAGCAGACCGAGTATATTGCATGGGCTGTGACGGTCGATACTTACGGCAAGCCGTTGTCGCAATTTGTGGTGAGCGAACCCTTCACGACTCCGAAGGAGATTGTGTCGACCGCAAAGGCTACGGTGTCGGTCGAGAAGTATTTTGATGGTGCGATGTTGTCCTCGGCAGGATATCCCGATTCGCAGGCTGTAGTGCCTATCACGGTCGAGGTTAGCGACAATGCTGCGCATTGGTATGTAGCGCTCTATGCCAATGATATTACCGATGCTTCGCGCCAGACGATAATTTCGAACCTAATGCGTTCGGGTCGTCAGGATGTGTCGCCATTTGTGACCACGAGTGTTTGGAATACGGAGGTTACGGCTGTGGCCATAGCTGTAGATGCTGATGGAAATTTTGGCGAGCCGAGTTTTCAGGTGTTTACCTGCCGAAAGGCTGATGCCGCTCCTGCATCGGAGTTTGATGAGTATAACAAGTAGAAGATAGGAAAGGATATAAGTCTGAAAACAGAAATTGCGACCTTCGAAAGGGTCGCAATTTCTGTTTTTAGATATCAATAAGACTCTACCTACTTGCAGTTGCCGTCGTCATCGAGGTCGTAGAGAATCTCAACGTCATCAATATACATCCAGCTCTGTGTACTTCCGGTAAAGTAATCGCCGTAGCCACTGCAGGTGAATGTGAATACCAACATGTTGGGCTCTGCATCGAAGTCCTTGTATTCGAACGGCAGTGTGATTTGTGTCCAACTCGGGACAGATGTAGTGCTCTCGTAGAGTGCTGCTGCAATCACACCGGGAGCAGTGTTGGGGTTAAACAGCGTCTCCTCTTTGTTTGTATTTACACGATAGGGTTCGGTGCTGTTACATACGCAAGCATAGATCTTCGTTAAGTCTATGCCCGATGTGTGGTTGCCCTCATTGATGGTGCCGCAATTATTTTTCATCCAGAAGCGCACGCCCGTAGGACGAGCAGCCTTCATCGGCTTACCAAAGTCGACAATACCGCCCATTCCGTCAATCTGGATAAATTTGCCCACAAAGAGGTTGCCGGCTGCAAATTTACCTATGCCCATAACGCTCGCCTTCATCGAGGCCATATATGCGCTCTTCTTGCCGGTCGAGCCCGGGCGTATGTCATCCGACGGAGAGGTTAGGTTGCCGGCTCCGATGCTGCCGGTGGCGTGGTTTCCTGTATCCCACGTTGCATCGAGAAGCGATGATGTCGGACACCAGATGATGCCATCCTTGTTGTTCCACTCCTCCATGTCGGCATTCGGGAGTTCGTATATCTCACCTGTAGTAAACTCCATGACATCCGACGTGTTATCATCGGAGTAGGCAATAATCTCGTATGTTGTTTGGGGCTGTAGACCTCGGATGATGGCCATAAAGTTACCGCCATCGAACTCAATCCACTTCTCGGGGGCGGTTAGCCATTCGCTGTCGTTCTTTTTGCGGTAGCGCACACCCATATCGGTCTCGGCAATACCCGCAACGTCAATCCACGCCACCTTGGTGCCTGCGCAGACATTACGAATCTCCACCTGCAACTCCTTGGGAATTACATACAGGCTCCAACGGTCGCTGCGGTTGTGGTATGTCACATCCACAAAACGCACCGAATTAAAATCCTTGAGCTCCTCGGTGGATGGCGACATAGTCGTGATACCCGTGGGTCCCAGCTTAAGATCGGTAATTTCGACATTCGAGAGGTCGAAATCGTTGCGAATATAGGCTGTGGCAATCAAATTCTCCAAATCCCACTCCGTAGCACCCATCTGACCTCGAATGGAGAATGTTCGCTCGATGTTTTGCTCGGCGATAAGACACCACTCATAATCTTGATAGAGCGAGAGCGTTACATATTTAGGCGTGCGTAGGTCAAATGTGCCGACCAGGCTCTCTGATGCCTTAGCCTTCTCGGAGTACGAGATACTCGTAATATCGACATTACGGATGTCGGTAGTCTCCAAAAGCGGAATGGTTACCGTTCTGTTCACGGAGTTTATTACACACGGACCTGATGTGCCCTCGACCTCAATGCCCGTAATCTCTAACTCTACCACAGGGTAGGGTAGATCGTTGTGGATACATCCCGCAATCGACAGAGAGGCTATGGCCGTAATTATGGTTAAATATATCTTATTCATTCTCATCTGCTACGGTTTTTTATTGTTCCACAAGTGTACATTCATTCCAATACGGATGTCGGCTATATTGACACGGAAACGCATCTGAGAGGTCCATCTTGAGCCCACAGCCTCACCGGCAGCATTGCGCTGCTTGACTGAGTTGTACTGCAAACCACCCAATCCGACCGAAACGGTTGCGCATACGTTCGGGAAGACATATACTGCCAATCCCGGGCTGAAGTTGAGCTTCGCACGGAACGTATCTGATGCATTGGTCGAAACAGACCCTTTGGTGATTGTGCCATCCTCATTCTCGACATCTTTCTTGGTGATGGTTAAGTTCTGAGTACCCGTCTGTGCCGAGAGCTCCAGCTCGCTGAACAGACCAAAACGGCCCTTCTTGTCGAGCGGAACGTACGAGCGGTGGAAGATTCCGAATGAGTAGCTGTTGCTCTCCAAGCCTATGCCTCCAAACGAAATATCGCCCAGGTCGATACTTTCGCCAAGATTTACGCTCGCATTGCCGAGTGAACCATTGATGTACCTATATCCAAAACGCAGACCGAGTACATGGTTGTTGGCGATAAAGTAGCCAATGTAAGGATTGACCTGCACGATTGCTCCGTTGAGCTTCAGCTGGTCGAGAATAAGGTAGTAATCCGTATCATCGCTGGCAAGATTGCCGTACGAGACCGTAAGTCCCAACATAACCTCACCCTTATAGGCGTAAATACCCTTATTTATATCGCGGTCGAAACGCTTGCGAGTGGGTAGAAAACGCTTCTTGACTACACTCTCGGTCTTGAGGCTATCTGCCGACTGAATGGTGGCAGCCGGAGCCTCTGTGGCGATATTCTCGCCTAACTTCTCTGCATGGGATGTCAACGCGACGAATACCATTGCAAGTGTTGCTATTACTCTTTTCATATTCATCACGTATTACAAGTAAAAACCAACTCCCAATCCGATTGAGAGAATATTAACCTTAAAGTTTATCGAACCACCCGAACGCTCTCCGGTGGAAACCTGGTTGTGAATCTGGCGCACGTGTGCGTAGTTCAAGCCGAGGACACCGACGTTAAGTTCGAGAGCGATATTGTTTGTAGCAAAGGCTACGATACCCGGATTAAATCCGACCGCAACGCTGTATCCGCGCTGGTACGTACCCCTTATGGGTGAGCCTTCGGCGAATTTGGCCTGCGAGCCACCGAGGCTCAGCTGCATCTCGGTGAAGAGCGCAAAACGCTTGCTCTCACCGAGGGGAATGTACTGTCGCCATAGTGCTACCGCCTCATAAGAGTGCTTCAGCGCATGGAAATAGTCGATATTCAGACCGGCACCGGCAACAGATATCGAGGCGTTATCCATCGAGAAGAGCGAGCGTCCGTAAGCAAATCGGATACCGACAGCCATATTCTTCTTCGGTGAGTAGGCAATCATCGGGCTAACCTTCACGGTATAACCGTTGGAGTTGATGTCCTCGACAATCAGGAATTTGTAATTATCATTCGAGTGTATCGAATATGAGGCCGAGCCTCCGAATATCCATTGTCCCTTGGGAACAAGCTCGGTAGAGAGCGACGTGATGCCTCGCTGCTTGCGCTGTTGATTTGGGGTAAGTGTCTCAACTGCCGTCGGTTTGGCTATCGCGGTAGAGTCCGTTGCCGCTACCGGCTCCTTGCCCTCGCGGGCAAAGAGCGGTAGTGCAATGATAGCCATCAACAGCGTGAGTATTAATTTGTGTGTTCGCATTAGTATACTAATTCAATATCATCTACATACATATAGCTGTCGGTACTACCGGTGAAGTAGTCGCCATAACCGCTACAAGTAAGTGTGAGTACGACGAAGTTGGGCTTGGTATTGTTGTCCTTATACACGAGGGGAATCTCAAGCTCCATCCACTCTGTTTTCGACTCTTTGCTCTCGTAGACAGCGTGTGCAATAACATTCTCTGCCGTTTCGGGGTTGAAGAGTGTTGCTGCATTATTCGTGTTTACGCGGTAGGGCTCGGTGCGGTCGCACAAGCAGAGGTATATCTTCGTAAGGTCAGTGCCCGAAGTGTGATTACCCTCGTTGATGGTTCCGCAGTAGTATTTAACCCAAATGCGGACAGCCTTCGGGCGAACGGTGAATTGAAGCGGCTTACCGAAGTCGACAATACCTCCCATACCGTCAATCTGTACGAAGTTTCCAACGAAGAGGTTTCCGGCAGCAAACTTACCGATGCCGAGCACGGCTGCCTTCATCGACTTCATATATGCACTCTTCGAACCTGTCGAACCCGGACGAATGTCATCCGACGGAGATGTCAGGTTGCCCGCATCAATACTTGTTGTAGCGTGGTTACCTGTATCCCAGGTCGAATTGAGAAGGCTCGAAGTCGGGCACCATGTCTTGCTATCCTTATTGGTCCAGTTCTCGAAATCTGACTCGGGAATCTGAGGTCCTGCCGGGATCGTGATGCTTTGGGTGTTACCTACGATCGCATCGTTCACAAACAGGGCATACTCGTATGTCTTGCCAGCCGAGAAACCGTCGAGCTGTGCAGTGTAGAGATAAGCCTCTGATGCGGCCTGTGTTGCGATAGCGGTCCACTCTCCGCCCACAGCACGATACTTGACTGTAACAGTTGCTGTCGAGTCGAATGCCGTACCTGTGAAGTTTGCTGCAAACCAAGGATCATAGTCCGCATCAAGTGCAACGATACCTTGGGTGTAGAATGTTACAGGCACATTAGCCTCACCGCCATCCTGATCGGTAACCTTGAATGTGAGTACGTGAGCACCTCCATCCATCGTAGCGAAGAGTGCGGGCGAGATGGTTACATCATAGTGCTTGTCATCGCTCTTTGTTACCGTGATATTCTCGTTTGTGCCATTGAGCAGGTCGTAGCTTGTTCCTTCGACTGTTGCGGTCAGCAGGTTGATATTTGCCAAAGCTGCAATATTGAAAGTATAGCTGCCGGTCGATACGAGTTGTGCCTCCTCGGGGTCGAAACCTGTACCCTTGATTGTCGGGTCGGGACTGAAGGCAATCTTGTCATCGAAAATATCCTCGGTGGTATCAACCTCAATCTCGAATGATACACTACCGCCAAGACCCTTCGAGTACTTGTAGGTGAGGGTGTACATCATGGCTGCAGTCACATTCTCGATAACACCGCTCTTCTCAACGGTGCCGATATCCTCCAAGTCGCTCTTGCCGTGGAAGAACCAGTTGAGTGTTGTTGCGCCCTCGGGCATCAAGAAATAACCCGTGCCGCTATCCTCGAAGTGCAGATACGAAACCTTACCTGCGCTGACAGCTGCCGCGTCATACTCCTCACCGATGCATACGTTAGCGTAGGCCTCGAGATTGAGTTTCTGGGCGATGGAGCTATCGAAAACCACCTTCACAACGCTGTTGAGCATCTTACACTCAACCTTCACCGGAGTAACGATGCCCGGCTCGATTTTGAAATCTTGCTCACCGCGATAGCTCAGCTCAGTAAACGAAGCCTCGACCTTGCTGCCGGCATCAACTCTCACAGCATAGTCACCTGCGAGCAGGGCAAGCTGTGCGGGAATCTCGTCAACCGATTTGTAAAGGCGAATAAGCTCCTTGATGCGGGTTGCCACACCTTCGTCGTCGGTCGTGTCAGTGTACTTATAGACCCTGATGACGCAATTGTCCATAGGGTTGTACTCTTCGGTAGTCGCATTCTTGGGGGTTGCGATGCTCATGCGTACCGCGCCGCTATTTGCGGGCAGAACGCCTTGCTCAATGATGTCGCTCTTAGCACACGACACCATTGCGAGCATTATACCTATATAAGCTAATATTCTTTTCATTATTCGAACAATCTATTTAATCAACATCTGACAACATCAGGGTTTTAACGGTAGTACCACCATTTGCATCGGTGATAGTCATCACGAAGTCATGGTTACCATTACCTGTGATATCCAACAAACTGAGGAATGTGGTAATATCGAACGATACAGATTTCTGATTCAAAACTTTCTCACGTGTCGGGAATCCGAGGTTGGTAAGGCTGGTGTTAATATCCTCACTTGCCGGATTTACCAAGTCGAGGTGCGCAGCAAGGCCTACTCCCTGCAGAGCGCTGTCAGACAACACATCCGACTTGATGTCGACAACGAAACCGGTGATGCCGACCTCACTTGTGACCTCAATCTTTGCAGTCAGTTCATCGCTAATCTCATAGCGAGTGTCGATGTCGAAGCCTACCCATGTTACCGTAGGACCTCCTGCACCGACCTTGATTGTCAGTGTTTTGACACTCTCGCGACCCTTCTCGTCTGTAGCGGTGATTGTGAAGGTGTGTGTGCCGTTGTACTCGGCGAGCTGCTTCATCTGCGGCTGCATATTGAAGGTTACGCTCTCCTTGCCCACGATGCTGTTGCCGGTGGGGTAGCCGAGTGCTCCGAGGATGGCTGATGCGCTGCCCGGATTGCACATATCGATCTCCGATGCGAGTCCCGAAGCGGTAAGTGCATTCATAAACTCGGCATTGGTCGATGCCATGTTTACCTTGAGTCCGGCCAACAGATTTACAGCCGATACCTTGATGCGGACGGGGACTTTGCAATCTCCGTACTCGTCAAACATCGAGTCGTTAAGCGTGAGCTCCTTGTCGATATCGTTATCTACCCAGATAATTTGCGGTGCATCCTTCGTATCCTCATCGTCAACGATAACGCTCTCAACGAGCAGTGACGAAGTCTCTACCGAGATGGTCTCGTCAAATACCCAGTTCTCAACCTCGACGCGAACATCGATGTTGCCATCGCTTGCGTGCTCGATGATGATGGTGATCTTGCGCCACTGACCGGCCTTTACGTTGTTGATCTTAGAGGTCATCTCAAAGTTTGAACTCTGTCCCTCGGCCACTTCGCGGAAGCTACCCGTAATGGTCAGATTGAGCTGGTTGACAGCCTCGACAGCCTTGAAATAGGCTGCTCTGTTCTCCGAGAAGTTGAAGTCTGCGCTATTGCTTCCCAGGGCAACATTGACATTGGTATTGTCGGCCAAAACCTCTGCGACATCGCTTGAGTACTCAACCGAAACCTTGATATTCGAGAGCTTGCAGACAACCTTGCCGATAGCGGTCTCCTGCAGACGGCGAATCTGGAACTCCTTGGTTGCTCCGTAGGTCGGGCTCTCCCAAGCCATCATCGGAATCTCGCCCGAGAAGATGTTGAGCGTATAGTTGCCTACATCGAGAGCGATAGGCTCTGCCGGACACTCCGAATATTTGAAGCTGTGGAGCTTCTCACCTGCACTATTGATAATTTCAACAGTGAAATTGTCTGCCGATACGGCTGCGCGAGTTGCATGAGCACTGCCCGAACCGGTAATAATCTCCGTATCGCTCAAAACCGATACGTTCAATCCCGACAACGACAGATAACCGATGTTGTCTGTGTCCGGATTCTCTCCGCTCTGGTAGCGGATGTCATCATCTACGCAACCTGTAGCCATTGTCGCAGCCAGCAGGAGCGTCATTGCGATTTTGTTAAATATCTTCATAATGGTCATAATTTTATCTATTCGGGTAATGCGTCATCATTGAGCTCGTTGTCGATATTGACATTGCCGACCACGTCATCGTTGAGTGAGATCTCGATGGTTGCGCCACCGGCCTGAGCCACGTCAAACTTGACGGTGTAACGAGTCTGAGGATTAACCTCGGTGAAAATCTGCTTGGGTAGGGTAATCTCCTCACCGGTCTGCTTCACAGCCTTGCAGTCGATTGCGAACTGCTGAGGGCGGATAAAGAGGTTCTTGGTCATCGGCAGCTCGATGTCGAACTCGCTACCTGCCAATGTCGAAACCTTGAACTCTGCCGAGGTGAAGTAGTCGTTGAAGTTCTTGGTGCACTCCACAACAACCAACGAGTGGCCGATGTAGGCCGGCACCACAGCCTCGGTAACCTTACGTGCTGCTACCGAAAAGCGTTCCTCGCCCGAGAAGTAGGGGGTGATGTCGTAACCCTCGAGTGTTGCATCGCCATGAGCAACCTTGAGTGTGTACTCGCCCTCTGCGAAGTAGCGCTTCTCGCTACCGAACTCGGTGATAGTGGCCCACTCCTGCTTGGAGTTGTCGGCTGCCGAGATGATCTCAAGCGAGAAATTGTCGCTCGAGGGCAGCGTCATGCCGCTGATTGTGTAGATGTTGTCGTTCGAGGCAACATCCTTGAGCGAAACCTTCGGTGAAGAGTCCACTCTTGCGAGAATCTCTCCGTATCCGGTCTGAGTTTCGACTCTGTCGGTGCAAGCAGCGGCTGCCATGACAACTACTGCAAGTCCGAGCGTTTTGAGTAAATGTTTCATCTGTTGTTATTTAGTTATTGAAATTCTTATATTGTCAACATAGACGTAGTGGGTGTAGAACTTAATCGATAACTCTCCGCTGCGTTGTGAGTTCGACTCGAATGCTATTCGACAAGCGTTGGTAGTGTTTGGAACGGTGACTGTACGCTCGGTGAAGATGCTCGAGTATGATATATTGCTCTTTGTCGAGAGTGTCAGCGATGTGCCGTTGCTGATGCCGGTTTCGGCCTTCACTGCACCCGTATTGGTGATATTTCCAACATAGCAAGCTGTAGAGTCGTCCGAAGTGTCGGCATTGAAGACCACCTTGACCGAAACAGTTTTACCCGACTTGAGGCCCGATAGAGCCGGTGTGTCGACTTGGCCTTTGTAGTCGGCTGTTGCGCTCAAACCGGTCTCAAAGCTACAATTCACACGGACACAATTACCTGCCGAGACGCTACCACGTGCAATGCTCCAACCCGGCAGACCATAGCTGTCGAGTAGTACGCCATCGGGGTTTGTTGAACGGTCAGTTTCGGTGAATGTGCCATTCTGGGTAATTCCCGAGAAGTCCTCATAGAAGAGGTAGGGCACGGTCAGAGCCGGAACGACGTTTGTGATGTAGGGCGTAAGAGCCGGCATGCGGAACGTGCTGGAGACGATGGCATTGTCGGACTCGAACTGCGCTGTCAGCGTCTGTCCCGAGTAGGAGGGAACGCTCCACTCGCCCTCGTATTGCGTGTCGAACGTGCCGTTTGTGTTGTTGAATTGGAATAGTGTGTTGCCACCTGCATCCTTGATTGTCAGCATATTAATCTCCTCGCCAAGATTGTTGGTGCCCAGCGTAAAGCGGATGATGGTCGAGAGATTGAGCTTGGGAATCATCAACGACATCGGGGTTATGTGACCTGCCTCGAGCTGCTTGTTGATGCTGAAACTCTGCTGCTTTGACTCAAAGCCGTCGGAGTAGGCTACATAGGTAATGTCGCCATAGAGGAACGACGGATAGACCACCGCCCAGAACGAGTCACCGGCCTGCTTCGGCTCGGGGAACTCGAAAGTGATGGTGTTTGTTCCGTTGGTCAGGGTTGGCGAGATTCGCGGGCGTGAAACATCGATCGACAAATCTCCTGCCACAGCAGCCGGAAAGGTCATCTTCAGCGAGGTTATCGGCTTGTCCATCAGGTTGCCATCCTCGGGGATGGTAATCTTGATGGCGTGCAGAATGTGCGAGAAGCGCAGGTCGAGCGTGTTGTTTCCCTCGATGAGTTGCGATGCGGTAACCGGAGTCGCAACCATGATGTCTGCCATCTGGTTTGTTCCATTCTGTACGGAGGGGATTGTGTAGGTCGCTGTCGAGCCGTTGACAGATGTCGGGGCGGGTGACGAAGCGTAGTAGGTGTACTCTCCGGCACTCATCACCGGCAGATTTGCCGAGAAGTAGGCGATATCTCTCGTGGTGCTGAAGTGCAACATCGAGAGGAGATTGCCACTGAGTGCATAGGAGTCGTCTGCCGCCTTTGCCCAAAGTGCAATCTTGTCGCCCGGGATCCACGCCACCGAGCCGTCATCGGCAACCTCGGTGCGAGCCTCCACCGTCAGTGGCAGGCCGAGCGAAACGTCGATTGTTCGTTGTTCGTTGTGGGGCTGTTCGTTCTGCTTGCTGCAAGCGATAAACGAAACCGCACAAACCATTAGGAGTATTAGTGTTCTTCTTTTCATAAAATTCTGTTCATCAACGGCAAAAATAATCAGCCTTATACAATATATAAAATATATTCAACGAAATCCCCATTTTTCCCCATGAAAACCCACAGACTTGTCCGAATAACTACGGCTGTTACAATGCTTTGACTGTTTTCGGTTTTCGGCTACAAAATTTTCACGATTCAAAATTTATTGCTATATTGCAAACGAGCAGTTTCGAAATAATCGACAACCAGAGTTTTTAACCCCATTAAACATTTAACGCTTATGAGATTAAAACCCTTCTTGCCGTTAGTTGTGTTGGCTTTCAGCACCGTATATGCCAACGCCCAATACCTTTATGGGCAAGATTCTGTAATAACCACCCGATATTGTGATTTGCGGATTGTGATGCCAGGCGGAACATCATTG
>JAFQFG010000165.1 GCA_017398695.1 Alistipes sp.
AGCGAGAATGGCCGAGTGGTCTCAATGGCGCATCTGCTGCCATTCCGCACGCCAGATGGTCAGAGAATAGATTACCTCTATGGTGTGGCAACAAAACCCGAATGGCGAGGCCAGGGGTTCGCTTCAGAGTTGATTTTGCGTGCACTACGCAGAGCAGAGAGTGAGAGCCGAGCAGTGATACTGATTCCGAGTGGTGAGGATGTAAAGCCTTTCTATAAGGCTTTGGGATTTGTTGATTGCGGAACACAGTTGCTCTTCGATAGCGAATTCGACTTCGGCACCGGAAATCCGGAGCACGATAAGGCCATGATTCTCGAATTTGGAGATGGGAAGTTGACCGATAGAGAGGCCTTGGTGTTGAAATTTGACGATTAAAAAGAGTTAAATAAAAGAGTTATGGATATTGTTTATATTATCATGGGTCTTGTGCTTGTGCTTGTCGGAGCGCATATCCTAACCGAGGGAGCAGCTGCTGTAGCCGAGAAATTCCGCATCTCGGAGTTTGTTATTGGTTTGACAATTGTGGCTGTGGGAACATCTATGCCCGAGTTTGTGGTAAGTTCGGTCGCTGCAATACAAGGCAGCAGCGATATGGCTATCGGAAATGTTGTCGGTTCTAATATCTTTAACGTATTTCTTATTTTGGGTCTGTGCGCGCTGGTATCGCCACTCCCATTTACCCGCAACAACATCCGTTTCGACATCCCACTGACCTTCTTGGCATCGGTCGCACTCTTCATAACAGCTTTAGACACGATGTTCGGATGGGGCGACATCAACCGCATCGGTCGCTGGGAGGGTATCGTAATGTTCTTGAGCTACATCGCGTTGATTATATGGTCTGTGCGCACCTCAAAGCAGGACGAACAGGAGGTCGCTGCCGAGCCACGCATGAAGATGTGGATTGCCGTTCTTGCCATTGTAGGCGGTTTGGCAGCTCTCGTCATTGGCAGCCGACTCTTTGTTGACGGAGCCTCGGCCGTGGCTCGCTCGTTGGGTGTGAGCGATGCGCTTATCGCCATTACTCTTGTAGCGTGCGGAACATCCCTCCCCGAATTGGCATCGAGCCTTGTGTCGGTAGCAAAGGGACAGACGGGTATGGCATTGGGCAATGTTCTCGGCTCAAATCTCTTCAATATACTCTTCATTTTGGGAGGTTGTTCGACGATTACACCTCTTACTTTAGGCGATATCGACATCATCGACATCTCGATGGTGATTTTAAGTGCCGTGATTCCGTTTATCTTCGCCTTCACGTTCAAGGGTCGCCAGATTGACCGCAAGGAGGGCGCAGTGATGGTTGCAATCTATATCGGCTACATCGCGTGGTTGATTTCGAAGATTTAGTTCTCATTTGGCAGCATATCGCAAAGGGAGTGCAAAAAAAATATGCACTCCCTTTCGTTTTATTGAGATTTGTTTAATACTTTTGCGCCCGAAATAAAGGTTAAATGAGATTTTTTATGGACTTAAAGAACACTATCGACTTCCGACCTAAACTTATTACAAGCCTCAAGAACTACAACAAATCGAAGTTTACATCCGACCTGATGGCTGGTATCATTGTGGGTATCGTTGCCCTGCCGCTCGCCATCGCTTTCGGTATTGCATCGGGTGTTAGCCCCGAGAAGGGACTAATCACGGCTATCGTGGGCGGACTTATCGTTTCGCTGTTTGGTGGATGTAATGTTCAGATTGGAGGCCCCACAGGCGCATTCATCGTCATCGTCTATGGCATCATCGCCAAGTTCGGTTTCGAAGGTTTGGCTCTGGCGACATTTATGGCGGGTGTGATGATGCTACTGATGGGAGTTTTCAAACTCGGCTCGGTCATCAAGTTTATCCCCTACCCGATTGTTATCGGCTTTACGGGAGGTATCGCGCTGACAATCTTCACAACCCAAATCAAAGACCTGTTCGGAATGCAGATCGAGGATGTACCGGCAGACTTCCTCTCGAAGTGGGCTGTCTACTTCCAACACATAGACACAATAAACCCCTACGCCCTAATTATAGGCATTGCAAGTATCGCCATCATTGCCCTGATGCCACGTCTGTCACGTCGCGTGCCTGGGTCGCTGGTGGCTATTGTGCTGATGACCATCATCTCGTTCGTATTGCGCAAATATGCAGGCATAACCTCTATTGAGACTATTGGCGACCGCTTCACAATTAACGCATCGCTGCCGATGCCCGAGGGGTTGTCGTTCAATATGGAGACTATCAACATGCTGCTGCCATCGGCATTCACAATCGCCATCCTGGGAGCTATCGAGTCGCTACTCTCGGCAACGGTAGCCGATGGTGTTACGGGTGACCGTCACAACTCCAATACAGAGCTTATGGCACAGGGTGCAGCCAACATTATCGTACCGCTCTTTGGCGGTATTCCCGTCACAGGAGCTATCGCCCGCACAATGACCAATATCAACAACGGAGGACGTACCCCTGTGGCAGGAATTATCCACGCTGTGGTACTGCTGTTGATCTTGCTCTTCCTCTCGCCCCTGACAAAGCACATCCCTATGGCATGCTTGGCCGGTGTGCTGGTTATGGTGTCGTACAATATGAGTGAGTGGCGCACGATTCGTTCGATGATGCACAACCCCAAATCGGATGTTGCAGTGCTGATCACCACATTGGTACTGACCGTCATCTTCGACCTCACCATCGCTATCGAAGTGGGTCTTGTGATGGCAATCCTACTCTTTATGAAGCGAGTAATGGAGAGTACCCAAATTACCGTTATCCGCGACCAGATGGAGGTGCATCACGATGGCGAGCGTCACGATGAGCAGCTCTCGATCCCCTCAAACACAGAGGTCTACGAGATTGAGGGTCCCTTCTTCTTCGGCATTGCCAACAAGTTTGATGAGGCGATGCGTCGCGTGGGTGGCAACAAGTCGCACATCCGCATTGTACGCATGCGCAAGGTGACCTTCATCGATTCGACAGGCATCCACAACCTCGAAATCTTCATCCGTCAATCACACAAGGAGAACCGTGTGGTCATTCTGTCGGGTGTCAACGACAGCGTACACCATGCATTGAATAAGGCCGGAGTTTGTCGTTTGGTCGGAGAGGAGAATGTATGCAACCACATCGACAAGGCTCTTGCCCGAGCGGCAGAGGTATCCAAGACTCTGCAGACAGAGAGATAGTATTAGGGCGTCGGATATCACGCTGAAAGCAATGAGGCTGCCACAACATTACGTTGGGCAGCCTCTTATTGTGGGAATTGCATAAATCTATTTCTGCAACAATTCAATCAGTCGGTCGCGCTCGTGGCATGAAACGTAGTAAGTATCTTCGTAGATGGTCTGTATTTCGACAAAGTTACCCCACTCCGTAGCATAAATCTCGACCATACGAAATCGCTTAAAATCTACAAAGTGGCCGAAATAGCCACAGAATCCCACACTGCCGAAGACCGGGAACTTCCAACCCATCTCTTTGCGACTGACGGCACGCACCGACGAGATCTCCGAAAGACTAATCTCGGTAATATCGAGCAGGCAGCGAATCTGCAACGTCTGCTCGGTGATGACAATCTTGCGCGGCACCGACATCAACATCAAAGCCACAAGCGCCACAATGAACGAGCCAAACCATGCAGACACATATCCACCCTCATAGAGTTGCATCAGCACCGCCACCAACAGAACGATGATGATGATGTAGACAACGGTCCAATAGAGCGTATATCGCCCATTTCTAAATTTGAAAATCTCCATCCTTCAAGGCTATAAATGCTTCTGCAATAGCAACATCTTCAACTGTTGTAATCTTGATATTCGAGCGTTCTCCCTCGCAGAGCGAAACCGCCACTCCCGAATGCTCGACCACCGAAGCATCGTCCGTAAACGAAGGCAGGTAGTCACAATCATAGGCTCTTCGCAGCAACTCCGCATCGAAAATCTGAGGTGTCTGAACATTTCGCAACATCGAACGATCAATCGGACGAGAGCCACCATCATCGACCATTCGGAACGAATCTACGGGAGCTATAACCGGTATTGCCGAGCCACTCTCGACAGCACTCTGCACAGCACGTATAATTAGTTTTTTCGAAACCAACGCCCTCACGCCATCATGCACGGCTATAAGCCCCGTGTCGTCGTTCAAAGCCTCAATACCGGCCTTCACCGAGTGGAAACGCTCACTACCACCCACAACACAACGATGAGGAGCAACATCAAAACGCGCAGCGAGATTCTTCCAAAATTCGATATGAGCCGACGGTAATACCACAACAATCTCGGCAGCAGGCAGAGCCTCCGCAAAGGTATTGATCGTGCGTGCCAGCACCGGCACACCCCCGACAATCATAAACTGTTTGGGGACAGCACCACCAATGCGCGTACCGCTGCCTCCGGCAACAATGACAACTCCAATATTTAACTTTTCCATATCAACTTCTTTCCAAATCCAAGCGTATTGTCGGTAAATTTAAGCATATCCGGCTCTACATACCATAAATGTAACTCCCCCAACGCTGCCGCATAAGGGAAACGACGTATATAGACTCTCCTATCGGCTTCGTCACCCCGTCCGGCAACGCCACTGATTTGCAGACCCTGAACTTTACCCACAATGCGCGTTTCGAGTACCACCGATGCCGCTACACGACAATTTGACGACATCTCTCGCGCATGGCGCGTAGCATCATCCGATGTAAAAATCAGCCTATTGCGCTCAACATCATAAGCATAGAAGGCATTGGCACACCACGGCTCACCCTCGGCTGTAGCCGTAGCAAGAGTCAACACGTGATGACGCTTCAGAAACTTCACTATACGCTCGTCAATCTCCATACTAAGCACATACACAATTAATCCCCCTTCGGGGTCTTTTCCTCCTCGCGGCTCGGCATAGTGCAAACAAGTTTGCCCTCTGCACTCGCTCCGCAGCGTCGGTTCACAATTATCAATTATCAATTTTCAATTGTCAATTATCAATTATCAATTATCTGTTGCTCGGCAACCATTGGCAGAACAATCGAATCGAGCTGTGTAATACGCTCATTGTCGGCCACCTCGCCATTGAGTTCCGCTGCTATACGGTCGCGCACAAACTCAAAAGCCTCGAGGTTTTCCTTCGAGATTGGAACTGCCGGTTCCTGCGGAATCTTCAGAGGATTTATCGGCTTACCCCCTTTCCACACTCGATAGTCAAGATGCGGGCCGGTCGAAGTACCCGTACTGCCGACATAACCGATAACCTCGCCCTGCGACACACGCTTTCCCTTCACTATGCCCTTAGCAAAACGGCTTAAATGAAGATAGCCGGTCATCATATTGTTGGCATGCTTGATTTTCAGCGTATTGCCACCGCCACCGCCCCAACCGCGGAAGACAACAACACCATCTGCAACAGCACGAACCGGCGTACCCTTGGGTGCTGCATAGTCGACTCCGTGATGCGGACGATATCGCTTCAACACGGGATGGAAACGCGAATTTGAGAATTTCGAGCTGATTCGTGTAAACTTTAGCGGAGCCTTCAACATCTGCTTGCGCAGGCTCCCTCCGTCGTACTCCCAATACTGCACATTATCGCCCTGCTTGAATGGTATGGCGTAGATATCGCGACCGCCATGCGTAAACTTCGCTCCCCAGATACGTCCCACACCGACCGAAAGCGTATCTACAAACTTCTCGTCATAGATAACCGTAAACTTATCGCCCTTCTGCACTCCGAAGAAGTCGACCGTCCATTGGTAGACATCCTCCAGCTCGGCAGCCAATGCAAACGGCAGATTCTCCTTCATGATTGCCCCCCAAAGAGAACTCTCGATCTCGGCACTGCGCTTGGTACGACGCAACTCTATGGGCTTTTGACCCATAGCGACACTTACCGAATCGTT
This sequence comes from Alistipes sp., assembly GCA_017398695.1. Classification (GTDB taxonomy): domain Bacteria; phylum Bacteroidota; class Bacteroidia; order Bacteroidales; family Rikenellaceae; genus Alistipes. Next base: position 5,867 of record JAFQFG010000165.1, read on the forward strand.
TACAAACCCAAAAACAACGTAGTCTGTAACGCTCTTTTCGTAGACCAGATAATCCAATTTAGAGGCGATGGTATCCTTGGTCAGAAATGCGGTGTAAGGTTGTCCTGCACGTATTTGTCGCAGAGGAAATATATCTCGCGAAGCACGGTCGAGCTGATCGATGGTTCGAGCCGATATGCCATAACCATCAAGGATATTTCCGAGAGTTTGGCCGTTGCCGACTTCTCCCTGCTCGAGCTTATAGTCATCGGCAATAATCCCATACACTATGGTGTGCTGCACCTCGGGCACAGATCCCCTCTTGGGATTGCATCCGACGACAAGTGCGAGCAGCGATATAATACAAAATGTAATACTCCTTTTCATAATTTACAAAGTTAGCAAAAAAAGTCGATAAATCTACGATTTATCACCATTTTATTAAGAACGCTTATCGTTTTGCATTAATTGTTTGGAAATAACATCAATTTTATCTATCTTTGGAAAATATCTTGCAGATAGAGTGGATTTACTAAAGAAAATAGCGGCTTGTCTTTTCGAATGGGGGGTGCGTTTCAGGCATTTCCTCTTCGATGTCGGCATTCTCAAGAGCGAGAAGTTCGACATTCCAATCATCTGTGTCGGCAACATCACGGTTGGCGGTACGGGCAAGACGCCCTCTGCCGAGATGATTATCGACCACATGTCGCTCAGCCACAATATAGCACTACTCTCGCGCGGATATGGTCGCAGAACCAAGGGCTACCGCGAGGTTACACTCGAGGACTCCTACCGCGATGTTGGCGATGAGCCGCTACAGATTAAGTTCAAATTTCCATCCGTGGTCGTTGTGGTCTGTGAGAACCGTCGCGAAGGCGTACGACGCATTATGGCAGAGCATCCCGAAGTCAACCTTATCGTCATGGATGACGGTTTCCAACACCGCTATGTCGATCCGAAGATAAATGTCGTCATTATCGACTCCTCGCAGAAGCCTGTCGAGCAGGATCACATGCTCCCCTACGGCCGTCTGCGTGATGTGCGCACATCTCTCGACCGAGCGCACTACTTCCTCGTAACCAAGTGCAGCGACAGCATGTCGCCCATTCAGCGACGTCTATTCCTCAAGGAACTTAAGCGTGTAGCCTACCAGAAGGTCTACTTCATGCGTTACGAGGCACAACCTTTGCGTCCGGTATTTCCGGATGTCGCTCCACCCGAGATTCCCACCTTCAGTAAGGTGATTGCGATGTCGGGCATCGGCAATCCGGATAACTTCATCCGCAGTCTGCGTCTGCATCATCGTGTGGTGGAGGAACTGACATTCGATGACCACCACGTCTACAAGGTGCGCGATGCAAAGATGATGGAGTCCGCCTTGGCGAAACATCCCGAGTCGTACATCGTCACAACCGAGAAGGATGCGGTCAAGATGTTCAGCAGCAAAAAGATGCCCGAGGCCGTGTGCCGCAGGCTCTACTATATTCCGGTCAAAATGACCTACATCGAGGAGTCGGACAAAGATTTCCTCCAAAACCTTGAAAAAGATGTTAAACGAAATTAAGAAGAGTGCAGCACACATTGCAGCACAGACCGAAGATTTCCGCCCCGAGGTGGGCATTATCCTCGGCACAGGATTGGGCGATTTTGCCGATAATATCGAGGTAAAATACACTCTCGAGTACAAAGACATCCCCGGCTTTCCCGTATCGACGGTCGAGGGTCATAAGGGACGTTTGATTTTCGGACACATCGAGGGTCGCCGAGTGGTGGCTATGCAGGGGCGTTTCCACTACTACGAGGGTTACACCATGCAGCAGGTAACATTTCCTGTGCGCGTGATGAAGTTGCTCGGCATCCAATATCTATTTGTGTCGAACGCCAGCGGAGGCATCAATCCCACATTCCGAGTGGGTGACCTCATGATTATCAACGACCATATCAATCTCATGCCTAATCCGCTGATTGGCCGTAACATGGACGAGTTTGGTCCGCGATTTCAGGATATGCACAACTGCTACGACCACGACCTGATTGCCAAGGCCACAGCTATTGCCGATGAGGAGTGCATCAAGCTTCAGTACGGAGTCTATGTCGGCACCACGGGCCCCACGTTCGAGACACAGGCTGAGTACCGCTATTTCAAGGCCATTGGAGGCGATGCAGCCGGTATGTCGACCGTACCGGAGGTTATCGTTGCCCGTCATATGTCTGTGCCCGTATTCGCTGTTTCGGTGATTACCAACTGCGGATTGAGCGATCAGATTGGCGACCACGAAGATGTTCAGTTGCAGGGTCGCAAGGCCGGTTTGAAGATGGCAAAGTTGTTTGTGAAATTGATTAAAAACTTATAGTATATGGTAAACAAAGTTATTTTGGTGGGCAATGTGGGCATCGACCCCGAGGTGCGCACCATCGAGTCGGGCGCAAAAGTAGCGCGTGTCCGCTTAGCTACTTCGGAGCGTCTTTTTGACCGTCAGGCAAATGAGACCAAGGAGCATACCGAGTGGCATACTATCACGCTGTGGCGAGGCTTGGCGGATGTGGTTGACAAGTATGTGCGCAAAGGTTCTCAAATCTATGTTGAGGGACGTTTGCGTACTCGCGAGTGGACCGACAAAGACAATCAAAAGCGATATACCACTGAGATTCTGGCTGATGACATGAAACTCCTTGGCCGTCGTCCGGATGGAGCTCAAGGTGGCGCAACAGCTCCGCAAGGCTATGCCGCACAACCTCAGGGTGGATACTCGGCACCTGCACAGCAGCCCTATGCTCAACCCGCAGCACAGCCCTATGCACAGCCCGCAGCGCAGCCGGCTCCGGCTCCTATTGTAGCTCCGGCAGAGGACCCCGATGATCTTCCGTTCTAATCAGTTATAAGCAGATAAAGAATGGGTTACGCAGAGGAGAAACAGCGACAACTCGACCTACGCTATATCCGCATGGCGCGTATATGGGCAGAGAATTCGTATTGTGTGCGTCGTCAGGTGGGAGCGCTGATTGTCAAGGATAAGATGATCATCTCGGATGGCTATAACGGCACACCATCGGGATTCGAGAATGTCTGCGAGGATGAGAATGGAGTCACTAAGCCGTATGTCTTGCATGCCGAGGCAAACGCCATCACTAAGGTAGCTAAAAGCGCTAACAATTGCGATGGTGCAACACTATATGTTACAGCCTCACCCTGCATCGAGTGCTCAAAACTGATTATTCAGGCCGGAATCAAGAGAGTGGTCTATAGCGACCCCTATCGCAATGATGACGGACTCAAACTTCTGCAGAGAGTCGGCATCGAGTGTGTACACGCATCGGACAAATAAGGCTTTACCTTATTAATTCCTGATTTAGCCACCGCAAGGTGGCTTTTTTTTAGTTTTCGAGGGGTTGTGGCTATCCGTAAGGATAGCGCAAAATGAAAAGAGTGACCGTGAGAATTTATTCACAATTCACAATTCACAATTAAGAGTTTTTTGTGAAAAACTCTTTTCCTCCTCGCGGCTCGGCATAGTGCAAACAAGTTGGCCCTCTGCTCTCGCTCCGCAGCGTCGGGGCGCAATTAATCCCCCTTCGGGGTCTTTTCCTCCTCCTTGCAAGGGATAGTCTGCAAGCAGCCTCTCCCCATTGCTTCGTTCGTCGGTTCACAATTCACAATTTGAAGAGATTG
>JAFQFG010000017.1 GCA_017398695.1 Alistipes sp.
TTCTCGGGCTGCATCTTCATCAATCCGTCAATATAGAGGCGATGTCCCTCGGCATACTGCTCCACGAAAGGTTTTCTGTCGTTGGTAAGTTTATTAAACATAGTCATCACCGACAATTTAAGTTTCTGAGCAGGATCGGCGAGAATCTGCTCGGATGTCATACTCTCGAGAGCTGCAAGAAGCTTCGACTCATCGGCAAAGATTGAGTTGTCGTAGAGATTGTCGACATACGCATCAATATTACCACCGAAATCGCGCTCTATAACCTCATAAATCGAGGGTAAAACCTGCATATTCTCGCGTGCAATGGTGAGCATACGCTTCGCAACCTTACGATCGGTCGGAGCGTTATAATCTTTATACCAACCCTTCAATCTCTCCGTCAAGGCGGTCATGGTCTTTTTATCGGCAACCCTCTTCGGTGAGCGCATAACCTGTGCCACCATACGGGCAGGTGTTATAATCTCTACAGCCGTAAGGAAAGCCTCCTGCAGATATTGGCGATCATGGTCGATTGCAGACTTACCCTCCACTGCTCTCTTAATCAGTGGCAAAGCCTCACCATAACGCGGATCATCGGCAAGCGTAAACTGCGATGCCCAAGTCGAAAACTCTCTCTCTTGAGCCTCCTTCTTCGATTTCACATTCAGACGCTTCAGGCCTCGCGACATACCGATGGAGTTCTTCCAATAGTTCGACGAACGAGCATACTTCGATGCGTACTGTATGCGCACCTTATCGCTTGCTGCCATATCCTTCTTCAGGATAGCTTGACGCTCACCACGGATAAATATGCGGTTGGGATTCGACACCGAGAGCATATCGTCAATCTCGTAGGAGGTCATGTAGCGTTGTGTCGAGCCGGGGAAGCCCATAACCATTGCAAAATCTCCCTCGTCATACCCCTTGAGCGACACTTTCAGATACTTTTCGGCCTTATAGGGGACGTTCTCTTTCGAGTAGTCTGCCGGCTGATTATTCTTGTCGGCATAGATACGGAATACCGAAAAATCTCCCGTATGGCGCGGCCACATCCAATTGTCGGTCTCACCTCCGAACTTTCCGATAGACGAAGGCGGTGTTCCAACCAGGCGGATATCGCGGAAGGTCTCAATGGTAAAAGCGAAGAACTGATTACCTCCAAAGAAAGCCTTTATCTGGATATCCTTACCCTTATTCTCTTTCTTCAACTCTTTTTGGAGATTTTTGGCGTTTTCTGCGACAATTCTATTTCGCTCGGACTCCTTTGCATTTGCAGGAATATTTCCCGTAATTTGGGCTGTAACATCCGAAATTTCGCGAATAAATCGCACTGTAAGACCCGGGGCGGGAATCTCCTCGGCATGGTTATTAGCCCAAAAGCCATATTTGAGGTAGTCGTGGTCGACCGACGAGAGAGCCTGAATAGAGCCGTAACCGCAGTGGTGATTGGTAAAGAGCAGACCCTCGCTCGATACGACCTCTCCGGTGCAACCATTACCAAATATCACGATCGCATCCTTTATCGAGTTTTTATTAATAGAATAGATCTCCTCGGCAGAAAGCTTACAACCTTTAGCCTTCATATCCTTAATATTCATCTTCTGGAGGTATGGCAGCAACCACATACCCTCATCTGCCATGGCACTAACCGAAATCAGTGCGATTGCAAGTGTTAAAATCAGTCTCTTCATATACTATTTTTTTAGAAAAAAGTCTTTTTTATAGTTGTATCTACACGTCCTGTCTTGAACCATCTTTCGGGGTTGGAGGTATCCGTAAAGAGAAATTCGCAGGGATAGCTTTCTGCTGGGCTAAATCGGGTTATAATCTCTTTAGGGAAATTAAGACCCTCTACGACATCGCTTATATAGTACTTATACCCATTCTTATTATTATCTGCATCAGAAATCTTCCATGTAAACACCTCATTACCGTTATCCAATGTAAGCATCAGAGTTTCATTTGTTATACCCCTCTCAAAATCGTAGGTTCCAGACTCGAAAGATTCATACTCTTTACCACTCTTGGTTACGAAGTGATACTCATTACCTCCTCTGTACATAAAGGCTATCTTCGTACCTACTGCTAATGCTTCGATATTTGATTCTTTTATCGTGAGAGCCTTATACTCATCGATAACCTCCACCTCGACTTCAATGGTTTTGTTGATATCCTCGTCCGTTATACGGATTGTTGTACTGCCAAAATCCTTTGGATTGATTTTGATGTGCGCAGGATAAGTATCGACCGGTATCATTGAACCATTGGATGCTCTTCCAAAATAGACGTATGTAAGCAACTCTTCATCCTCCACCTCGATAGTATGATGATCACCCACACCTCCCACGATACTTATTGTCGTACCGCTTACAATCGAGGGGTAGACCTTAACAGCAGGTTTTCCATTCTCATCAAGAATCTTCATCGGTTTATTTTTTCCATAGAGATTATCCGGATCATTATCACACGATGAAAGTATGGTAGTAACCAACACCACAACGCTAAAAATTTTTAAAAGCTTTTTCATAATTATAGGAGTTAAGTTTTACATTCTCTACAAAAGTCGTATAACAATAGTTTTTTAGGCGGACGCATATTGAAAAACCGGAGTTTCCTTGACGTAAAGAAGGATTTCAAGAGCAAGTCCAACGCTAAAATCACCCTATTTGACAGCTTTTACTATTTTATAGCAATCATATTCTTAATCGAACGCTCGGCAGCTGCGCGTGTAGCCTCATCGATAACGACCTCCGGAGACTCATCACGCAGGCAGTCGCGCAGATTTTCGAGTGTTACCATCTTCATATAGCGACACTCATTGCAAGCGCAAGCAGAATCCTCGGGAGGTGCCGGAATAAAACTCTTCTCAGGGAAACGCTTACGCATCTCCTCCAAAATACCCGACTCGGTAACCACTATAAACTCATCGGCTCCACACTCTCCGCAATACTCCAAAATTGCAGCTGTCGAACCGGTAAAATCGGCAACCTTCACGATATAATCTCTACACTCGGGGTGCACCACCACCTTAGCCTCGGGATGCTCACTCTTAAGCTGAAGAATCTTCTCCAACGAGAACTCCTCATGCACATGGCAGGCTCCATCCCACAGCACTATATTCTCCCTGCCGGTGAGTTTTTTAATATAGGAGCCGAGGTTACGGTCAGGGGCGAAGATAATGGGCTGCTCGGCAGGGATAGACTCAACAACCTTCAAGGCGTTGGATGATGTGCAACATACGTCGGTCAGAGCCTTCACACCAACCGAGGTGTTGACATACGATACGACCAAGTGGTCGGGGTAGCGTTTCTTGAATTCGGCAAACTCCGCAGCATCACAAGACTCTGCCAGCGAACATCCCGCCTCGGGGCAGGGAATAAGTATCTTTTTTTCGGGAGAGAGAACCTTGGCCGTCTCTGCCATAAAGTTCACTCCGGCAAAGAGTATAATTTCAGCATCGCACTTCTGGGCCTCAACCGACAATGCCAGCGAGTCTCCAAGAAAGTCTGCCACCGCTTGAATCTCGGGACGTGTATAATAATGTGCCATGATGACAGCACCCTTCTTACGTTTCAACTCCTCGATTTCGGAACGCAACTCAGCAAAGTTTTCAACCATTCTTTTTTGTTTTTATTATTTACTTATTTATAAAATTAATTAAAAAGAATAAATATAATAGCTGTCGATAATGTCAATAAGTTTTTTACTCGGATTTTTATCAACACCGTTTCCTTATTTTGTCATTTATTTTTAATTCTAATATATTGATTTTCTTTTACTTCTTCTATATTATGAACAGCTGAAGAAAACTTTTTCAACATATTAATAGTGTTAAAATATAAACAACGATCATTGAAAAAGTCGTAACAAGTCGGGTGAAAGAATTTGATAAAAAAATTTGCTTTTTCTCTTCGATGATTTGTATAATCGCCATTTCTTCGAAACCAAATTTTTAAGCATAAATTTTCAAACAACTTACCACACCATTTTTAACACAATTTTCACAACTTGTCAACAACCTTCCTGGCTATATGTCGATAATATTCACCCACAGCCGAATCACTCGACGCTGCCGGTAAACCTCGATCACCACCCTCCATAACAGATTGAATGATAGGTATATGTCCCAAGAAATCTACCCCACACTCCGCAGCATACCGCTCAGCGCCGCCATGACCGAAGATATAATACTTATTGTTGGGAAGTTCGGCCGGTGTAAACCATGCCATATTCTCGACAATACCCAAAACCGGAATATTTACATTTTCGTTGCGGAACATCTCCACACCGCGTACAACATCCGCCACGGCAATCTGTTGAGGTGTCGATACAATCACTGCCCCCGAAATCTTTAACTCCGAGATTATCGAGAGGTGTATATCGCCCGTTCCGGGAGGTAGGTCTATCAGCAGGTAGTCCAACTCTCCCCACAGAGTCTGGTGGATTAGTTGACGCAGGGCGTTACAAGCCATCGTACCGCGCCAAATAAGCGCATCTGTCGGGCGGATAAAGAAACCTATCGAGATAAGCTTCAACCCCGCAACCTCTGCCGGCACTATATAGTCAAATCCATCAATCTGCTGCGCATCGGGCAGGTATCCCTCACAACCGAACATCTTGGGCTGTGATGGTCCATAGATATCGGCATCGAGCAGTCCAACCTTGTAGCCCATATCTCGCAACGTAACAGCCAA
>JAFQFG010000018.1 GCA_017398695.1 Alistipes sp.
AGGAAGATGGCTACAGCTCCCAGATATGTCGGTCCCGCAGTGTAGGGCTGTCCGCCCCAATAGGTTGGCAACTGCTTTGCAGCCTGACGCAGGCCGAGATCCGAGAGAGAGTCGCCCACAGGGCCTTCGGTCGAGAACGATGAGCCCGAATCACCACCTGCGAAGTCGGGTATCAGCATATTCCAACTCTCGGCAATGCCGTAGCTCCACGCAGTAGCATACTCGAGATCGAGGCCTTTCGACCCTTCCGAATTCTCATTCACGAGCTCCGAACCTCCACGCATCGTATCCTCGGTGTGCTGCGAGGTATACCATAGCGGAGCGAAGTTCGAGCCGAGGGCTATAACACCTGCCGCAGCAAGCACGGCAGTACGTTTCCAAAATGATGAATGGCACTTCTCTTTAATTGCGAAAACGAGTTCGCTGATCCAGAAGAACACCATTGTCAACAGAAAATAGTAGGTAATCTGAGGATGGTTCGCACCGAGTTCGAGCGAGGTAAAGAGAGCTGTCACGACACCACCGGCCAACATGTTGCCTCGCATGGTCATATAGGCACCTCCCATCATCAACGGAGCGTAGACCAGAGCCCACATCTTAGTTACGTGGCCCGCACCGATTATGAGGAAGAAATATGTCGATAGTCCGTATGCCAACGCTGCCACCATGCCGACCCATGGTGAAACGCCAAATATGAGCATCATCACCCAGAATGCCGTCATCGCAAAAAACACGAACGATGCCGGAGTATCCAGGATCTTCACAATGGCTCCAATCGAGTTTTTTACCGCCTGTGCCGGATACTTCACATTGATAAGGTAGGCCGGCATTCCACCGAACATTCCTCCCGTCCACTGCGCATCTTCGCCCGTGGCCTCACGGTGAGCACGTATATCGCTCCACATTCCTTCATACTGCTCGACATCATGCTGTGGCAGAACCTTACCCCCGAATTTGGGTGCAAAATAGGCGGCACTGACTCCAAAAAAGAGCAATACCGGCACGATGTAAGGCAATATTTTTGCGACCAATCTCTTCACTTTATCCATAATTTCATCTTTATATACCGCCAAAGATACAAAAAAAACATTGACATATAGTGGTTACGGATGCGAAAAATGATTATATTTGCAAAATAAACGGTAATAATTAATGGTTACAATCAATACGATTCGCAAACCTATCGAGGCCGAACTTGCCGAATTTGACGAGTTTGTCAAGCAGAAATTCAGTGCCGAGGATGGTTTGATTGCCGAGATGCTCGAGTATGTGCTCTCCTCGCGAGGAAAGGGCATACGCCCCATATTGGTTATGCTCTCGGCAGCATTAAACTCCGCTAATGAAGGTAGTTTCGGCAAGCGCACATTCCTTGCAGCGATGCTTGTCGAGATGATTCACGTTGCATCACTCATTCATGACGATGTTATCGACGAGTCGGACATGCGTCGTGGTCGTGCCTCGGTGAATTCACGCTGGCAGTCACGCAATGCTGTCATTATTGGCGATTACATCCTTGCCAAGAATATGGACCTCGGATTGTCAAGTGGTCAGTTTGACCTCGTCTCGCACATCATCAAGTCGATGACTACACTCTGCGAAGGTGAACTTATCCAGAGTGACCACGCATCGAAACTCGACACATCTCGTGAAGCCTATTTCGACATCATCTACAAGAAGACCGCAAGCCTTTTGAGTGTCAGTGCCTCGGCAGGAGCCTTGTCGGTCGGTGCTTCAGCGGCTAATATTTCGGCAATGCGACGTTTTGGCGAAGCCATAGGCATCGCCTTCCAGATTCGTGACGACATCTTGGACTACATCCCCACAGCCGACACGGGCAAACCCTCGAATAACGACCTGCGCGAGCGCAAAATCACCTTGCCGCTCATCGAGGTGCTCGAGAAGGCGGATGAGGCAGAGCGCACCGAGCTCCTCTCGCTTGTCGAGCATTGTGCTACGGACGAAAGTTGCGTGGAGCAGGTTCAGCAGCGTGTCGTTGCAGCCGGAGGTATCGAAGCGGCAACCGAGTCAATGAAGAGCTACCTGCAGCGTGCAATGTCAATACTCGGTGGATATGAGGAGAGTCCGTATCGTCAGGCGTTGCTCGACTTATGCACCTACATAGCAGAGAGAAACAGATAGATTTTACGCAAAATAATACCTAATTTTAATTTTAACCAATCTAAATTTTATGGAAAAGAGACAAAATTCTAATGTGCCGGCGATTATCGTGTGCATCTTGCTCTTCGGTATGATTTCGTTCGTCACAAACCTGGCATCGCCCATGGGCGATATCTTGAAGAACCAGTTCCATGTGGCTAACTGGATGGGTACTCTCGGTGTGTTGTGCAACTTTATTGCATACGCTGTAATGGGTATTCCCGCAGGTAACCTCTTGCAGAAGAAGGGTTACAAGTTCACCGCTCTGGCTGCCGTATTGGTAGGTTTCACCGGTGTTGGTGTTCAGACCATCGCAGGTCTTCTGACCGGCAACCTCGCATTCGGCATCTACCTGCTGGGTGCATTCATCGCAGGTTTCTCGATGTGTATGCTTAACATCGTGGTAAATCCGATGCTTAACAAACTCGGTGGTGGTGGTAACCGCGGTAACCAGCTCGTTCAGGTTGGTGGTTCGTTCAACTCGTTGATGGGTACTGCCGTTATCTTCCTGACCGGTCTGTTCGTTCCCTCGATTGCACAGGCTCACATCAGCCAGGTATTCCCCTTGATGTTCATCGCATTGGCTATCTTCGCAGTGGCATTTGTGGTTATTCTTCTTACGAAGATTCCCGAGAATCCCGAGGTTGGCATGGCAAAGGTAGAGGAGAAGTCGCAGTATGGTCCTATGTCGTTCCGTCACTTCGTTCTGGGTGCTGTTGCAATCTTTATCTATGTAGGTGTTGAGGTAGGTATTCCCAACGTATTGCAGAAGTGGTTGCAGAATGGCGGTCTGAACGTAGAGTCGGGTGCTGAGGCTATCGCCGGAACGGTAACAGCAACATATTGGTTGCTGATGCTCGTAGGTCGTCTTTTGGGTGCGGCACTCGGAGCAAAGGTATCGGCAAAATCGATGCTTTCGGCTGTATCGTGCGTAGGTCTTGTTTTGGTACTTTGCGCTATGTTCCTCAATCCTGAAACCGCAGTTAATCTCCCCGTATTCAAAGGCACCGCTGGCTTCGGCTTTGCAGAGGTTCCCGTGAATGCTGCATTGCTCGTACTGTGCGGTCTTTGCACATCGGTTATGTGGGGCGGTATCTTCAACCTTGCTGTTGAGGGTCTTGGCAAGTACACCGAGAAGGGTGCAGGTATCTTTATGGCAATGGTTTGCGGTGGTGGTATTCTGCCGTTCATCCAGAACTTCGTTGTCGATATGACCAATGGTGGTGCAGGTTACCTGACCAGCTACTGGGTAATCGTTGCCGGCTTGGCTTACCTGCTCTTCTACGCATTGGCAGGTTCGAAGAACGTCAACAAAGATATCCCGACTGCATAAGTCGCAACTATTCATAGCAGACCTCAATAGGTTCTGCTCAGACAAGGGTGTGCCCAACAAGTTTTGTGGCACACCCTTTTTGTCAGGAGGTATAGATGCGAAGAGGGAGGGGCAAAAGTTTGTGTAGGAGTTGAAAGCTGAGAGGAGCATAAGAGTTGCGACCATTCGGCAATGCCGTCAACGCATACAACACAAACACCAGCCTCCCACACAGATAGATATAATACCGATAGAGCGTATTGACCCGACGGAGCTGTAAACACTCATTGTAGCACTTCCGCAACCTTGTCACTGAAGCACTACAATACATTATAAAAATAAGAGTCTGCCGAAATTCGACAGACTCTTGCTTTATAAATTCACTCTGTGAACAGCACGCGGCTACTCAACCTTCATCTTCTTCATCGACTTACGGCTCTTCTCAGCCATAAAGCCCATAACGTGGCTCTCGATCGAAACGTCGATTGTGCTCGAGAGCAGGCTCTCGTCCTGTGCCGATACCGCACGCACGAAGTCGCGCACCAGAGCGTGGTCGCCACCACCGTGACCCGAACCCTTATAGTCTGCAATCTCGCTAACCTTTTTGTCCCATATGCTGGTGTGACCGGTGCGGAAATCGTAGAACTTAAAGGTCTTCATATCACCCTCGATAAAGCCCTTGGTACCCATAATGCGGGTACGACGGCCTCCCCACGGAGTGAATGCATCCATAGTAAAGCTTGCCGTAACGCCATCCTTGAAGCGGATCGTTGCCACATAGTGGTCGCACTGGTCGTTGTTGCAACGGAATACGCAACGGCCATAGTTGGTAGTCTTGAGCTTCTCGCGGATAAGTTTCGGGTCGTTGCCCGGAACATCAAACACGTAGAGGTGCTTTTTCTTTTCGAGATAGACGTGCTTTGCCGAATAGGGGCACTCCTTCTCATGCGGACAATCCTTGCCGTCGACATTGTCGATACAACGCTCGGTTGCGCCCTCGGGCATATTCTCGGGACGGAACAGGTGAAGCGAACCCTCTGCCGAGATAACCTCGCAAGGCTTGTTCACAAGCCAACGCATAATATCGAGGTCGTGGCACGACTTCGCGAGGATAATCGGAGTAGTCTTCTCCGACAGCGGCCAGTTACCACGCACATACGAGTGAGCCATGTGGCCATACTCGATAGGCTCCATGTGCTGAATGCTTACCAAATCACCGATTGCGCCCGAATCAACCACATCCTTCAATGCGCGGAAATAGGGAGCGTAGCGCAAAACGTGGCAAACCGCAACGATGCGGTTGTACTTGCGGGCCTGCTTCAAGATGTCGCGGCACTCCTTCTCGGTCGGTGCAACGGGCTTCTCAAGAAGCACGTCGTAACCCAATGCCAAAGCCTTCATACAAGGCTCATAGTGCAGATTATCGGGAGTAGCGATAATGACAGCATCTGCAAACTTCGGCTTTGCGAGTGCATCATTGAAATCCTCAAAGATATTTTCTGCAGGGATATCATGTTTCTTCTGCAATCTTTCACGACGATAGGGGTTGAGGTCGGCAACACCGACAACCTTCATCGACTGCGGGAACCTTTCAGCGTAGCGAGCGTAGGTATAACCACGGTTACCTGCTCCGATGACCATCACGGTAATGGGCTTGTCGAGCTTGGCATTAAGAGGCTCGGTGATTGTGTTGATCTTCTCCGAAGCGGCAACTTCGGGGATCGCATCCTCCATTAAATCGCCATCCGAAACCATCGCTTTTGCATCAATGCCCACGAGCGATGCACCCACTGTGAGCACTCCTAATCTTTTGAGAAATTCTAATCTATCCATAACAGAGGTTTTATTGTGTTTTTAGCTTGTAGTCCGGCTAATTACCGCAAAGTTAAAGAAAAAATCGTATTCCCCAAACAAAAGCACACGAAAAAGAGATAAAAAGGCACCTGCTCCGAGCATATCATTCGCACGTCGCAACACGACATGGCAACTTTTTGGCCTACTACGCTTTGCATAGGCAAAATTTTATGTTACTTTTGCAGAGAATTAACCAACTATCCATAAAAATCGGCTTATGAAGAGATTATTTTTAACACTTGCCCTTGTAGTGCTCAGCATCTCGACGATAACAGCACAAAAACAGGTTCCGCACGCAACCTCACTGGCGAAGCAGGCAAAGGCTAATCGCACCGAGATCGTGTTGCCGCAGGTAAAAGGGTATAACTGCTATAAAGGTGATTTTCACGTTCACACCACTTATTCTGATGGCAGGCTGAATCCTGCGGCTCGCGTAATTGAGGCGTGGCTGGATGGCTTGGATATAGTGGCGATTACCGACCATTATGAGCACCATTCGGGTGTGAGAAATATGCTCAAGACTATTTCGATGAAGGATTCGACAGTCATCCATTACAGAATGGCCAAAGTGAGTCATAACAAGATTCACGAAGAGGCTGTGGCGCAGTTGAAGAAGTCGGGATTTCCGATGTTGCTTGTAAAGGGTGGCGAAATCACCCGTAAACCCGAGGATGTGGGACACTTCAATTTGCTCTTCTTGTCTGATATTGATGCAGCTTTCGATGAAGACCCTGCAGAGGCTTTTCGTAAGGCGAAGGCGCAAGGTGGTATAGTGATGCACAATCATCCCGCTTGGCGACGCAACACCAGCGACAAGACAGAGTTTCACGAGCAGGTCTATGGCGAGGGGTTGGTTGATGGTGTTGAGGTGGTTAATGGCACCACTTTCTACCCACACATTGTGAATCGCTGTATTGACGAGAAACTTGCAATGTTTGCTAATACCGATGAGCATTACTTGACAGAACAACGCTATGGGGCTGTCGGACGTTTTCGTACGATGACCATAGTTCTGGCGAACGAGCTGACGGAGGAGTCCGTAAAAGAGGCTATTCTGAATCGCCGCACCATAGCCTATTCGGGCGGATCGTTGGTTGGAGAGGAGATGTGGCTCAACGAGTTCCTGAATGCGGCTGTGGATTGCCGATTGACACAGGTTTCCGAGGATAGCCGCATGTTCCGCCTGACCAATAACAGTTCGATTACGCTGACTTTAATTAAAAATCGCCCTTATATTTTGGAGCCATTCAAGTCGTTACTGATAAGCATTGGCAGGGACAAAAATAGCGGTGAGTATCAGACTCCGACGTTTGTGGTTGAGAATATGTGGCACGCAAACTACCAACATCCGAAGATTGAGCTCACAATCGACGAATAACACTCCGGAGAGCCTGCAACAGCACACAAAGAGTCTAATTTCGGGAGAGATGGCTACTCTCGAAAAAAATCACTATCTTTGCACCCCGACAAATCAAAAACAATAGGCAATGGAGATTATCGAGGCAATAGTATTGGGAATTGTTCAGGGACTGACCGAGTTTCTGCCCGTGTCGAGTAGCGGACATCTGCAAATTGCAAAGGCTCTGCTCGGAGTCGAAATCGAGGAGAATCTGCTCTTTGACGTGACACTGCACGCTGCAACGGTATTGAGTACGATTGTGGTACTGTGGGGCGAGGTTAAAAGATTGTTCTGCGGACTCTTCTCGAAGCATTTTAACGACGAACAGGCCTATATCCTCAAACTCGTTCTTTCGATGATCCCTATCGGTATTGTCGGCTTTGCATTCAAGGATTATATCGATGCGATGCTCTCGTCGCCATATATCCTGACCATTGTAGGTGCGATGTTGCTACTTACGGCTGCACTCTTGGCATTTGCATACTACGCCAAGCCTCGCCAGAAGGAGCAGATATCCTATCGCGACGCCTTCATCATCGGTTTGGCACAGGCGGTGGCAGCGATGCCCGGACTTTCGCGCTCCGGCTCAACCATCGCAACGGGACTGCTGCTCGGAAACAAGAAGGAGGCTGTGGCAAACTTCTCGTTCCTGATGGTGCTGGCTCCGATTTTGGGAGAACTGTTCCTCAACATCGTTAAGGGAGAAGTTGTCCTCGGCTCGATAGGCTTTGCGCCAATGGTGGCGGGATTTGTGTCGGCATTCGTTGTCGGCTGTTTGGCCTGCAAGTTTATGATAGGCATCGTCAAGCGCGGAAAACTTATCTGGTTTGCCGTATATTGCGCCCTTGCCGGTACGGTTTCTATAATCTGCAACCTTATTTAATGCTCTCTATGTCAGAAAATTTTTCGCTTGCCGACCACAACTTCGAGGAGGGATATATTGCCGTCATCGACAAACCCTATGAGTGGACCTCGGCAGATGTCGTTCGCAAGATAAAATTCGCCCTGCGTCGCAAGGGCTACCGCAAAATTAAGGTTGGCCATGCCGGCACACTCGACCCTCTCGCCACAGGCATACTTATCATCTGCATAGGCAAGGCCACCAAGATGGTCGAGCAGTTGCAGGCCGAGGAGAAGGAGTATACCGCAGATCTACGCCTCGGAGCTACCACCCCGAGTTTCGACATGGAACACCCGGTCGACAAGACCTACCCCACCGAACACATCACACGTGAGGCCATCGAGCAAGCTCTGCAATCACTCTCGGGCGAGCGTCTTCAGGCTCCGCCCCTCTATTCGGCCAAGAAGGTCGAGGGCGTGCGTGCCTACGAGTTTGCGCGTGCAGGCGAAGAGATTGAGCTGCGCAAGGCACTTATCAATATCTACGAGATGGAGCTTACCCGTTGCGAGATACCCGACATTTCGATTCGGGTTCGTTGTAGCAAGGGCACCTATATCCGTTCGCTGGCAGGCGAGATTGGCGAGGCTGTCGACAGCGGAGCCTACCTGACCGCACTGCGCAGAGTCCGCAGTGGAGGCTTTACGGTCGAAAATGCATGGCAGCTGGACGATTTTCTAAAAAATCTCGAGGCTGAGTGAAACAAAATCAGTAATTTATCGTATAGTTTTTGATTGTCGTTTTCTCAATAGAGGTCAAACGGCATATCGGTGTTACACTGTACCGGACTAATGTATAACAAACATATAAGATGAAATTATCGCAGTACGGATATGATTTCTCGCCCGAGATGTTGGCGAAATATCCCGTCGACAACCGTGACGAATCACGACTGATGGTTCTCAATCGCAAGGATGGCACCATCGAGCATCGCATGTTCAAAGAGATTTTGGACTATTTCAACGAAAAGGACCTCTTTGTCTTCAACGACACCAAGGTATTCCCGGCCCGTCTGTATGGCAATAAGGAGAAGACCGGAGCCGAAATCGAGATTTTCCTTCTGCGCGAGCTCAACCGCGAGCTGCGCTTGTGGGATGTGCTGGTTGACCCCGCACGTAAGATTCGCATCGGCAACAAGCTCTACTTCGGAGAGGATGACATCCTCGGTGCTGAGGTTATCGACAACACCACCTCGCGCGGACGTACTCTGCGCTTCCTATTCGACGGCTCCTACGAAGAGTTCAAGGAGACGCTCTACCGCATGGGCGAGACCCCACTGCCACGTTGGGTACGCGAGAAGGTCGAAGAGATCGACGCCGAGCGTTACCAGACCATCTATGCCGATAAGGAGGGAGCCGTAGCTGCACCGACCGCAGGTCTTCATTTCTCGAAGCACTTGCTCAAGCGCATGGAAATCAAGGGCGTAGACCGAGCATTTGTCACCCTGCACGTTGGCTTAGGCAACTTCCGCACGGTCGATGTCGAGGATCTCTCGAAGCACAAGATGGACTCCGAGCAGTTCTTCGTAACCGAGGAGGCTGCAAAGGCTGTAAATTCGGCTAAAGAGCGCGGCAGCAAGGTTGTATCTATCGGCACCACCGTCATGCGTACGCTCGAGACAGCTGTATCTACCCGCGGCATGATTAATCCGATGGAGGGCTGGACCAACAAGTTCATCTTCCACCCATACGATTTTACTGTAGCAGATGCCATGGTGACCAATTTCCAGCTACCCTATTCGACTCAATTGATGATGGTTGCTGCCTTCGGAGGCTACGATATGGTGATGAATGCCTACAAAATCGCCAAGGAGGAGGGCTACCGATTCGGCACTTATGGAGATGCAATGCTGATTCTCTAATGAGTTTTAGGGCTTTCGGAGCAAAATTATCGAAAAAAATCACTATCTTTGCTATCTAAACAACAACGAACGTATGGCAAATAACAAGATATTGTACATCTGTCAGGAGATAACACCTTATCTGCCCGAAACAGAAGAGTCGTGCATCTGCCGCAAGCTCTCGCAGGCTATGCAGGAGCGCGGAAACGAGGTGCGCACCTTTATGCCTCGCTACGGCTGTATCAACGAACGTCGCAATCAGTTGCACGAAGTTATCCGATTGTCGGGTATGAGCCTGATTATCGACGATAACGACCACCAGCTCATCATCAAGGTTGCGTCGATTCCCTCGGCGCGTATCCAGATATACTTTATCGACAACGATGACTACTTCGCACGCAAAGCGATCCTCCACGATGCCGATGGCAACGAGTTCGAAGATAATGACGAGCGAATGGTCTTCTTTGCGCGCGGTGTGTTGGAGACGGTCAAGAAACTCCATTGGACTCCGACCGTGGTTCACTGCCACGGATGGTTCTCGGCCATCGCCCCCATCTACTTGAAGAAGTTTTTTCATGATGACCCCATCTTCAAGGATGTCAAGATTGTAGTTTCGCTCTACGACGACAAGTTTACGCAACCTCTTAAAGCTCTGCGTGAGAAGGTTGCCGGTGAGGGTATTAATGATAAAAATTTGTCGATTCTCGACGAGGCTTCATACGAAAATCTCTATCGTTTCGTTATTGGTTATGCTGACGGTGTGGTAATCGCTTCCCAGGGAGCTGATGCAGCCGTTGCCGACTTCGCACGCGCAAGCGGCAAGCCGGTGTTGGAGTACCAATCCCCCGAGGAGGAGGGCTATTACGATAATTATAACCGATTCTATGAAGAGATACGCTAATCTGCGCAGAGTTTTGAATTGTGTTGCCGTAATTTGCATTGCGGCAATAACTCTGTTTGCGGGATGTACCACTTCGGACGAGACTCTCGGATTCGAGCTGATCCCCGAGAACCAGCGCATGCAGATTCGATTCAAGAGTTTCTATGCCGGCAGAGTCTACAAAGACTCCTTCGACAAGGAGCAGAATAAGTTTATCACCACATCTGAAGAGTGTCGTTCGTTCCGCACCTCACTGTTCCGTTCGGACTCACTCATCTCGTCTGATCTTCGAGTGGGATATATGGGCAAGGAGCGTGATTTGGACAACATCTTTGGCGAACGCACTGCAGGCTATGCGTCGAACTTCCTATTTATGTCCGATATCGGTGATAAGGGATTTGGCTATCTGCCCATCTTCGATTCGATGCAGATGCTGCTGTCGGTCACAGACTTCGCAGGCGACACAACGCACGTGCAGACCTACGAGGTGTTTGAGATTAACAAGTCGCTTGTCGAGGCTATGGATAACGGCACCGATACTGTTGCATATATCGGTTTCGACATGGAGCAACTCTACGACCAAAACAAACCACTCTTTACATTCGACTTCCCGAATCAGTCCAAGGGTGTGTATACCACCTCGACCGAGGTGACTATGCAGCCCGTATCGCTTGCTGCCGACAGCCCGACATGGAACTTTGTCCGTCGATTGATGCTTATTCCGGATGACACCAAGAATTGGGATGGCTACGCCGACGACACCGAGATTTACGCCGATGACAAGAAATGGGTCGAGGAGTTCAAGGGTCTCTACATTAAGCCGAAGGGTGAGCTTGCCCCCGACAAAGAGGGTGCCATGTATAGGGTCGACTTGTCTGCTACCGGCATCTATCTTTTGGGCCGTAATCGCAATCCCCAGGAGCCGATGCTTATCAAAGATACGACCTACATGTATTACTACTTCTTCGACAAGTATGCCAAGGCCGGTAACCACTCGATTAACAGCGTGAAGCACAATTTCGAGGGGTCGAAGTTGGGCGAGTATGCCAATATCACCAACGACCCGAATAAGAGCGATGATGAGAATCACCGCCAGCGCGAAGATGTACTCATTGGTTATGTGAGTGGTATGGGTGGCCCGATGATGGAGATCTACTTCACGGACGACTTCCTGCGCGAGTTGCGCGAGATTGGCAGTGAGGAGGGTTATAGATATGCCGCTATCAATCAGGCCTTGATGAGCGTATATGTCGAGGGTTCTGAGTACGATTGGTTGGATATTGCACCCGAGATGATTACGCCACTACTCGATAAGTCGATTTTGCGTATGGGCCTTTATACCGATTTCGACACGCTGGCTCCAATTCCGGACTACGACTACACCTACGAAAAGAGCTACGGCTCGGAGTTGCCGTTTGGTGGCTATCTCAACCGTAGTCGCGCAAGCTATGCGATGAATATTTCGGGATATCTCCAGCGTCTGAAGAACTATGTTGACTATCTCAACCCCGAATCTGCTGCCAACTTCAACTACGAGGCGGCATTCGACAGTGCCGAGAACAAGACGCACGAGAAGTATATCACTCGCAGAATATACATGGCTCCCGAGGCATACGATCTCTACACATTCAAGCGTTCGAGAGTATTCGGCATGGAGAGCCCCGACATAACGACAGAAGAGGAGGCACTTAAGCACGCATCGATAAAAATCGACCTCTCCTATACGATGATTAAATAGTATATTTAATATAGACAACATCACGAAAACCCGAGTTACTACTTGGGTTTCGTTGTTAAAAAAAAGATAATTGAAATGCAAGAAAATTTAGTAATCGTTGAGTCACCGGCAAAGGCTAAAACCATCGAGAAGTTCTTAGGTAAAGAGTACACGGTAAAGTCGAGCTTCGGACATATCCGTGACTTGGCTAAGAAAGACCTTGGCATCAACCTTGACGGCACATACCAACCCATATACGAAATTCCGAGCGATAAGCGTAAAGTTGTCGACGAGCTCGCGCGCTTGGCGAAGGCGGCAAAGACCGTCTGGCTCGCATCCGATGAAGACCGCGAGGGAGAGGCTATCGCATGGCACTTGGCTGAGGTTCTGGGTCTTCCGGTAGACCGCACCAAGCGTATCGTTTTCCACGAAATCACCAAAAATGCAATACTTGCAGCCATCGATAATCCGCGCACGATTGATATGAATCTTGTCAATGCTCAGCAGGCTCGTCGAGTGCTGGACCGCTTGGTAGGTTTCGAACTCTCGCCCGTGCTGTGGAAGAAGGTGCGACCCGCTCTTTCGGCCGGCCGCGTACAGAGCGTAGCTGTCAGACTCATTGTCGAGCGCGAGCGCGAGATTATAGGATTCCAGTCGACTCCGTTCTATCGCGTGACTGCTCAGTTCCATACTACCGATGAGTCGAAGTCGGTATTCCGCGCTGAGGTTCCTCGCAAGTTCACAACCAAAGAGGAGGCGAAGGAGTTCCTGCGTAAGTGTATCGGAGCAGAGTATCGCATCGAGAGTGTCGAGGAGAAGCCGTCGAAACGCTATCCGGCACCTCCGTTTACGACCTCTACGCTTCAGCAGGAGGCTGCCCGCAAGTTCGGCATGTCCGTATCGCAGACAATGTCGGTGGCACAGCACCTCTATGAGCAGGGTTTGATTACCTATATGCGTACCGACTCGGTCAATCTTTCGAATCTCGCCATCGCGAAGTGCAAGGAGGAGATTTCATCAATCTTTGGCGATAAATACTCCAACCCTCGCAACTATACGACCAAGAGCAAGGGAGCACAAGAGGCCCACGAGGCTATTCGTCCATCATATATCGAGCGTCAAACCATCGAGGGCACGGCTGCCGAGAAGCGACTTTATGAGCTTATCTGGAAACGTACGGTTGCATCGCAGATGGTTGCAGCCGATATCGACCGCACCAATATCAACATCACCTCCTCGACCGGAGCACAATTCACAGCTTCGGGAGAGACCGTTCGTTTTGATGGTTTCTTGCGACTCTACTCCGAGTCGACCGACGAGGAGCAGACCGAGCAGGGAGGCGGCATCCTGCCCCACATGTCGGTGGGCGACACAGTCGTAGCCGAGCATGTCACCGCCACCGAGCGTTTCACAATACCTCCGATGCGTTATAATGAGGCATTGCTTGTCAAGCGTCTCGAGGAGTTGGGCATCGGCCGTCCGTCGACCTATGCTCCGACTATCACGACAATCATCAACCGCGGTTATGTCGAGAAGCAGAGCAAGGAGTCGCGCAAACGTGCCTACACGCAGATTACGCTCAAGGGCGACAAGCTCACCGAGAAGAGCCTATCTGAAAACTATGGCACCGAGAAGAATCGTTTGGCTCCGACCGATGTCGGCATGATTGTCAACGACTATCTCGAGGCTCAATTTGCACCGATTCTCGAGTATCACTTCACGGCTGATGTCGAGAAGGAGTTCGACCGCATTGCCGAGGGCGATATCACCTGGAGCAAGATGATTGATGACTTCTATGTTCCGTTCCACGACATGGTCGAGCGAGCTATCGGCACACAGGCCGACAAGAACACACAGGCTCGCGTAATCGGAACCGACCCCGCCACCGGACATGTCGTAAGAGCCCGCATCGGTCGTTACGGCCCGATGGTTGAAATCGAGGGTGCCGAGGGTGAGAAACCGCGCTTCGCATCGCTCAAGAAGGGGCAACTTATCGAGGCTCTGACCTTGGAGGAGGCTCTTGACCTCTTTGCCCTACCACGCAATCTGGGTAAATATGGTGAGGAGGATTTAATTGTCGGTATCGGCAAGTTCGGTGCATACGTTCGCCATGGCAAGACCTTCGCATCACTCGATAAGAAGGACGACCCTTACACCATCACCTATGAGCGTGCTGCAGAGTTGCTCGATGCCCATTTGGCACAGGTTAAGGCTGCAAACACCCCCATCAAGACCTTCCCCGAGAATCCCGATTTGGTAATCAAGAGTGGTCGCTACGGTGCTTATATCGCATACCGTGGCAAGAACTATCGACTGCCTAAGGGCACAAAACCGGAATATCTCATTATTGAGGATTGTCTGAAAATTATTAACTCAAGTAAAAAATAGGACCATGAAACGATTTATCTTGCTTTTTATTCTTGCCACGAGCCTCACACTGTCGGCATCGGCGGACAAAGGCTACAAATTCACTGATGGCAAACTTATTAAGACCACGTCGGTTAAAGATCAGCACCGTAGCGGCACCTGCTGGTGCTTCTCGGCATTGTCGTTCCTCGAGAACGAGATTATGCGTGCCGGTGGCGAAGAGATGGACCTTTCGGAGATGTGGATTGTTCGCAATATCTACTTCGAAAAGGCTGTAAAGTATGTGCGCCTGCATGGCAGCCTGAACTTTGCAGTCGGTGGAGCAGCTCACGATGTAACCAACGGCATTCGCGACTACGGAATTGTTCCGCAGGAGGTCTATCCGGGACTGAACTACGGTACCGACAAGCCCCACTTCAACGAGATTGATGCAGTGCTGAAGGGCTATGTTGATGCTATCATCCGCAATCCCAACCGCAAACTCACCACTGCATGGAAGGATGGTTTGAATGGCATACTCGATGCTTATTTTGGCAAGATGCCCGAGAAGTTCACCTACAAGGGTAAGGAGTACACTCCGAAGTCTTTTGCCGAGTCGCTGCCCATCGACATCGATAACTACGTGAACATCACCTCTTATACTCACCACCCCTTCTATTCGAAGTTTATCATCGAGGTTCCCGACAATTGGGCTTGGGATATGGTCTACAACGTACCTCTCGATGAGATGATGTCGATTATCGACAATGCTCTGGCAAACGACTACTCTATTATGTGGGCTGCCGACGTTAGCGAGCGTGGCTTCAGCCGCACGAAGGCTATCGGCATCATCCCCGAGGCCGACCTCGAGAGCATGAGCGGCACCGAGGCTGAGCGATGGGGCAAGCTCTCGACCAAAGAGAAGGAGGATGCACTCTACAAGTTCGACAAGCCGGGCAAGGAGAAGGTCATTACCCAGCAGATGCGCCAGGAGGCTTACGACAACTACGAGACCACCGATGACCACGGTATGGTTATCATCGGCACCGCCACCGACCAGAAGGGCAACCCCTACTTCAAGGTCAAGAACTCGTGGGATGTACGCCCGCCCTATGATGGTTACTACTACTTCTCACGTCCGTTCGTGGAGTATAAGACCATGTCGTTCATGGTTAACAAGAACGCTATACCTCAACCTATCCGCGAGAAGCTCGGTTTGAAATAGGAGTATCCATAAGGATTATACCAAAATGGCTGTCCAACCCAAAAAGTTGAACAGCCATTTTTATATGTCGCACCTTCGCCCTATCGGCATAGGCGGAACACCGTAGCCGTACGCGAAGTGTTGTAGACCTGCATAAAGTGTCGCACCTGGCCATCAACCTCACAAGGATAGGTAAAGTGTTCGGAGTCCATCGCCTCACGACCCTGACCACCAAATCGCTCCTCATCGGTCGAGAGAATAGGACGATACTTGCCCGGCTCACGCACCTCCACTGCATAGTCGGCAATCGAAGCCTCGGGATGCCAATTGAAGACAAAGAGCAGGTCGCCATGTGCAAAGACCATTGTCTTGTTCGGTTCATCCATCTGCAAGCGGTAGGGATAGCCGTCAGCGAGCACATTAAACCTCTTGACAAGTGCTATCATCGCCTTGTCGAACTCACCAAGTTGCCCAAATCGCAACTCCTCATTATCGGCCAGCGACCACTGACGACGTGCGTGGTCATAGCTCCACTCGTTGCCCTCGCGAGGGAAGTCGATCCACTCGGGATGGCCAAACTCATTGCCCATGAAATTAAGGTATGCATCGCCACCCGTCGCAATGGTCATTAGGCGAATCATCTTATGAAGGGCCATACCACGGTCAACCACCAAATTTTGAGATGTGCGGTGCATCGAGTAGTACATCTCCTTATCAATCAAGCGGAAAGCTATGGTCTTATCGCCCACCAGGGCCTGGTCGTGCGACTCGGCATAAGCCACCGTACGCACACTCGGCAGACGGTTGGTCATCACATCCCACATCTCCCATATATTCCAATCCTCATCGGGGACATCTTCGAGCAATTTTATCCAGAAGTCGGGAATTGCCATACCCAGTCGGTAGTCGAAGCCGACACCTCCATCCTGGGCAGGCGAACACATAGCAGGCATTCCACTCACATCCTCGGCAATGGTGACATACGAGGGGTTCAGATCGTGAATCAGGCGGTTGGCAAGCGTCAGATAGACAATGGCATCGCGATTGGCACCGGCACCGAAGAACGCCTCGTGCGAGCCCATCGGCTCATAGCCGTGGTGGTGATATATCATCGACGTTACTCCATCGAAGCGAAAACCGTCGAAGTGGAACTCATCGAGCCAATACTTGATATTCGAGAGCAAGAAATGGCGCACCTCACCCTTGCCATAGTCGAAGGTCATCGAGTCCCAATACTTCTGATATCCCGCCTCACCCGGCTTCGAGTAGAGATGATCCGAGCCATCGAGTTGGTTGATGCCTTCGTTGAAATTTTTGACGTAGTGGGCATGCACAAGGTCCATAATCACCAACAGTCCAAGTGAGTGAGCCTTGTCGATAAGATATTTCAACTCTTCGGGTGTTCCAAATCGCGATGAGGGCGCAAAGAGGCTCGACACATGATAACCAAACGAGCCGTAGTAGGGATGTTCGGCCACAGCCATCAGCTGCACCGCATTGTAGCCATCCTCCTTGATGCGGGGCAGTATCAGATCGGCAAACTCCATATAGCTGCCCACACGAGCCTCCTCCTGTGCCATGCCGACATGAGCCTCGTATATCAGCAACGAGCCAACACCTGCCCTATCAAACTCCGCATCGTGCCACTCGAAGTGCTGCGGCTCCCAGAATTGGGCTGTATAGTTCTTCGACACCTCATCCTGCACCACACGTGTAGCGTATGCCGGAATGCGGTCGAGCCAGCCATTGCGGCCATGCACATGAATCTTGTATAGCGAGCCGTGAGTGAGTCGCCCCTCATACATCGCATCGGGGAAGAAGGCACTCCACACACCCGACGAATCTTTATCCAATCGCAACTGAGTGCGCTGCCAGCCATTGAAGTCACCGAAGATAAAGACGTCTTGAGCCTCGGGCAACCACTCACGAAACCACCAGCCAGCCAAATCCTCATCACGCTGCCAGCCGAAATAACGATAGCCGTTAGCATAGTCGGCCATCGAGCCTGACGAGCGCTCAATATCGCTCACAATTTGCAGATACTCGTTGTGACGACGCTCAATCTCATCGGCCACCGGCAGCAACCACTCATCCTGCTCGACTACAGGCAGATATTTAACATTTTCGCTCGACATAATCACACTTCTGTTGAATTAGACAAAGAGTTTACTGTAACAAATATACATTTTTTTATTGATATATCAAATTTAGGGCACTTCGTAAATGCGCCCTGCCCAGCTGCAAATATCGCACAGCCACCTCTATCGTCCAAAATGTACGCATACAATAAGGGCTGTCCGACTTATGCCGAACAGCCCCTTGCTATTGTATCAATCGTTGATTACAACTGAGGACCTGCAGCTACGAGAGCCTTACCCTCCTCATTACCGGTGAACTTCTGGAAGTTCTTGATGAAGCGACCAGCCAAATCCTCTGCCTTGGTGTTCCACTCTGCTGCATCAGCATAAGTGTCGCGAGGATCGAGGATACCTGCATCAACACCCGGCAACTCGGTCGGGATAGTAAAGTCGAAGATAGGCAACTTCTTGGTCGGAGCCTTGTCGATCGAACCATCGAGAATAGCGTCGATGATACCGCGAGTATCCTTAATCGAGATACGCTTGCCGGTACCATTCCAACCGGTGTTCACGAGGTAAGCTGTTGCACCCGAAGCCTGCATCTTCTTAACGAGCTCCTCACCATACTTGGTCGGGTGGAGCGAGAGGAATGCTGCACCGAAGCAAGCCGAGAAGGTCGGAGTAGGCTCGGTGATACCGCGCTCGGTACCAGCCAACTTAGCGGTAAAGCCCGAGAGGAAGTAGTACTTGGTCTGCTCGGGAGTCAAGATCGACACCGGAGGAAGCACACCGAATGCATCAGCCGAGAGGAAGATAACCTTCTTAGCTGCGGGAGCCTTCGATACACCCTTGACGATGTTGTCGATGTGGTAGATAGGATACGATACACGAGTATTCTCGGTCACCGACTTATCAGCGAAGTCAATCTTGCCGGTAGCCTCGTCAACAGTTACGTTCTCCAAGAGAGCATTGCGACGGATAGCGTTCCAGATATCGGGCTCATTCTCCTTCGAGAGGTTGATAACCTTTGCGTAGCAACCGCCCTCGAAGTTGAATACACCCTCATCATCCCAACCGTGCTCGTCGTCACCGATAAGCTGACGCTTCGGATCGGTCGAGAGGGTGGTCTTACCTGTACCCGACAGACCGAAGAAGATAGCGGTCTCGCCCTTCTCGTTAGTGTTAGCCGAGCAGTGCATCGAAGCCATACCCTTCAGCGGGAGGAGGTAGTTCATATAAGAGAACATACCCTTCTTCATCTCACCACCATACCAAGTGTTGATGATTACCTGCATCTTCTCTGTA
>JAFQFG010000166.1 GCA_017398695.1 Alistipes sp.
CGGATAGGAGCAGGTCACCGAGATAATCGGGTTATCGACACTCGGATACTCACGCACACCGAGGTAGGTATAGCCGATAAAACCGAAAATCAGGATAATGAGGGTCATCACCGTGGCCATCACGGGACGACGGATACTTAGTTCGGAGATATTCATAGTGGCTCCTGCTTACTCGATGATATCCAACTTCACGGGCAAATCCTCACGCAACTGCAACGTACCCGAGGTGATAATCGTATCGCCCATCTGCAACCCCTCGACAATATGGATATGCGACTCGGTGCGCAGACCGGTCTTCACGGCTACCGACTGCGCCTTACCACCGCGATAGCAGTAGACCTTGTCGACACCCATCTCGGGCACAATCGCCTCGGTCGGCACGGCAATCGCATCTTCGATATCCTCCATACGGATTTTGGCCGTCACAAAACGCCCCGGCTGCAGTTGTCCGTTGGCATTCGGATAGATGGCACGCACGGCCAGCGTGCGGGTTTCGGGGTCGATAGCCGACTCCTTGGCATAGACCGAGGCCTCAAATTCGCGGTTCACGCCATCAACCGTAAAGGAGAGGCGTGTGCCCCGACGAATCTGGTCGGCATAACGCTCCGGAATGTGCATATCGAGTTTCAGGGGCTTGATTTTCGTCAATTTGGCCACTACCACTGAGGGCGAGGCATAGGCACCCTCGCTGACATTGCGCAGACCAATCACACCATCGAATGGTGCACGCAGTTTCGTCAGGGCGATGTTCGAGCGGACGATCTCAATATCGGCCTGTAAGATAGCCAATTCGGTACGAGCCTGCTCATAAGCCTCCTGGCTCACAGCATCCTTCTCGAGCAGCGCACTCTGACGGTACACACGATCCTCGGCCAGCTTGATTTGCGCCTCGTAGCGTGCCAGCTGTGCCCGCAGCGGTTTGTCGTTCACACGAGCCAACTGCTCCCCCTCGCTAACCATCGAGCCCTCTTGGAAGTTGATTTCGGTAATCATGCCCGAGGTCTCGAACGAGAGATCCACCTCCTCGTCGGGCAGCAACGTACCCACCATCGTGATACCATCGCTCAACGAGCGAGGCGTGATGACAAGTCCGTTGACATGCAGTGTCTGGCGACGCATTCCCATAGTCGGTTTTTCGGCCATCACCTCCGGTGCATCCGATGCGTGTTTATACCACAGGGCCACAACCGTAAAAAGCACGAGCACAATTGCCGTAAAGATCCATTTTTTCTTTTGTACCATCTTTCTCGGAACTAATAAGTTACATTACATCTATACAAAGGTAATAAAAAAAAGCGCAAGAGCACTGCTCCTGCGCCTATTTTAACTCCATTTAATCGGGCGAACCGCCCAAATCGGCCGGTGAATCGCCCACTACACCCTCGGCTGTCGCTTCACGAGGATCGCCACCACGGCACAAAAACCGAGCAGGAAGGGATAGTAGAGGTTGCCAATAATCTCGAGGGGCGAAATCGAGGCCAGGCTCGCCGCCATCAAGAGTTGCGCACCATAGGGCAGCAATCCCTGCGTGAAGCAGGAGAAGGTATCGAGCAGCGAGGCACTTTTGCGTCGATCGACCCCGAATCGGTCGGCTATCTCGCGCGCAATCGCCCCCACCGAAAGAATCGCAATCGTATTGTTGGCCGTACAGAGATTGGCCATGCAGACCAGCGCAGCAATAGCGGCTTGTGCCCCTCGCGGGCCACTGACCCGACGGGTCAACCGCGAGATGAGGTAGTCGATACCGCCATTGAGGCGAATCGTTTCGAGCATACCACCGGCCAGGAGCGTAATGATAATCAGTTCACCCATATCGACCACGCCACGGCCCATCTCCCCACACCAATCGAAGAGGCCG
>JAFQFG010000167.1 GCA_017398695.1 Alistipes sp.
GAAGTTGTAGGGTTCGCAATCGAAGCGGAAGTAGGGGCTCTTGTCGGTGCGCATCGTATGGCCGCAGATGTTGAGTGTGGTCGCATCGACAAATTTCAGATTACTCTTCTTCTCCTCGGCTGAGGCTGTGGTCGCTACTGTTACCAACAGTGCAATAACCAATAAAAAGCGTTTCATAGGCACAAGTAATAGTTATGGATTATTTTATTCCGTACTTTTTCAAAATTTTGGCTATCTGGGGCTGGTAGGTCTTGATAACTCTGTCAAATCCCAAATCATTCAAATGCGACTTATCAACCGAGCCCTCCATATCATCGCCATGAGGGAACGGCTTGTCGAGATAGTAGACATCCTTGTGGCGCTTGCGAATCTCGGCAATCTTGCGATTGATGACCGAAAGTTTATGAGCCAACCTCTCGCGCTGCACCAAATCGAAGTAATCCAACTCGTTATGTAACGGGCGGATAAAGATTATCGGCTTACCCGGATGAGCCTTGACGAGTTCGTCGACAAAGTAGTCTACACGTTGCTCAATCTCCTCGGCTGTCGGGTTTCCGAAGCAGTAGCAGAGCAGTGCATCAGCCTCGCACTTGGCCAAAAGCGGAACCACCTCGGGTTGCATCTTGCCATTACCACTGAAACCGACATTGATAAAGTCGATACCCAGATTGCGACTCATACGAGCCGACCATGTCAGGCCGGGACGCGATGCCGAAGCTCCGTGGGTGATGCTGGTGCCGTAGTTTATCACCTTGTATTTATAGGGTGACGGCATTGGCTCGATTACCGCATCAGCATCCACGCCAATTTCCAGGCTCTTCAACTCACACCACAACGGCAGATAGAGCATAAACTCCTTATCTCCGGGTGCCAGATTCTTTACGATGGTCTTGGTGCGCTTGTTCTTCTCGGGATCGGTCGAGACACGACCTGACTGACAAAATACCCAATGGCCGTTATGCTTGATGTAGAGATCCAGTCCGAGCTGGGTAATGGCTGTCATATTATCACCCGGGCGACGCGACACATTCTCCCACGCAGCAACCACTTGCGAAGAGTTGGTGCGGAACATAACATAGAGTCCCGTCGAGTAGCGAGCATAGCGAACCAAGTTCTTCTCCTTGAACCCATAAGGTTCGGGGTCAAAGCGGAAGTAGGGGCTCTTGTCGGTAGGGAGTGTATGACCGCAGATGTTGAGCGTAGTCGCATCGACAAACTTCAGTGACTGTTTCGGCTGCGCCATACTCGAGGCACTTACCGCGAAGAGCAGAGCGATGGATAGTAAAAGATGTTTCATAAGTTGGTTGAGTTTATTGGGGGAGTTTTTTTTTTGGGGGGGGGTAGTTTGGGGAAACTGGGGAATTTGGGGAGATTAGGGAGATTAAAGAGTTTATATTGCGAAACTCCTTAATCTCCCAAAACTCTGTTAGAGGTAAATCTATCCTCTCGTAACGTGTATTAGAGGAGGGTTGGTTTACTTGTCGTAAATGAGGATTTCGAGAACGAGTCTAACGCCGAAATCACCCTCTTTGACCACAACTCCTGTAATGCGTATAAGAGGAGGGATTTTTAGGCAGACGATGGTCGAGAAACCGCAGTTTACTC
>JAFQFG010000168.1 GCA_017398695.1 Alistipes sp.
GCTCGGCCGGGGTCGAAGCGATCGACTGAGAAAGCGATGTAGTACGGTGTCCCTCCTTGCGGGCCTCGAAGATGTAGGTACCCGAGGGCAGCTGTCCGCGCCATGGCGATTGACCCTTGAGTTCGTTATTAACCCATATCTCTGCACCCTCACCGGCCGAGATGGTTACCATCGCTGCATCGGCCTTGAGCGTAATCTTGCGCGTAACCTTCTCGCCCGAGACGGTAAAGGTTCCGCTCTGCTCATAATAGCCCTTAGCAATCACGCGATAGGAGTATGTTCCATTCCCCTTCACCGCCGTAACAAAGCCCTCCTGTGTAGTCTGTGGCTCGTCGTCAATAAAGACCATTGCAGTCTTGGGCTCGAGCTCGAAAATCACATACTGCGGACGTGAACTCTGGCTATTAATCTCTATACGGAACGACACTCGTCCACTATTGACCTCGACCGTCTGCTCAGCAGTCGATACTCCGTATTTGATAGCGATATGATGATTTCCCGGAACGACATCCTCGATCGTAAGCATATAGTTCTCGCCCGTGCGACCCTTATAGACATCATCAACATAGACATCCGCATTTTTAACGTTCGACACCACCGTTATCGGCAGCAATAGATCGAGCTGCGCATCGAGAAAATACTCTTTATTGCCCTCGAGATCGAGGCTAACCTCATTCGAATCACCGTACTTGTCGTGGTGGAGGTAGAAGCGCACCTGCTCCTTGGCCGTGATTTCGAAGATGATTCCATTACCCTCAACCGCTGTGCTCTTCTTGGTCAGCTCTACCATGCCTCCAATGGGGCGAACCACAAGTCCATTAATCTCCTCGCGGGTCATGCGATTGATATGCAGCTTGATACGTGCGCAAGGTCGCTTCGAGCGGTCAAGACCAATCTTGTCGATGCCGACACCCGTGAGTGCTCCGGTCTGCACAGGACGGAAGCTCGCCTGGTCAATCTCGAGCACATTCTTTGCGCTCTGCGCAGTAGCACAGAGCGACAATATTGCGAATAGAACGGTAAACGCTATTTTTTTCATGGTTTGGGGGTTAATTCATAAAAAAGTGGCCAAATTTACACTAAAATTCCCAATATAACAAACGGTAATACGATTTATTGGCAAACGCTTGGCACGCAGATTGCACTTAACGAGGGAGTAAAACCAAAATCAAAGCAGACGATGAAAAAATTTTTACTCTCAGTGTCGATGGTGGCACTCGCATTTCTCTCAATCACAGGCTGCTCAGAGCAGGCAAAGTGGAACCGTTCGCAACGTCAAGCTATGCGCGAAGCTCTCAAAGAGTATCGTCGCATGGTCTACCTCAACAACCTGACCGATGCAGAATTTATGCTCTTTACGGATGATGTAGCCCTCGCTCTCGAGGAGGACTACCCTGTCTACACCTCGTTTATGAAGATGCCGGGCGTGAACGACACCGTTCAGGTCTACGTCGTAACCACGATTGTCGAGGAGCTCGATGCCGATGCACACAATATGCGCCACATCTTCCCCTACCCCGCACTTGTGAGCCAAAACATCCTGCCTGCAGGCCTCGACCGAGCGCAGCAGCACGCCTTCTACAACTGCCTGGCCGGCAAGGTCGACAACACCTACTCCTCAATGGAACAGTTCGTCGATGCCATCCTGGCCGACTCGACCAACCAATCGCAAATTGCACAGATGCAGCTGCAGTGCGCCAACGAACTCTTCAACTGGACAGTGACCATTGACGAGATTATCATGATGGATTAATCCACGTATCTTACTCCATCTCCTACCATAAAGCGACGAGAGTGACTAAACCTTTTTAGTCACTCTCGTTTTATCAACTTATCTCACATTTGTGAGGCAGATTCTACTTGCCGAAATATTTATCGAGCAGGTATGCCAAGCGGTAGCCGGCATTGCGCATCTGCAGATTGACCAGCTCGCGAGAGAGTTCAACCGTATTGGGATCCAGCACCTTGCGATTATGTTCATTCCACTTATATATCACCGCATTGCGCGAGCCTATATCGTGAGCCCAATCGTGGAAACCGCCACGCTGGATGCGCTTAATCTCACCCTTCTTGGCATTGTCAATCTCGGTGGCAACATCCGCAACACTCTCACCCGGATGCAACCACTCAGGCATCGAATCGTAGACTCCGTGGAATGATAGTCTCTTACCGTTCAGCTCGCAGCTCCAATGGGCTCGTGGACCCGGAACGTATGAGTGTGTCGGGCAGTGAATATCGCCTGCAAAGTGTAGCACCATGCGCAAATTCATCAGCACAGCACTATCGCTCTTCTCGCGATAGTTGCGCAGGTTATACTCAGCGATCTTCAGAGCATGGATTGCATCGCCCTTGTAGAGGCGCGGATTGGGATCGTACTCGTAGTTCTCGTCCACATTGTATACATGCCAAGCCGTGGTATAGGCTATCGGCTTATCTTTGCGGTGGTCATCCATCCAAAGAGCATCATCACACATATCATAAGGCATATATTTGGCAATGTTAGCCTTTGTCTGCTCCGAGATATGGCGCTTTGCTATCTCGACAATAACTTTGTGGCCGAGGGTACCCCATGCACTCGCACTCTGCACTCCGAATGTTGCCAAAGCAACCAATAACAGTAGTTTTCTCATAGTTTTATCTATTAGTTTATAATGATCGGATTTACTTGCTGAAATATTTATTCAGCAGATGCGCCAAGCGATAGCCCGCCAAACGTAGCTGATTGTCAATCAACTCCTTTGACAACTCTATGGTATCATCTCGCAGGATGCGGGTTTCGCCCTGCGGGTTCCACTGATGTACAGCATTTGTAGAGCGCATACACTCTCGCGCCCAATCGTGGTGATTGCCCTTGCAGATGCGTTTGATTTCGCCCTTTTTGGCGGTATCGAGCCTCTCGGCAAGTTCCGCAGGCGAACACTCCTGGCCATAGATATGGTTGGGCATATTGTCGTACAGAGCGTGGAAGGATTTGTATTTCTTGCCCTTGACATAGACTGTCGGCTCATCGTCGCGACCACCGACCAATTTGCAGTGTGACGGGCAATGCATATCTCCGACAAAGTGTAGAATCATACGTATATTGTACATCACAGCCGAGTCGGGCAACTCCTTG
The DNA here is from genome assembly GCA_017398695.1 of Alistipes sp. Lineage (GTDB taxonomy): Bacteria > Bacteroidota > Bacteroidia > Bacteroidales > Rikenellaceae > Alistipes. The sequence goes on from JAFQFG010000168.1 coordinate 3,116, forward strand.
TAAATAGAGAGGTTGCGCTCTGCCAAGTCGAGCGCACGCATCGTGTCGCCATGTGCAACCTTTCTGTTGGGGTCGTGGCGAAACTTTGCATCGTAATAGTATGAGTGCCAATCGTTCGAGTATGGCCACGGTGAGCCAAGACGATTTCTGTCCATCCAGACAGCATCCGTAGTGATGTCGTGAGGCAGATATTTGGCTATATTAGCCTTCGCCTCTTCGGTTAGATGTCTTTTGGCGATCTCGACAACCGTTTCATGCCCCAATCGCGCCCATGCCGAGGCGGTCCGTACTCCCAAAACGACAGCAATTAGTAGAAAAAATAGTTTTTTCATCGTTGAAAGGTTATAAATCTGAACAAAATTACAAAAAAGTTTGCAAATTAAAATATATCGGCTACCTTTGTATCGGCTACCGATATAACGGATAACAATATAGTGAAATAAGTTAAAACAACAACGGCATGAACACCTCGAACAATGTCTTGACCGAAGCGGTCTACTACATACTTTTGGCTCTGGTCGAACCGCTACATGGCTACGGCATCATGCAGCAGACTGCACGCTTGAGTAATGGGCGGCTCGTAATCTCGGCAGGAACGCTCTACGGAGCGATATCTACCCTACTCGAGAAGGGGTGGATCAAGCAGGTGACAAACACCTTTGAAAGTCGTCGCAAGGAGTATGTCATTACGCCTGATGGTCACGTAGTGCTCATGGCAGAGCTCGACCGCCTACGCGAGCTTGTTGCCAATGGCGAAAAAATATTGTAAGAACTACTAAAAACCATACAACTATGAAAAGCAGTGAAGTAAAGTGTGTCTGGAATTGGTTTACGATTGCCGACATCGAGCGTGAAGAGAAGTGGTTGAACGAGATGGCATCAGCGGGCTGGTTGCTCGAAAAGTGGGACGGATGTTTCCGCTACACCTTCCGTCGTGGCGAGCGCGGAGCGTGGCTCTACAAGATTGACATGGTCGAGGATGGAGCCAAAGGTCTCGATGGCGAGGAGTATGTTGCGTTCCTTGACGAGTGCGGCATCGAGGTGGCCTGTCGCCACAAGCAGTGGTTATTCCTGCGCAAGCGGGTGGTGGATGGTCCATTCGACACGGCAGATGCGCTCTATTCGCGCCTGCGCATAACAAATAAGGTGTATGGCTACGCAACCCGCGTTTTATGCTACCTTGTGGTGATATGTTTCGTAGCAACTGCTCTCTCGATGCTTGGCCGCAGTCTGGCCGAGGGGAATATCCGCGATTTCTTTGAGGGGGTGAGTATAGGAATAGGTCTTGGTCTCACATGGGGTCTTACACTCTTCTATCTCCCCGCAATCACCAAAATCCGCAAAAAGATGGATAAACTCATCCAAGAAATCGGGGTCAAGAATTAGACCTCAATACAATAAGAGATAGTATCACAAAGAGGATGTCCAAGATTATTGGACATCCTCTTCTTGTAGGAATTTGCATAAAAAACAGCTATTCTGAAGCTGTTCACTGCCTAAAAAATGCAGCAGACATTGCGGAGAGAGAAGGTATTATTGGCGAGTATTACAGAATTCTCCTTTAGTTCTTTACTTCAAGCGGCTGTGGTTGCTGCTTCTCGCGAACTGTCTTTTCAAGTGCTTCGATTCTCTCTACCAGATTTTGAATGAGCTCCGGTAGTTGCTCAAATGATACAACTTTAGCTTCCATTTTGTTATTGTTTTTAAGTGAATTCATATTAAGAGTAGAGGGGCGTTAGTGAGAAGGTTTGCGAATGGGTGATTTTTTTGCAAAAATTTGTATAAAAAAGTTGTGAACGACTTTCGCCTCCGACAACCAATGCCCTTTTAGTAGAAAGTATAATTCTCTTCGCCATGTTATTGCAGCTCGTTGCACTCCATTGCATCTCATTGTACACCATTGCAAACTTGATGAGATATTTTTGTTGAAGACATTAAAGCATAAAAAAATCCCGAAAGTCGAGTCTAACTTTCGAGATTTTTCGTCTATTTTTGTAGGAAATTCTGTCGCTATTTGTGGGCGTTGGCGTTTGTTCGTGTGCATTAGAGGGCGTTAGTTACTTCCCAATACAGAACTTCGAGAAGATATTATTGAGGATATCTTGTGAAGTGATTTCGCCAGTGATTTCACCGAGGTGGCGGAGGACCTCGCGCAGTTCCTCACTCAGAAGTTCTCCTGACAAACCCTCGACAAGAGCCTCTCGCGAATGTAACAATGCCTCCAAAGCTCGTTGCAAAGCCTCATAGTGGCGGCCATTCGACACCACACTCTCTCCGGCATAGACCCCTTCGGTATCTATCGTAGCTCGCAGGCGGCGGCGCAATTCATCGACACCTTCACCGTTCTTTGCCGAGATGTATATCACATCTCCACCCTCTTTACCATCGTGATTTCCATCCTCAACCATCGCGCACGCTGACGAATATTTATCAATCTTATTGACCACACGTATCAGAGTCTGCTCATCCGTAACACTGACAGGTTCGGCCTCTCCATCAGCTCCAGCCTCGACCATCTGCACCACAATCTGAGCCTGCTCCACAGCTCTCTGAGTTCGTTCGATACCCATACGTTCAAGTCTATCATCCGTATCACGCAGACCGGCCGTATCAACAAATCGGAACATCACTCCGTCTATATTACACATTGCCTCAATCGTATCGCGTGTCGTGCCGGCAATATCCGAAGTCATCGCTCTATCCTCGCCCACAAGGCGATTAAGCAGTGTACTCTTACCCACATTAGGCTCGCCAACAATCACCGTTGCCACACCCTCCTTGATAGCATTACCGAGGCGGAACGATTCGCATAGACGTTCAATTTCGCACGCAGCGCTATCCAGCATTTCAGCGAGCTGACCTCGGTCAGCAAACTCCACCTCCTCCTCGGCAAAGTCCAATTCCAGCTCGAGCAGCGACACCACATTCAGCAACTTCGAGCGCAACTCTGCAAGCGAAGTCGAATATCCACCGCGCATCTGTGTCGATGCCAGCGAATGTGATGCTCGCGACGATGAGGCTATCATATCCGCCACAGCCTCAGCTTGCGAGAGGTCCATCTTACCGGCCAAAAAAGCCCTCACCGAGAACTCTCCGGGTTGCGCCATACGTGCACCATGACGCACAAGCAGTGCCAGCAGTTCGCTCACGATATACCCTGAGCCATGCACCGAAATCTCAACACCATCCTCTCCGGTGTAGGAGTGAGGCGCACGGAACACCGTCACCAGAACATCATCCAGCACTTGCCCACCATCGACAATCTCACCATAGTGCACCGTATAGGGTTTAGCCTCAGCGAGGGATGTGCGACCGCGAAACACTCGATCACAGCACTCCACCGAGCCTTCTCCACTCACACGGATAACAGCTATCGCTCCACCCACGGCAGTTGCCGGAGCTACAATTATGTCGTGTTCCTCAAAGTGCATATTTTTCTATTATCTATAATCTTCCGCCACCATGCAAAGCCTAAAGGCCTCTCTCGATACGCAATTTCTGTCCAACACGCAGACGGTTGGCACTACGCAGTCCATTCCAGCGCATCAGATTCTTGACCGACACGCGGTAGCGGTTGGCAATGCCGCTCAACGTATCGCCACTCTTGACTGTGTAGGTAAATCCCGGACGTTCAAGACGTTTCTTGTCGATATTTGCCGGATTGATATACTCCTTCAGGTATGTCGAGTCTTTGCTAAATATCTCTGCTTCGCGCTCGATGTAGGCACTCACAAATTGCGTAGGCAGCGTCAGTGCATACGATTTGTTGGTTGCCGGAATGATATCAAGTTTATACTGCGGATTAAGTCTGCGCAACACCTCGATAGGGACATCGAGTGTCGAGGCGACCTGTCCGAGGTGCATAATGCGTCGCACGGTAATCGTATCCGTCGCTATGGGTAGCGGTGACGGCTCGTACTCGATATTATGCTTTTTGTGGTAGGCAAAGGCATAAGAAGCACCTATGAATGCCGGCACATATCCACGTGTTTCGGGTGGCAGGTAATAGTATATATCCCAATAGGTTTTACAATCGGCACCCGCACGGGCCAGAGCCTTATTGACATTTCCCGGGCCGCAATTATAGGCTGCTATGGCAAGTGTCCAATCGTTATAGATGCCATAGAGGTCGCGCAGATACTTACACGCTGCTCGGGTCGCAAGCACTGCATCGCGACGCTCATCGACCAACGAGTTCACCTCCAGGCCGTAGCTTTTGCCGGTGTAGGGCATAAACTGCCACAAGCCGGCGGCTCCGCGAGGCGAAACAGCCGTGGTGGCGAGGGCCGACTCGATGATCGGCATAGCCCTCAACTCAACGGGCAGACCCGCACGCAACAGCTCCTCCTCGATAATGGGGAAATAGTAATGCGACAGCGACAATATGCGGTTGATAGTACCATAGCGAGTGTCGGTATAACGATTGATATAGTTCTTAACGATTGGATTATACGGCAGCTGTATGGGCGATGCCAATGCTCTCAATCGCGATTCATAGACCGAATCGGGCAGTGATGCTGCACCCGTAGACAACGAATCAAGAGCTATATAGTTGGCAAAGAAGTTGTCGAAAGCGAGAGCATTCTGCGACTCGTCCCAACGAGCCACCAGAGAATCCATCTGAGCCGGTGTCAGAGTGACATTCAGATAGGGATTATAGGGTTTCTCCTTGGATTGCGGTGTTGCCACACTATCTTGTTGTTCGGCAGCTACACTCTCCGTGCGCACAATCTGCACTGCACTCACGCTATCGGCCACAGGTATCGAATCGACCTTAACCGACTTGAGCACACGCTCCTTGGGCACTCTCTTTTTACGTTGAAATAGTTGCTTAAAACGTGTTTGAGCTTCTGCCTCCTCGGCGCACACCGCGAGTGTGAGCAGCAGAGACAGGAGTATACGAAGAGTCTTCATATCGAGGTATAAAAATCTGTAATATTAAAATTTGAAACTCATATTCATGCCGAATGTGGGGCGTGAATCCCCCACTGCCGGTGAATACCCATAATCAATCATCGGCATAACATTCATCGAGAGGTCATCCGAAATATCATAATCGCGCAAGTGCGCATCGACATGTGCATCGACAATCTGCAACACATACATGCCGGCCGTAAGGATCAGACAGAGGTCGCGATTACGACGATAGCTATCGCGCAAGTTTTTGAGGAATGTAGCCGAGTATCGACCGCCAAACTCATCGGTCGAGCCGGTCGGATAGTTCCCGGGGTTCTTGTCGTAGTCGGCACGCAGACGATAGGCCTTCTTGAAGCGCTGATAACCGCGGTTATTCCAATCGACACAATAGATTGTTGTGGCAAAACCTCCCAAAACGATCGGCACACGCCAATAGCTCTTGTTGTAAATCTGACCGGCACCGGGGCATATTACCGAGAGCGTGGTTGCTCGCTTGACGCTCGACACCTCATTCGTCTTGTAGTTCATGGCTGCATCTCCGATAAAGTAGAGATACGACACAATCGTGACACCGAGGTATATCTGACGGCGGGTATTGCTACGCAACATATTGGTCTGCAAACGGTCGAGTTCAGGCGTTCGCGACAGGCTCTTATTGGTAATCGCATCGAACTCCCGCTTGAGCGGTTTATAGCGGCTATTCTCATAGATAAACATACCCAAACCGGCTCCAACAGTCGAATAGAGAATGGGGAGTTTCCAATACTGCTTATTATAAATTTGGCCGTATCCGGGCAAAACTGCCGCAGCCCAGCACACCTTCGAGAGCGACATCGAGTCCGAGAGTAGCGGTTTGCGCTCACGCTTTTTCTTCTTTAGAGAATCAGTCGTCAACGAATCAGTCGCAGATTTAGACCCGAGAGAATCGAGTGCCAAAGAGTCGCGTTTCAGAGAATCGCGCTGCAACGAGTCGGCTATCGGCAATCCAAACCGCACCTTTAACGAATCGGGCATATTGCGACGTAGCGACTCAATAGCAGCTGCACGTCTACGCAACGAATCGGGAACACCGGCCTTCGAAAGCGAATCCATAATCACTGAATCGACCTTGACATCATCGACACCAATGGAGTCTACGATTTTAGCCACTGTGGCCGAGTCTATCAATGTCCTTTGAGGCAATGAGTCACGACGCAGTGTGTCGGGCTTCTGCATCAAGCCACCTTTGACGATTTGGCGTGGACCGCGATAGCGCTGCTGTGCCGTAAGTTCTCCCCACGACAGAGCCAGCACAAGTGCGATAAATACTATTTTGATTACTCTATTCATCTTCCTAATCGAAAATCGGCAGCCGTCAATCATCAATTATCTAAATCTCTCAATAAACTTCTCGATATCCTTATCGTCGTTAAATCCGATAATAATCTTGCCACCTCCGCTCTTGCTACGCTTGATGCTGATATCCTGCGAGAAGAACTTTTCGAGCTGCTCCACCAGTCGCAGATACGACTCGGGATACTCCTCATCGTCAACCACAACCACGCTCTTGGCACTACCCTCTGCAAGCGAGCGCACCAACGCCTCCATCTGACGCACCGACAGCTCCTTCTTCACACACTTGCGCAACAGTGATGTCTGCTTTTTAGGCTCGGCTCCGGCAATAGCCTTCGCGTGGCCCATTGATATTACACCCTCCTTGAGAGCCAACTGCACCTCATCAGGCAGTTTGAGCAAGCGCATATAGTTCGACACCGTCGAACGCTTCATGCCAACCTTCTCCGACAGGGCATCCTGCGTAAGTCCGCACTCATCTATCAAGCGCTGCAAGCTCAATGCAATCTCGATGGCGTTCAAATCCTGACGCTGAACATTCTCCACCAGAGCCATTGCGTGCAGATTGGTATCATCCACCTCACGGATATATGCCGGCAGGCTCTCAATCTCGGCAATCTGTGCCGCACGCCAACGACGCTCACCGCTGATGATGATGTAGCGACCATCTGCAGTCGGCTTAACCGTTATGGGCTGAATCACACCGAGCGTGCGAATCGAATCGGCCAACTCTGCAAGAGCCTCCTCATCAAACTCACGACGAGGCTGTGTCGGATTGGGAATGATATCCTTCACGGCAATCTCTGCCATTTGCGACATCGGCTTCGCCTTCACCACCGGAGAATCGCTACCGAAGATAGCATCCAAGCCTCGTCCTAAACCTTTCTGTTTCATATTCTTACTCATTTTGTTTCTTCTTTCGGTTACGCTTCAGGAACTCCTTTGCGAGTGTTAGGTAGTTCACGGCTCCCGTTGCCGAGGCATCGTAGAGCATTATCGGTTTCCCGTGTGAGGGTGCCTCTCCCAAACGGATATTTCGCTGAATTATTGTATCAAAAGCGAGTGGACCAAAGTGCTCACGCACCTCGTTAGTCACCTGATTATTAAGTCGGTTACGCATATACATCGTCATCACAAAGCCCTCAATCTCGAGTGCCGGATTCAATCCGCTCTTGACCTTCTTAATCGTATTGAGCAGCTTGCTCAATCCCTCGAGCGCAAGGTACTCGCACTGCACAGGAATAAGCACCGAATCGGCAGCCGTAAGGATATTTACTGTCGTATATCCGAGCGAAGGCGAGCAGTCGATAAAGATGTAGTCAAAACGGTCGCGCACCTCGTCGATAATGCGCTTGATAACATGATGCGCATTCTCCATTGCGGGCAGCTCCGTATCGGCAGCCACAAGATCAATACTCGATGGCAGAACCCATAGGTTCTTCACATCGGGACTCTTTACGATCACCTCCGAAGCCCGCGTCTCGCCGGTAATACACTCGTAGATACCTTCGAGATTGATATCGAAGCCCAAACCCGAGGTTGCATTTGCCTGCGGGTCGGCATCGAGCAACAGCACCTTTTTGCCAAGCAGGGCAATTGATGCCGAGAGATTTATCGCGGTGGTAGTTTTACCCACTCCACCCTTTTGGTTCGCAAGAGCCACGACCTTTGCCATAGTGTCAAAATATTTTATGCGTTCATTAAGGGGACAAATTTAATAAAATTAAATCGAATTTCGCAATTATCGGCAGAAATGACTATATTTGACCACCGAAAATTGTAAAAACAGAGTCTTTTATGGAGCAAAAAAATATTTCAAGTCTCTTCCGACGTTTCCCGAACGCCCTCGATTTTGTCGTTATGGCAATGTGGGTCTTTATCGCCCAGATGCTGACCGTCTACCTATGCACGCAGTGTGGTTTAGAGTTCCCCGACTTAGCCCTTGCCAATAGTGCCGACGACCAAGTTTCGCTATGGACCCAACTGGCAGCCGCTCAATCACTTGCCGTGATATACCCTATCGCTATGACCATCTCATTAGCAGGCATCCTGCTCTACCGTCATGTACGTGGCGGCACATCGAAAATCGCATCTTTTTCGTTGGCAGGATTTGACCCTTCGCGACTGCTCGGGCTCTTTATCTTGATATTGGCGGTACAGGTCGTAATCGAACCGCTGACCATGCTTATGCCCGAAGTGCCGGATATGGTCGGCCGAGGCTTCTTCACGCTACTCGTTTCGGTCGTTTTTGCCCCGATTTTCGAAGAGTTTATCTGTCGCGGAGTGATTCTCGAGTCATTTCGTGAGAAGTATGGAATTTGGGCCGGCTGGATATGCTCATCGCTCTTCTTCGGAGTAATTCACGGACAGGTAACTGCTATGTTCAACGCCTCGATCATAGGCTTGATTTTGGGCTATGCATACATCCGTTCAAACTCGATATTTTCGGCAATAATTCTACACGCTCTCAACAACGGACTTGCTCTCGCATTGATATCTTTCGGGCTGGGCGACAGCACATTCCGTGACATAATACCCTCGACCGAGATGTATTGGACAGTGTGGGGCATTGCGCTCCTGATTACACTCACCGGTTCGGTCATCATGGTGCGCAACATACACCGCTGTAACAAGGCCCGCTAACGACCTTCTCTACGGCATAAAGAGAGGTGGTGCAAAAGTTGTTGCACCACCTCTTTTCGCATTGTCGCAAGCTCTGCTTGACGGTCGCACTCTATGCTCTATTTGAGCAGAGCATCCAATCGGTTATAGATACTCGTTCGGAGAGCTCGCAAGCGCTTAACCTCTTCACGATTGCTGCGCTTTATAAATCGGCATGTACCTATAAATTTCCAGAATAGGCGCATATAGTTCCACGCCAGCACAAACATAAACGGGAATGCAACCATATATCCCAGTGCCCACCAATGATTCAGGTATACCCACAGAAGCACTATCGGAAGGATAAAGCAGAGCGGTATCGACACAAAGACACTGACTCCGACATGGAACGACGAATCGAACATGTGATCCTTAATAAGTTTCTTAATAAACACCTTCGGAATCAGGAACAAAAGAGCCGTCGGTATAATCGAAACGATAAAGAGCGGCAACAGCAACAAAAGTCCCAATCCGCGAAGCAACACAGCAGGCCATTTAGGGTTGTGGATAAATAGCCAATCGCGAATCTCCAATCTCTTCAAGCCTGCGGCAAATTCGGCCGTGTCGGCATAGACTGCCTCCATCTGCTCGGGATCTTTATTGTAGGCCTCCTGAATAGCCGACACAAACTTCTGATCGGAGAGCAATCTTGCTGGAAGATAATTATGCTTGTAGCCGTGCGAGATAGCATATTTACGACCATATCCCGTCTCGCGAAGAAAGTCGATTTGATCGTAATGCTCCAGGTCATCAACATGCAACATCAGCTCCTTAATCTTCTCACGCACAAGGGCATTAACCTCCACCATCGTAGCACGAGGCTCCTCCTTGTATTTTTCATAATACGGCTTCAGCGATATGGGGTCACCAAAGCGGATAAGCATATCGGTGCGGGCATGAAAGTAGTTCGAGTAGTGATTGCACGAAGGCAACACCATCACATCACGCTCGAAATTGAATTTTGCCGCCGCATCGAATGCAATACGCAAATATCCGATTTTGAAATTGCCGAGCCAGCGCTTGTCCTGATGATCGGCTTCAGGAAAGAGCATCAGAGTCTCTCCGTCACAGAGGGCCTGCCCCGCTGCATCGAAAGTATCTCTGTTTTTGTTGATTGCCGAAAAACCTTCGTGGCTCATACGATATGCCGGCAGAAGGCCCAACTCACGCAAGAATTTACCGGCTATCGGGTTCTTGAATACATTTGCACGGGCAATAAAGTTCATTCGTCTGTCGGTCAGATTCATAGCTACCGACAGAGGGTCATTAAGGCAGTTCTGATGATTAGACACAATTACCAACGGGGTTCCGTTCATCGGCACCTTCTCGATGCCCACAATATGCTCCTTGCGGAAATAGAGGCCCGAATTAACAAACTGTAGATAGAATCTAAACGCCTTCAGCAGCAGAGAGTGATCCCTCGGCTTAAGTTCTTTTGTCATAATAATTTTATAGTTTACTACTCCGCAAATACTCTTTTCGGCTTCAAATATAACCAAATTAGACATAAATCCACCCATATTCAAAAAAAAATATTACCAAAGAGAATATTATTGCTTTGCAATACGTTTGTTTCGGGTAAAATTTTTATCTTTGCAGTTTAGATATGAGTTTTCTGTCGAAAATATCACTATTGTGCGCTGTAATCTCGCTCGCAGCATGCCAGGAGTTGCCCAACTATTTTGTGGACGACACCACTGTCGCACGTGTAGGTCGCAAGGAGTTGCGACTCTCCGATTTGGAGCATATCATGCCTCAATCCATGTCGGGTGTTGACAGCACGAATGTCGTGGGAGCCTACATCGACCGTTGGATTGCCAAGCAACTCAAATTGGAAGAGGCCGAGCTAATCTTCTCGGCATCGGCCGGCGATATCGAGCGAAAGGTCGAGGAGTACCGTCAATCGCTGCTCATCCACAAGATCGAGCAGTACTACATCGACAACGAGCCGACAACTATCGTCACCGACGAGGATGTAAACAAATACTACGACGCCCACAAATCGGAATTTCGTTTGGACAAGACCATCGTCAAGGGTCGCGTTGTAGCCTTTGGCGAAAAGTATCGTCAGCGCGACAAGCTCTTCGAGATGATGCGCTCTCCCAAAGCCGAGCGACAGAAGGATTTTAAGGACATCTACATCAAAAACGGATTTGCGCTCGAAGAGTTTACGGAGTGGACCGATTGGAGTTATTTCCTCTCGACACTGCCCACATCACGAACTCGCAATTATGACACTCTGCTCGCCAAGAAGGGCTCGGTGCAGAAGATGAGTGCCGACGGGCTCATCTACTACTTTCAGATTACAGAGGTGCTGAACAAAGGCGACATCAAGCCCCAAGAGCTTGCCCGCGAGGATATCATCAGAGTACTGAGGACTCTGCGTCGCAGCGAAGCAATCAGAAGTCGCGAGGAGACGATACGTTCGCAAGCTCTCGAGAGTGGCCATGCCCGCATTTATAAGAACACGGAAAATAAAAAAACAGAATAGAGATATGATACGAAAAATAGTTACACTATCGGTGGTTGTTGCCACGTTGGCCATTGGAGTTACGGCACAAAAACGGCAAGTCATGCTCGACAAGATTGTTGCTGTAGTCGGAGGCTCATCAATCCTCCACTCCGAGGTTGTCCGCACAGCTGACGACCTTACCCAGCGTCGCCGCGAGGCCGGCTACACATCCGATCGCGACCCCTTCACCGAGGCTCTCGAGGCACTATTGTTGCAGAAACTACTTTACAATCAGGCCCTCATCGACTCGGTAGAAGTCAACACCAGCGACTTGGTCACCCGTGCCGAGGGACAAGTCAAGATTATGGCCGAGGAGGCCGGCTCAATTCCTGCTCTCGAGGCTAAGCACAACATGCAAATCTACCATATTCGCGAGATGTTGCGTCGTCGTTTAGAGGAGCAGACTTATGCTCAGGCCATGCAGAGCGAGATAACGAGTAAAGTCACCATCACCCCGGGCGAGGTCGAGCGCTTCTACAAGCGTCTTGACAAGGACAGTCTGCCGACAATTGCCAAGCAGTATGTCTATGCACAGATTACAAAATTCCCCAAGTCGATCGTCGAGGCAAAGCAACGCACTCGTGAGCGTCTGCTTGAGATGCGCGAGAGAATCATCACAGGCAAGACCAAGTTTGCTACCATGGCCCGCATGTACTCGGTCGACGGTTCGGCAATACATGGTGGCGAGATGGAGCCCACGGTATTAGCCGGCTTTGTGCAGCCCTTTGCTGATGCGCTGCGCGAGCTTAAGCCTGGTCAGGTTTCGGAGGTTGTCGAGACCGAGTTTGGTTTCCACCTCATCCAGCTCATCGACCGCAAGGGCGACCTCTACCACTGCCGCCACATACTCCTTCGCCCGATATACACAGCCGAGGAGTTAGTTGCTCCGATGCAGGAGTTGGACAGCATTGCCAACCTCATCCGCAAGGATTCGATCACCTTTGAGGCTGCTGCGGCGCAATTTTCGGATGATGTTCACTCGAAGCAGAATGGAGGTATCGTCACCAACCATGACCTTCTGGAGCACTACAACGCATTCGATGCCAAGCTGACTGCGACACGCTTCCTCGAGGAGGATTTCGGCATGGGTCGCGGAAAGAGTATCGAGGACTACAACGCCATTCGCAAACTGCAGGTCGGCGAGATTTCACCGGCATTCCAAAGCCAGGACTTGGTGGGCAACAATCTGAGTAAAATCGTCAAACTCGTGGAGATTATCCCGCCCCATCCGGCATCGCTCAAGGAGGATTATCTGCGATTGGAGGCTATGGCTCTGACCGACAAGCAGGGTCGTGTATTTGATGAGTGGGTCAACAAAAAGATCGAGGCCATGTATGTCTTCATCGACCCCGACTACCGCAACCTCAAGTTTACAAATAAAAAATGGATTAAGTAGTAGGTACTCGTGCGAGCAAGGATTCTTTCAATAGCAATTATACTCTTTGTCGTGGCGGGCTTTGCCTCGGCATACGATCATCGTATGCGCATCGACCAACAGCCTCTTGCTCCGAGCAATCCGGCTGAGCAGAACAAAGATGGTAAGGTGGTCGACCTAAAGGCAGATGTGGTCTACCCGATAAACATAGATGGGGACTCCACGGTATACTGCCTTGTGGGCAACTTTGTGGCACATCACAACGGAGCGGTCATCGTCTGCGATAGTGCCGTGCGATACAGCGACAAGCGTATCGAGTGTTTTGGCAACGTATTGATAAATCAGGGAACCACCTACGTTTATGGCGACCGTGCAGAGTATAATGGCGAAATCAACGAGGCGGAGGTACATTCGCAGATTGTCAAGGTTGTTGATGAGGATGTAACCCTCTACACCTACAAGTTCAAATTCAACACTCTCGAGAGCATCGGATTCTTTGCCGATGGAGGTATTGTGACCAAGGAGAATAATATGCTCGAGTCTGACCGAGGATACTTCTATGCCAACAACGACGAGATTATTTGTGTGGATAATGTCCAGATGACCAGCGATGAGTACCAGATGACGGGCGACTCGGTGATATACAACATCGAGAGCGACCGCGCACAGTTCTTTACACGCACCAATATCTGGAACGATAAGGGAGAGTACCTCTACGCTGACCGTGGCTCTTACGAGAAGGAGGGCGAGAAGTATGTAATCACTCAAAACGGATATATTCTGACCGAGAATGAGGAGATATGGAGCGATAGCCTCGACTACTACCGCGACCGCGGATATGGTTTGATGCGCAACAATATCCAGCTCGATGACCAATCGCACAAGATGATTGCTTTCGGAGATTGGGGCGAGTATTGGAAAGAGCCGGGCAACGCTCTGCTTACGCGCCAGCCCTCCACCATAAGCTATGACCCCGAGCAGGGCGATTCGGTCTTTATGCGAGCCGACACAATGTTCCTCTACTCTCGCTCGACCCAGGGCGACCGATTGGAAAAGTTGCGCCGTGAGCAAGATACGCTCTCTTCGAACGAAGTTCCCAATGCAGCCGACACTCTAACGAATACCAATGTGGCACCCGACAACGAAGCAGAGGGTGTAGATAGCGTAAAGAGTGACAGCAAAAGCAGACGGGGGGATGACAAAGCCTCACGTCGCGAACGTGGCAACAGAGGTGATGAGCATAAGCGTGACCGCAAGGGCAGCAATGGCGACAAGTCGACTCGCGAGCTTCCCAATGCCGACAAACGATTGCCCTCTGCGAACCGTGATAAATCGGGAGCTATATCTCCGGACTCTCTTTCAACAGCTACCGGTGAAGGGGCAACACCTAAAGTGGGAGATGCCGACTCCACGGCTCACGACTCATTGAAGGTCGACTCGCTATTGCCCGATTCACTGCAGAGAGATTCACTCGGAGGCCATAAGGGAGATAGCATCAAGGTGATGACGGCAGCCGATTCGCTGGCAGCGCGCTTGGATACGTTGCCCAAAGCAGAGCGCAAAGCACTGCTTAAGGAGATTGCCGACAAAGAGCGAGAGCGAGTTCGCAAAGAGCAGAAGCGTTTGAAAGACTCAATCAACGCAGCTAATTACAAGATTAAGAAGGCAAAACTCGACTCCATAGGCGAACTGCGCCAGCAAAAGCGCAATATCATACTCGACCGCATGCGTGCACGCGAAGATACGCTGAAGGCTCGTGCCAGAGCCCGAGAAGAGGCTCGCAAGTTGAAGGTCATCGCGCGTCTGACACGCAAGGGTGTCAAGCTCAAATGGGCAGACTCCATAACGCGGGCGAAGGCCGACTCAACGCTCTATGCCGACATCTACCTCTATGACTCGCTCGCTACGCGCCTGTTCGATTCGCTCTTTGCCAAGCCGGCAGACTCGATGGCTGTCGATACGGTCAAAGTTGATACGGCAATTGTCGATACACAATACAGACTCGTTTTGGGCTATCGCAATGTGCGCATATTCCGCAAAGATTTCCAGGGTATATGCGACTCGCTGTCGGCATCATCACTCGACTCGATTATCCACATGTATATCGAGCCGGTGCTGTGGCACGAACAGAATCAGGTAACCTCCGAGGTTGTCGACATGTTCACCTCCAACCAGCAGATTGTACGAGCCGAGTTTAACGGCAAACCGATGATGGTGTCCAAAATCGACACACTACATTACAATCAGGTTGCCGGCAAGACGATGATATCGCACTTCCGCGATAACTACATCTATCGTAACGATGTCGACGGTAATGCGCGTACCATATATTATATGCAGGAGGAGGGCTCGCCCGATGTGCAGGGACTGATGTACATCGAGAGTGCCGATATGACCTTCTACATAGAGGATAGAACGGTCTCGGGCATCACCTATCGCGGTAGTCCGACCTATACGATCTATCCTATGGATAAGATTCCCGAGACACAACCTCTCTTCTTGGAGGGATTTGCATGGCACGCCGATAAACGACCTTCGCAGGATTCGGTATTTACGCGCACAATACGTCCGTCGATACGCACCGAGAAGGAGGCTCTGCCACGCCCGACATTCCCCATATCGAAGCGTATCGGCAACTATAAGACCCGACTCATAAACAGCAATGAGTGGCGTGATCGCAACGACATCCTGACACAGGAGGTTATCGACTGGCTTGAGACGCAGACCGACTGGAAAGAACAGACCGAGAAAAACCAACGTCAACGCGAGAATTTCGGCAAGGAGTAACAGCATCCTATTAGGACGGGCAAGGTCGAAGTGACCCTACAACAACATCAGGGCTGTCACAACTTTCAGGTTGTGACAGCCCTGATGGCATATAGATGCATTACTAACCGACAAACTCCAATAACGCCTCGGCACAAGCCTGAGGTTCTTCGAGAAATCCCATGTGTCCCGAATTGGCGAGCCATGCGACCTTCGCTTGCGGATGGGCCTCGACCATTGCCTCGGCTACAGGCAGCGTGATATACTCATCCTTGCGCCCAAGGATAAAGAGCTGAGGCACGGATGAGCTACGCAACATCTCGTTTTGATCTTTGCGCCCGATCATGCCATTCAACAGAGCAACTATTCCCTCATCCTCCGTGAGGTGAATCATCTCGGTCAAATCGTCAATATAATCACGCATTCGTGCGCGATTATCGGCAGCAAAGCCCGCCTGCGGAGCGGTATGTGTCAACAGCTCCTTCTTGCCGGCCTTGACAAGGGCTATTTCGCGTTCGCGGTTGGTGCGCTTCTCGGGCGAGTCGGCATTTGGTGTCGACGAGAGCAGCACTACCCCATCGAGTCGCTCGGGATATTTCTCACAGAATGCAAGGGCAACATATCCACCCATCGAGTGACCAACGAGCGTACAACGCTCAATGCCGAGCGAGTCGAGCATAGCCTTCACCGTATCAGCAAGAAACTCCATAGAGTGACACTCACCGACAACCTGCGATATGCCATGTCCTGGCAAGTCGAGTGTCACCACACGTACTTTTTTGTAGAGCAGCGAAACAAAATCCTCCCACACGAGCAACGATTCAAGATACCCGTGCAAAAGTACTACACAACGCTCACCTTGCTGCGAATCGCACACATGAAGTGCCGTTTCACCCGCCATTATGAATTTTTCTACCATAAAATCACTATTTTGTTGCGTAAAATTAGAGATAATATCGAAGGATTGCAAAAATATTTGTATTTTTGAACAAATTATGGGTATGGCTACTGAATTGAGGTTCATAAAGTGTCACGGCTCGGGCAATGATTTTGTGATGATTGATGCTGTGGAGCAGAGTTTGCAGGGTCGCGATATCGCTGCTCTCTCGCGCGATGTGTGCGATAGGGAGAAGGGCATCGGTGCCGATGGTCTGCTGCTGCTTGTGCGTCAAGACAAAGGGTATGCCATGCGGATGTTCAATCCCGATGGGTCGGAGGCCGAGATGTGTGGCAACGGCATACGCTGTGTGGCGCGTCTGGCTCAAAACTACATCAACGAACAACACTTCACGCTCGGGTCAGGCGGGCGCATCTTCCGCATCAGCGCGGATGGCGACTTGCGCGAGGGTATCAAGGCATTCGGAGTCGAGATTCCGATTGCGCTGAACAGTCGCGACTTTGCCATGATTGGCGATGGGGAGCAATGGCGCGAGCAGACTATCGTCGAGCTGGACCCGAATTTGCGATTTACAGCCCTAAACCTCGGCAATCCGCACATTGTGGCTCGATGCGAGAAGATCAACCTTGCTCTACTGGAGTCGCTCGGCGAGAAGGTAAAGCATCTGCCGTCACACTTCCCCAATGGGGTAAACGTAAGCCTTTATGAGGTCTTGAGCGAGGAGAAAATATTTGTTGCCACTTACGAACGAGGAGCGGGCATAACCCTTTCGTGTGGCACGGCAATGACGGCAAGCACAACCGCTGCGGCATTGGCCGGATATATCCGTAGCAACCACCCTATCGAAGTCTGCAACCGCGGTGGGCGTGTGGTTTGCGAGGTTCATCCCCGCGAGGATGGGCTCTCGACACGATTATCGGGCAATGCGACATACGAATATGCCGGAACGCTCGCAGAGGAGGCTGACGGACGTATAAAGTTTGATATTGAAGAGATTTTTGCGGCAGAGATAAACGCCTATGAGGAGTTTGCTGCCGAAGTGAAGAGAGAGATTTGCGCAGAGTAATAACATATCTGTTGGCGGTGATTTCGTTGGGCTTATTAGGCTCGGCGTGTAATGTCACACGCAATCTGCAGTCGGGAGAGTACCTACTGCAGAGAGTTCGCATTGAGGATGACCGCGAAGCCCCACGCAAAGAGCGCATAACCAAGGAGGAGTTGGAGAAGTATATTCGTCAAACGCCCAACAAGCACTTCCTCGGCACCGACTTCTATGTTTGGTTCTACAACCTTGCCAACCCGGCAAAGGATAATTGGTGGAACAACTTCAAGCGCAAAATCGGAGAGGAGCCCGTAATCCTCGACCTCGGACTTACAGCCAAGTCGGCAGAGAATCTGCAGATATATATGAACTCGCGAGGTTTCTTCTCGTCGAAGGTCTCATGCGAGGTCGACACCACCTATCGCAAACGACGCGCAAAGGTCACCTACCGCACTACGCAGAACAAGCCATACCGCATTAGCTCGATAGGCTACGACTTCCGCGATAAGTTCCTCGAGGATATCATTCTGCCCGACACGGTGAACACTCTGCTGCATGTTGGCAACATTTTCGACATAACACTTCTCGACCGCGAGCGAGAGCGTATTACCGAATTTCTACGCAATAGAGGCTACTACAACTTCACGGTCAACAATATCGAGTATCTTGCCGACACATTGGGTGGCGACCGCAAGGTGGGCATCAAGGTCATCATCAAGCAAAACTTAACCGGCTATGACGACCAAGGCAACCCCGTGCGCGAGAATAATGTGGTCTACCGCATACGCGAAATAAACATCCTGCCCAACTACGATCCTGCAGCCGCAAAGACCGATCCGCAGTATATGAGTCAGTTCGACACCACAAATATGCGCGGACTCAATGTCGTCTACAACAACAAGGAGAAGGATCGCCCCTCGGTAAGACCCCGAGCGTTACGCTATTCCGTGCCTCTCTACCCTAACTACATATATAGCGGACAGCTGGTGCGTCGCACCTACGACGATATCATGTCACTCGGATACTTCAAGAGCGCCAAGATCGTCTTTGAGGAGATGCCGCAGATTACCGACCGCACCAACTACATCTCTTACGTTGGTGAGCGACGAATGCAAGACTCGTTGCAGGTGCACTACACTCAAGAGGGCTATCTGCGTTGCAACATTCTCTGCACACCGGCTCTAAAGCAGAGTTTCAATGTCGAGCTGGAGGCAAGCACCACATCGAGTTTCTACGGTGTGAGTGCGACTGTCGGATACCAAAATCGCAATATCTTCCGCGGTGTCGAGGCCCTCGACATCTCGGCTACGGTTGGATATGAATATATGAAGGCTCCCGATGCCAAGCGTCGAGCGGCTATGGAGTTTGGTGTCACCGCAAGCTTGTGGTTCCCACGACTATTGCCGTTCCGTGTATCGACCTTAAGCCCCATACGGCAGCCTCGCACCAAGCTCGAGTTGTCGTACAACTACCAAAATCGCCCCTATTACCGTCGCAACCTCTCGAGTCTGTCGTGGGGATACACATGGAAGTATAAGCGACACTCATCGTTCTCGCTCAACCCGATAGACATTAACCTTATAGAGGTCGGGTATCTCGATGAGGGCTATAGCCAGAGTTTGAAGAACGAATACCTCAAGAACAGTTTTACTTCGCAGCTCAGTTGCGGATTGTCCGGTTCGTATATCTTCAACAATCCGTTGAACGAGCATAAACTCAACAGCACAGTCGTCCGCATCAATTATGAGTTGGCCGGAAACCTTGTCGACGGACTTGCACACCTCTTTTCGCAACCTGTGGCAGGCAAAGGCTACTATGAGATTTTCGGCATACGCTATTCGCAATATCTGCGTTTCGACATCAGCGTAAGTCACAAATTGCAATTCGGTAAGGTCACAGCACTCGTGGGTCGCATCTTTGGTGGTTATGGACTCCCCTACGGCAACTCCGAGTCGATACCCTTCGACCGACTATTCTATGCAGGAGGTAGCAACAGCATGCGCGGATGGTCGCCCCGAACACTTGGTCCGGGTGCATCGGCAAAGCCCACCGAGGTGGTCTACCCCAGCCAGCTGGCAAATATGAAGTTGGAGGCCAATCTTGAATTCCGCTTCCCTATTTGGGGCATATTCCAAGGTGCGACATTCCTCGATTTAGGAAATATATGGTATACGGGAGTGAGCTCGAAAGGTGTCCCCGAGGGTGCTGCCTTCGCATTCGATACATTCTACAAACAGCTGGCATTCAACACCGGTCTGGGCTTGCGTTTAGATATTAAGTTCGCAATTCTGCGACTTGATTGGGGTATCCAACTCCACAACCCCAACAATCCCGTTGGCGAACGCTGGATTCACAACTTCAAGTGGAAAAATACGGCTCTGAACTTCGGAGTCGGCTATCCGTTCTAATTACTGCCCTCACATCCCCATCTCTGTTGTTAGCAGCAGGCAACACAAAGTGATCCTCATCCGCAACTGCACATTGCGCACAGTCGGAGTCAATTGTCGGATTTTGCTAAGAAGCAGGGCTCTATTGCTATTGCACGGGGACCAGACCTTCGATCGAGGCAATCACAAACTCCACATAGCCCACATCGGTCGAATCCTTTATCAAAACACGCTTGTCGGCATCGAGCAGATAGAGAGCCGGAATAGCCTTCAGATCATAGAGATTCTTATTGCGGATAACCGTGCCTTTATCGTATGAGTTTATCCAATTCGAGGGGATGTGCTCACGATAGGCATGCCACTCATCAAGAAGTTCATCGGGATAGAGAGCCAACACCTTCACTTCTCCACGGTTGATCATCTCGGTGAGCATCTGCGAGTTGCATATTGCCTCACGGATAGTCTTACACATCGTACAGCCCGGATTATTGAAGAATATGAGCGTATATTTCGCTCGAATACCATAGAGAGTTCCCGTTCGTCCCGAGCCCACCGTATAACGGAAATCGTTGGCCGGCCGACCAATGCGGTTCTGTAGTGCAAGATCGAGATTATACTGCGGAGAGAGCTTTTCATACTTATCGAGCCACTCACTTGCGACCAGAGCCTGCAACACCGGAATGTAGAGTTCGTCACTACGCAATGGAGAGTTGGGATCGTAGAGCACCTGCTCGGCCAACATCGAGAAGTAGCGCAACGAGTGGGGATACTTCGCCGCCTTATCCATAAATTTGGCAACATAGGTGCCGTCATGAGGATTCATGTAGTTGCCTACCCACTCCATAAAGGCCTGCAACATCTGCACCGTATCAATCTCGGCAAAGAACGTCGAATCGGCAAGGTTGACTTTATCCCAATAGTGTTCGCACATATAGGCTCTGCGAGCCTCGGGATCGGTGATAGCCGACGGTATCAGTGCCGGCACAAATTGACGTGGAGCCTTGACCGTGACAACCTCGCTGCCACTCTTGGAACGCCCACCGCAACCCACTATCATAAGGGTTGCAATCAGAGCGGTAATTATCGTACAGAGAGTCCTTTTCATATCTGCAAATGTAGGCATTTTTCGCTCAAAAAACAACACCATCACTCTTTTTGCACGGTAGTTGCACCGCCGAGAGCAATTGCAAACCAACAAAATCTAAATTCAAGAGTTATGGACGCAAAAAAAAGTACAGGATTCAGGCTGAGTGTGATGACACTCGCCATAATGAATGTTACCGCTGTGGTCAGCCTGCGCGGCCTGGCATCCGAAGCGGTTTACGGCTTATCGTCGGCATTCTACTATCTCTTCGCGGCTATCGTCTTTCTGATTCCTACGGCACTCGTTGCTGCCGAACTTGCTGCAATGTTCTCGGATAAGCAGGGAGGTGTTTTTCGCTGGGTTGGTGAGGCTTTCGGAGCCCGCACCGGATTCCTCGCCATCTGGCTGCAATGGATCGAATCGACCATCTGGTACCCCACGGTACTAACCTTCGGAGCGGTCTCGATAGCCTTCATCGGCATGGACCAAACACACGACATGGCCCTCGCCTCGAACAAAGTTTTTACGTTAATCGTAGTCTTGGCCATCTATTGGATTGCCACCTTCATCTCGCTACGCGGACTCGACTGGGTCGGTAAAATCAGCAAGTGGGGAGGTCTTATCGGAACCATCATCCCTGCCGGACTACTCATCATCCTCGGAGCTATCTACCTCGCAACGGGCGGGCACAACTACATGGATATGAAGGAGAGTTTCTTCCCCGACCTCTCGAAGTTCGACAATCTGGTACTCGCCAGTGGCATCTTCCTCTTCTATGCAGGTATGGAGATGATGGGTATCCACGTTATGGAGGTCGAGAATCCAAAACGCAACTATCCGAAGGCAATCATCATCGGTTCGCTTATCACGGTATGTATCTTCGTGCTCGGCACCTTCTCGCTCGGATTTATCATTCCGGCAAAAGATATCAACCTCACACAGTCGCTCCTTATCGGCTTCGACAATTACTTCCGCCACTTCCACATCTCGTGGGCAGGTCCGATTATCGCCATTGCACTGATGTTTGGAGTGCTGGCCGGTGTCTTGACATGGGTTGCAGGCCCTTCGAAGGGTATCTTTGCAGTGGGCAAGGCGGGCTATCTGCCACCCTTCTTCCAGAAGAGTAACAGCCGAGGCGTACAGCGCAATATTCTGCTTATTCAGGGTGGATTGGTGACTCTATTGAGTCTGTTGTTTGTGATCATGCCCTCGGTGCAGTCGTTCTATCAAATTCTCTCGCAACTTACCGTGTTGTTGTATCTGATCATGTACATGCTGATGTTTGCAGCAGCCATCGCCTTGCGCTATAAGATGCGCGACACCGACCGTCCGTTCCGTCTTGGCAAGGGTAACGCCCTCATGTGGCTACTCGGAGGTTTGGGCTTTTGCGGCTCGTTGCTCGCTTTTGTGTTGAGCTTCATACCTCCCGGGCAGATTGCTGTGGGTAGCAAGACTGTTTGGTTTTCGGTACTGATTATCGGCTGTATCGTTGTCGTAATCATTCCGTTTATCATCTACGCCATGCGCAAGCCATCGTGGCAGGATGCCTCAACCGCTGCAGAGTTCGCTCCGTTCCACTGGGAGGAGCCTGCATCGACCACGAAAGGCATATCAGCCCAAAATGGCAGTAGCAACAGTATGAATACCAACCCTTCCAAAACAAAACAGCAGTAACCATGTCACACTCAATCGACAAAGACCTTCTGCGCGAAGCGTTGGAGCAGGCTCATGAGAGATTTTGCACCGACACTGCCGGCAAGAATGCCGACTATATACCCTACCTGGCATCTGTCCCCTCATCACTCTTTGGCATCGCAGCGACACTGCCCGATGGCGACACACTAACCGTTGGCGATTGCGACTACTCGTTCGGCATAGAGTCTGTATCGAAGGTGCCGACTGCGCTGTTGGCTATGAATCAACACTCGGCCGAGGCCGTTCTCGACAAAATCGGAGCCGATGCCACAGGGTTACCCTTTAATTCGATTATGGCCATTTTGCTTGAAAATGACCACCCATCGACCCCTTTGGTTAACGCTGGTGCTATCAGTGCCTGCTCAATGATTTTACCGACGGGCAGTGCTGAGGGCAAGTGGAACGCCATACGAAACTTTATCGAAGAGCTATGTGGTTCGAAGGTCGAGGTCATCGAAGAGCTGTATCATTCGGAGAGCGCAACCAACTTCAACAACCGCTCGATTGCTTGGTTGTTACGCAACTACGAGCGCATATACGATGATCCGGAGCTATCGCTCGACCTCTACACCCGACAATGCTCCCTCGGCATCACTGCTCGGCAGATGGCTGTGATGGCTGCGACCATAGCCTTCGGTGGAGTAAATCCGCTCACACGACGAGAGGTCTTCAAATCAAACCTCACACCGCGCATAACCTCAATGATGGCGACCGTAGGTTTCTATGAGCATACGGGCGATTGGCTCTTTTCGACAGGCCTGCCGGCCAAGAGCGGAGTGGGAGGCGGCATTATGGCTGTCGTGCCGGGCAGGATTGGTATCGCTGCATTTGCACCGCCACTCGATTCGTCAGGAAACTCCTCAAAAGCTCAGAAGGCTCTGGGATTTATCGCACAAAGATTGAATCTGAATATCTTTAATGCCATTGACCATTAGCCTTTGGCAACGAATGGCAGAGAATAGCATGCACTCCCGCTGGTAGCTCAATGGCAACGAAATGTCATCGTAAACTGCATATCTTCACGCTCCACCATAATTTTGCAGTGAGCCGACAAGTCGTTTATAAAGAGGAATTTTTAGGTATACGAAAATCCCGACTGCAATCTAATGCAGTCGGGATTACTATTCCGTCGCCAATAAGTTGGATAAAAAGAGGGATTTTTAGGTATAGGATAATCCCGACCCCGCAGCATACTAAACGTATGTGAGGAGGAGTGCAAAACCAACTTTAGCGTGGATAAGCCGTATATAAAGAGGAATTTTTAGGCATACGAAAATCCCGACCCCGCAGCATACTGAACGTATGTGAGGAGGTCGGGATTGAGTATAACGAAGAAATTACCTTTAGATACGGCTTATCGTTTCGTCACGATCGGGTCCCACCGATATAATCTTCACCGGCACACCTGTCTCACGCTCGATAAACTCAACGTACTCGCGGAACTCAACCGGAAAATCTTCGTACTTGCGCACCTTGCAGATGTCGCAATTCCAACCCTTGAACTCGCGATATACGGGTTTCACATCATCCGCAGCCTCGAAGGGGAAGTAATCCAACTGCTCTCCATTAAGTTCGTATCCGGTAGCTATCTTGATAGTCTCAAAGTCATTCATCACATCGGCCTTCATCATAATCAAGCCGGTAACACCATTCATCATCACCGCATACTTCAGTGCAACCAAATCGAGCCAACCGCAACGACGAGGACGACCCGTAGTTGCACCAAACTCGTGACCCACGGCACGCAGCTTCTCACCCGTCTCGTCAAACAACTCTGTCGGGAACGGACCACTACCTACGCGAGTGCAATACGCCTTGAAGATGCCGAACACATCGCCAATGCGGGTCGGAGCGACACCCAAACCGGTGCAGACACCTGCACAGAGAGTATTCGACGAGGTCACATAAGGATAGGTTCCGAAGTCGATATCAAGCATCGAGCCTTGTGCACCCTCTGCCAGCACCGCCTCATCGGCTGCGATATATTTATTAACCTCATACTCACTCTCGATAAGGGGGAAACGACGCAGTGCCTCGATACCTTCAAACCACTTCTGCTCGTACTCGGTAACATCATACTCAAAGCCATCATACTGAGCCAACATAGCTGCATGCTTGCTCTTCAGACGCTCGTAGCGCTCCTTGAACTCGGGCGAGAGGATATCACCAATGCGCAGTCCATTACGACCCGTCTTGTCCATGTATGTCGGGCCGATGCCCTTCAAC
>JAFQFG010000169.1 GCA_017398695.1 Alistipes sp.
ACTATATGGTCGACAAGTCAATGGCTGTAAATCCAAATGCTTCGAATCTGATGGGAGAGGCCTATCTTACATGGCTTATCGACCGCGCAGGTAACCTTCGCTTGAAGGGCTTTACCCACACCATCGACCGCTTTGATGAGAACCAGGGTTTGCAGGAGACAGGCATCGGTATTTACTATAAGCAGAGCTTCAACAATTTGAAGGATCTGAAGCAACGTGTCAAGGAGAACTTTACCATCAGACGTCGTGACAAGAAGGCGAAAAAGAGCAAGCCGACGCAGAGCGAAGAGGCTGTTGTCGTGGTGAACGGTACGTCAGGAAAAATCGAACAAAATGATAAACCAGATAAAAAACTTAAATAAAAATTACTATTATGATTACACTTTTGCAGGCTGCCGAAGTTGCAGCTAACGAAACTGCCCAGCAAATGGGCTTGTGGGAACTCTTTACAAAGGGTGGCTGGCTCATGTGGGTACTGCTCCTGCTCGGAGGATTTACCATTTTTATCTTTGTCGAGCGATTTATCGCTATCCGTAAGGCCTCTAAACTCGACATGCACTTTATGAATCGCATCCGTGATTATATCTATGACGGCAAAATTGACTCGGCTGTGAACCTCTGCAAGAAGACCGACACTCCTATTGCCCGCATGGTCGAGAAGGGTATCGAGCGCTTGGGTCGCCCGATGAATGATGTGCAGACTGCTATCGAGAATGTGGCAAATCTCGAGGTTTCGAAGCTCGAGAGCGGATTGCCGTTCCTGGCAACTATTGCAGGCGGTGCTCCGATGATCGGTTTCCTCGGTACGGTTATGGGTATGGTGCAGACCTTTATGGATATGTCGGCAGCCGGAGGTACGGTCGATATGGCACTGCTCTCGAGCGGTATGTACATCGCTATGGTTACTACCGTGGGCGGTCTTATTGTGGGTATTCCGGCATATTTCGGCTACAACTATCTCGTAGCTCGCATCGAGAAGCTGGTGTTCCGCATGGAGGCCAACTCCATCGCCTTTATGGATATTCTTAACCAACCTGTTCAAAAATAGTCGACTATGGCAATCAAACACGGCTCAAAGGTCGATAAGTCATTCTCCTCATCGGCGATGACCGACCTGATGTTCCTGCTGCTGATATTTATGCTTATCGCCACAACGCTACTCAATCCCAATGCGTTGAAGTTGATGCTGCCCAAGAGCTCCAATCAGCTTAAGGATAAGGCTATAACAACTGTGTCTATCCAACAAAACGGCTCTGCGTATAACTACTATGTCGAGTTGGAGCAGGTGAAGGGTATTGAGGGCGTCGAGCGGGCTTTGCAGGCACGACTCGAGGGTCAGGAAGACCCGACCATCTCGCTACACTGCGATAAGACTGTAGCTATCGACGAGGTGGTGAAGGTGATGAATGTAGCAAAGGATAATAACTATAAACTGATTCTGGCAACACAGCCGTAACGGCTATAAACGACCGAATTATGTACTATTACGACCCGAACGATAATCGCTCGAAGCAGTGGGCTGCTCTGTCAACAGTGCTATATGTGCTGGTGTTGGGTGTAGCCTTTGCCTTCGTGTCATTTGATTTCGGTAAGATTCAAACTCCGATTGGTGGGGAGATTATGGTCGAGTTTGTCGAGCCGACACCTCCACCTCCACCTCCGGCTCCTCCAAAGGTGCGTACACCCGAGCCAAAGATGCACGATACGTTTGCACCTAAGGATAATGAGCAACAGGTGACCGGTAAGGATGAACAGACTCGCACGGTCAATCCAAAGGCGATGTTCAAGATGAATAAGGGTGGTGTCGACGAACCTGATAAGGCCGGCAACCCGAAGGCTCAAGAGGGTGAGAAAGATGAGGCAAAAGGTACGGGTGGCGGGCTCAATCCGGTGGGTAATGACCAGCTCGATAGCGGATTGCAAGGTCGAGGATTGGTCGGCGACCTGCCACGACCTTCGTATCCGGGTAATAAGAGCGGAAAGGTTGTTATTCGCGTTACGGTCGATAAGTCGGGACGTGTCACCAATGCTGTCTACGAACCTAATGGCTCGACCTCGTCAGATAATGCGCTTGTTCAGGCGGCAATAGCTGCAGCAAAGAAAGCGCGATTTACCGAGAGCCGTAGTTTTATCGAGGGTGGAACTATTACTTACCGATTTAATCTTAAATAGCAGGATGTCTTTTTAATTCAGACTAAACGAGAAAGAGTGGAATGAAGAGAATAATAGTGTTAGCAGTGGCTCTGATGTCGATTACTTCTTTCGTGTCGGCCGGAGAGGCTCGTCATCAACGCAGTGATGGACGAAAGGATGCTGAACGCGAACATAAGGATAGTGTGGCCGTGCAGCCAAAGTACGATGGAGCTCATATTTCATTCGTCAAGAGTAAACACAACTTTGGCGAGGTAAAGCGTAGGGGAGGCGATTTGAAGGCTAAGTTCGAGTATGTGAACGATGGCTCGGAACCCCTCGTGATAACTCGCATAGCAACTTCGTGTACCTGTATACGTACAGACTATCGTCGTCGCCCGCTCGATGCTGGCGAACGCGCGGTTATCGAGCTTACCTATGAACCCCACAAGATGGAGGCCGGTGCGTTTCATAAGGTTGTGCAGGTCTACTCCAACTCGGTGGATGGTATGCACCTGCTGACTGTGAGTGGTAACTCTGTCGAGCGAGAAAAGTAGATGCAGCGACCAATTTTTAATGGTATTTTGCGTCTTGAGTGTGATAAAGGCTTGGTTATTGGTAAAATTTTTATACCTTTGCCTCGCCTAATGCGGATATGGTGTAATTGGTAGCCACGTCAGACTTAGGATCTGATGCCGAGAGGCG
>JAFQFG010000170.1 GCA_017398695.1 Alistipes sp.
ACTGCACCTCGCCGCCATCTCCAACACCGGCTACTGTGAGGAGCACCCCGAAGAGAGCCACCTTGTAAACGTCATGGGCGTAGAGAACCTTGCAACCGCCGCCTCTCGCCACGAAGCAAAGTTCATATTCTTCTCCTCCGACCAAGTCTACAACGGCAACAGCGAAACAGGCTTGCTCGACGAAGCACTCCCCGTATCCCCCGAAAACCACTACGGCCGCCACAAACTGCTCGCCGAACAACGCGCGACGGAAATATACGAAGCGACCGTTGCCCTACGTGCCACATGGATGTACGACGCCGCCCGCGAAGGAATGCCCACGCACAGGAATTTCATAATCAACATAAAGGAAGCAATAGAGAACGGCACCACTCTGCGCTTCGCAACACGAGAATACCGCGGCATCACCCACATCGACGAAGTGATAAGCAACCTCCCCCACACCCTCACCCTCAAAGGCGGAGTCTACAACTTCGGCGCCGAGAACACTCTCAACACCTACGAAACAGCCCTCGCCTACCTCGACATACTGCAATACCGTGGAAGTGAGATAATTCTCCCCGACACAGCAAGATTCCCCGAACGCGTACGCAACATCAGCATATCGATGAAAAAGACACGCGAAGCATCAGGCGGAGCCATACAATTCAGCACTACCATCGAAGGGCTGAAGAGGTTTGAGGGGAGATAGGAAACTGTATCTTATTAAGCAGAGTTACTACTTTGGAAAGGTACAACCATTAATTCTATTATCAAACACCCCTTCAAACAAGCACATTTCTCTCTTGGCAATACCTAATCTATTGGCTAATGTGCGCCAGTCTTTAACCGCTACAACCACCTTGTCGATAATTCCTTTAGCCACTTCGTAAGTAAGCATATATTCATCGCAAGAGTCCAAAAGAATTGAGAGGTCGGATACATTGGTCATGCTATTGATCAACAGACTTTGGTGGTCATTCAGTGTTGGATTCATATCGTATGCAGGCGAGAGAGTCCACCCCTTTGCAGTTAACAGGAAACCGTGATTGCGGAAATGATCATCGCTATTGCCAACGCATATATTGAATGCAACTCGGCGGAACAACTCTCTCAAGTTGGTATCGACATTGGCGCAGCTACTCAATACAAAATCTACAATATCCAAATAACCATTGCCCGTTGTTGCATTGTCGCCATCGTTTACTCCGAGCAGTGTCATTGCCGATGCAAAATGTATCCGCTTGCCGCTATCCGTTCTATCAAAGCGACGAGAAAGGAGTGTATGGTGCTTATCGTTGGTCGCTATAACCTTTGTTTCGGCTGCATTTATACCTGCATTTTTGGCTAATAGATGGCAGAAATGCTCCCATAGTCCTGCATCGTAATCATCCTTCAAAGATGGGAACTTTGCAACATATATACTACAGTCCGAATCTACAACATTTGCTTTTGGCCTTGCACCACCAAGCGAAGAACCCGGCTGCACAAGTTGAGCAATCCATCGTTTTTCGGGGAGCGCATTGGTCCCCTCGCTTTTCTCAATCTCCTTGCTGGCTGCAATCAGTTCTCGCAAGTCGGTCAATGGGGGAATACGCAAAGAGTTATCGGCGTTGATGAACTCACCATCAGGTGTCTCCTTAAAACGGAATCCTCCCACACGGGAAAAGTCATCAATACCCGTCAAAAAGTCAAACGATGATAATCGGCGAACCGAACGCCTCTCCTCCTGTGCCATTATCTGCTCACGACGGAGAAGAAGAGTGCGTCCCCATCTATCAGGCAGTGCATCAGCAAAGCAACCAACAATATCTTTATCCGGCTGTGTATATTGTACCCCCGGATAGTTGTTAAGATCTTCGCCGAGGGTGATAGCATTGTACTTTTTTATCCAACTATCGGCAAACT
>JAFQFG010000171.1 GCA_017398695.1 Alistipes sp.
ACGGTTGCAACTCCAATCGGCTTTTGTTGGTGGGAAGAGATGGATTCGAACCACCGAAGGCGTACGCCAGCAGATTTACAGTCTGCCCCATTTGGCCACTCTGGTATCTTCCCATATTTTCCGGCTTCAGTCGATAGTCTTACAATCTCTTGTAATCCTATCCCCTCACCTCCCGGTCTTTTCTTAGAGCCGATGGAGGGATTCGAACCCCCGACCAGCTGATTACAAATCAGCTGCTCTGGCCAACTGAGCTACATCGGCATTTCTACCGGTTTGGGTTGCAAATGTATGAATAATATTTTAATCCACCAAATTTTTGGTGATAAAATTTTATTATTTGCTTCGTGCGTTCAAAGAACCTTTAATTTCGCAACTCTCCATAAGCGAAGAAGACCGAAATCGGGTGCAAAGATAGTAATAAATAACAATCCGCAAAATAGGAGAGCTATTTTTTTTCACTCTAACTGCAATTTTCTTTATACATATATATATAAGGTATAGGCGGAGGCTTGATTTTTGCCACACTTTTGACCTGTCAAGGCCGACTCGGCCTGTTTTTACATCTACGCAAGCTATGCCATAGGGAAAATAGGATTCACAAGGAACGCGAAATCGACCAAAAGCAAATAATTGTGAATCGACGAGCACAGCAATGGAGAGAAGCCACTCGCAGCCTACCCCTTACAATGAGGAGTAAAAGAGATTTTTGCAAAAAAATCCTCTTAATTGTGAATTGTGAATTGTGAATTGTGAATTATTTTATATCTTTGCACCGCTGAACACTAAAAAGGTGTAGCAAGTCGGACCCATAGCTCAGTTGGTTAGAGCAGCGGACTCATAATCCGAAGGTCGTGGGATCATGCCCCTCTGGGTCCACAAAATGCAAGAGAGTCTCTTTAACAAGTAACCCCGAAAGATGTCTTTCGGGGTTATTTATTTTCACAGCATCCATTGGATCAAGACCGCATCACCAAGTCAAGCCTACAATATCGGCTTGACTACGGGCGGATTGATGACCACGCCATGCGTACTGTTGCGGTCGGTGGTCGAGGTGATACGCACCGCCTTAACTGCCTTTGAGGGGCGAATAATCTTGGCACATCCATCAACCAGCGAATCGACCTTTTCGAAGTTTGCACCATCGTAGCTCACCTCGAGGTATCCGCTCGGGAATATTCGGTGGGCAATGTGGGTATATCCAGTCACGAACTCCATCTCGCGGCACTCCACCGGCTCCGAGAACTCAAAGAGGAACCAATCGCCATTGCGGCATGTGCGAGCAGCCGTGACACGACCACGATACTCCTCGATGCGCTTGTAGCCATCCTTTCTACCCGACTCGATTGAGGATGTCAGGGTAAATGCCGGCTTGATGGTTTTATAGTGGTCGGCATGTGCGGCCTGCGGGCTGTGAGCATTTCGATATTCGCTCCAGAAGATATACTCTCCGGGTTTTGCACACTTCACGGGACGCGAATATTTCACGGGACGTGCAGACTCCTCGGTACGATAGTAGATTGTGGAGTTGTCGTCGGTCGAAGCCGAGAGAAGGCCGTCGGCATACGCGACCTTCGGCGGCATCAGGCGGTAGTTGATACCCATAGCCGACATACGATCGTAGTGGTCGCCCGACAGACGTGCGTAGAAGTTGTCCCAATCGCTACCTCGCTTACCCCAGCCGAGCTCTGCCACAGCACACACACGCGGGAAGGTCATATATTCGAGATAGTCGGTCGAACGGTCACCTCCCTGCGAGAGGGCTATCTCGCTCCAGAAAGCGCACTCGAAGCCCTCGACCTTCGCCACCTGCTCGGCAGAGAATCCCTGCTCGGCAAAATCGAATGAGTAGGTATGCTTCACATCAAAGATATTGCTCCAATTCGAACCCACCTCATACTTACTCTGGCGCATATCGAAATAGAAATACTCGGCAGGCATAAAGATTGTCGGATAGCCGGCCTCGAGCACCTTGCGGCAATCCTTCATATTGCTCCAGCCATGCACACGTGTGGTCTTATCGAGGCCTCCGCCATTGATACCCTCATTCCACACGGCGGGGCGTTTACCATACTTTTTCAAAATTTGAGCCATACGCTCGATGAAGTAGTCCTCCAATTTGTGGGCATCGGTGTAGCCGTTACGCTTGAGGTAAGCCGAGCAGTCGGGACACTTCTTCCACTGCGAGAGCGACACCTCATCACCTCCGATGTGGATGTACTCCGACGGGAATAGGGCACACACCTCGGCAAAAATCTCATCCAACAACTCGTAGTTACTCTCCTTGGTAGCACAGAATACATCGCGCGTATCCAATCCACCCGAGAGGTGCGACTTGTCGAACTCATAATTACACACCACCTCGGGATGCATTGCCGCAAAAGCCCAGCTATGACCCGGCAGGTCGATTTCGGGAATCACCTCGATATTGCGCACACGGGCATACTCCACAATTTCGCGAATCTCGCTCTGCGAATAGTAGCCACCATAGCGTTCGTGCCACTTGCCATACATCGGCGGCACGGGCGACGAGCCACCGCGATAGCCGCCCTGCTCGGTAAGTTCGCGATGCGATTTTATCTCGATACGCCAACCCTGATCATCGCTCAGGTGCCAATGCAGACGATTGATTTTGTGGTATGCAAGCCAATCAATGTATCGCTTCACGTTGGCCGTAGTTACCCACGTGCGGGCAACATCAAGCATAAATCCGCGATAGGCAAACTGCGGGGCATCCTCAACCTCGCAAGTCGCAACCTTAACAGGAAGTTTCATGCGTTTGGTATAGATCTCCGAAGGCATCATCTGCATCAGGGTCTGCACTCCGTAGAAGGCTCCGCCATAGTCTCCGGCAACGATGCGCACACCATCCTCGGCAACCGTCAGGCGATATGCATCCGGCTTAAATCCCGAAGCCAACTCGACCGAGATAAAATTCTCGGCCGGAGCCTGCTTAGCCACCTTCTTGACTGCAAAGTAGTCGAGCATGTACGCTGCCAATGGGCGTAGTTCTTCATTATTGAATGTTATCACAGTCGAAGGGCGTACTGTAAACACGCCATCGCCACACTTCATGCTTTCAGGCTGAGGGATAATGGCAAAAGCGACCGATGAGAGCAGTGTTGCAACACTGCATGTCAGAATTTTCAGGTTGATTTTCATGCTTATTCAAGTAAATAGTTTTGTCAAAGGTACATTTTTTCTGTTAAAAACACTAACTTTGTCAAATAATTCGTTGAAGATTGTATGAGCAATAAAAACGCTGACGCTACGCTGCGTCTTATAGAGGTTATGGACACTCTGCGCGAGCAGTGCCCATGGGATCGCGAGCAGACCTTCGAGTCGCTGCGCAACAACACCATCGAGGAGACCTATGAACTTGTCGATGCCATCACCGACCGCAATATGGACGGAATCAAGGAGGAGTTGGGCGACCTGCTGTTGCACGTTGTCTTCTACTCGAAACTCGGCAAAGAGGCCGGAGCATTCGACTATGCCGATGTTGCTAATGGCGTGTGTGACAAGCTTATATACCGCCACCCCCACGTTTATGGCGACATCCATGCCGACACTCCCGAAGAGGTTAAGCACAATTGGGAGGCACTAAAACTGCGCAAGAAGAATCGCAAGAGCGGCACCCTCGGAGGCGTACCGCGCAGTCTGCCGGCATTGGTAAAGGCTTTCCGTATAGGAGAGAAGGCGGCATCCGTAGGCTTCGACTGGGAGAAGAAGGAGGATGTCTGGGCAAAGGTACGCGAGGAGGTTGCAGAGGTTGATGCCGAGATTGCAGCCAAGAATCACGACCTCTTGGAGGGTGAGTTTGGCGATCTGCTCTTTGCGCTGGTCAACGCATGTCGACTCTACGGCATCGACCCCGAGGCAGCTCTCGAGCGCACCAACAAGAAGTTCATCTCGCGTTTCAACGGCATGGAGCAGGCGGCGGTCGAGGCCGGCAAGACACTCGGCGATCTCTCACTCGATGAGATGGAGGCGCTGTGGCAAGCACAAAAGAAACATTAACAAAAAAGTATATAACTCAAAGTTCAATAAAAATATGGCATACATTAAATCTGTCAGAAACCATACGCCCGAAGTGGGCGAAGGCACCTTCGTGGCCGAGACAGCTGTACTTATAGGCGACGTCACGGTTGGCAAGGATTCGTCGTTGTGGTACAATGTGGTGCTGCGTGGCGATGTAAACAAGATTACCATCGGTGATCGCACCAACATCCAGGACGGCACGGTAATCCACACTCTCTATGACGGCTCGCCACATCCGTCGCAGACCCACATCGGCAACGATGTGTCGGTTGGGCACAATGCCACTATTCACGGTGCCATCATCGAGGATAACTGCCTTATCGGCATGGGTGCAACGATTTTGGACAATGCTGTGGTTGCTTCGGGCTGTATCATTGCAGCCAATGCGCTCGTATTGTCGAACTCGAAACTTGAACCCAACTCGGTCTATGCGGGTGTTCCGGCCAAGAAGGTCAAGGATGTTACACCCGAGCAGCGCGAGCAAATAATCCGACGCATCGCCCACGACTACCACATGTACGCATCGTGGTATAGCGAAGAGTAGACAGATAACCTAACCTAACCCGGGAGAATGATATGAAGTGCAGATGTAAAAATTTGAGAAACGAGCGATTATCGAGTGTTATATCGCTGATTATGGTAGCAATGGCCGTCAGCCTGATTGTCAACTTTTCACATCTGTTGCTTTTGGCGGTCGATGAGTTCGGCTCATGGAGATCAGAGAATCAGGAGGATGCCGCCAAGATGATTGAGGTGCGTGGTCGCCTCGCCATGAATCCCGACGGCTACGCTTATTTGGTCTGCGAGCCCGCCGAAGCTATCGACAGCGTCTACATGTCGTATTGGAATCTGCGCAACATAGATGTCGAGAGTGGTGACACGCTGCGAGTGAAGGCAAAGCCCGCAACACGCGAGGGCGGTCACTACCGCATGGCCGAAATCCTGGAGATTAATGGCGAGGAGTTTGATTACACAACTGAGTTCACACGTCCAAACAAGATCTTGGACTCGGCAGTGCAGATTGTCTACTACTTCATAATGTCGTTGATGATTCTACTACTGCTAACCTACAAGGCCGATCGTCGCAATGTGACATTCACCAACATCCTGCATCGCAGTCTGTGGTGCGTACTGTTACTCATCGGATTCTACTTCCTCGCGCCCGTGTCGAACCGCTACACAGGTGAGATTATTCCGGTATTTGCAATGAATGATGCTTGGCGTATCGACTATATGGTGGTACTGAAGTGCTCATTCACATTTGCCGTTTCGGTGCTCTACGCCTACATCTACACGCTTATCTACCAGCGTCAGAGCATCTTGCTTGAAAACGAGCAACTCAAGAGCGAAAACCTGACCACGCGCTACGACATGCTTGTCAGCCAAATCAACCCCCACTTCTTCTTCAACTCGCTCAATTCGCTCTCGACATTGGTGCGTGAGAACGACACGAAGAAGGCATTGACCTACATCGACCAGCTATCGTACACCTTCCGCTACGTTTTGCAGAATAGCCAAAACATGGAGGTGCCTCTCAAAGAGGAGTTGGCCTTCGTAGAGGCATACAGCTATCAATTTAAGATTCGCTATGCCGACAAGATATTCTTCGATATCAACATCAGTGACGACTATCTTGACTACATGTTGCCATCGCTGTCGTTGCAGCCACTGATTGACAATGCCGTGAAGCACAACGCAATCACCAGCCGTCATCCGATGCACATCTCCATCTATGTCGAGGATGGGATGCTTATCGTGTCAAATCCGAAGTCGCCATTGGTGGAGCCGGCACAAGGCACAGGCATAGGCCTAAGCAATCTTAACAGCCGATGGGAACTTATTGCAGGCAAGAGCATCGAAATTGTCGACACAAAAGACTCTTTCATGGTCAAACTACCACTGCTAAAACCGCATAACTAAAACTACACAGAGAATGAAGGTACTTATTATTGAGGACGAAACAGCTGCGGCCCGCAACCTGCAAAGCATGCTCGAGCAACTCGAAGCAGGCGTTGAAATTGTCGGGGTAACAGAGAGTATTGTCGACACAGTCGAGTGGTTTTCGGAGAACGAGAATCCCGATTTGGTCTTTATGGATATCCACATTGCCGATGGAGAGTCGTTCCGCATATTCGATTCGGTCAATATCTCTGCACCTATAATCTTCACCACGGCATACGACCAATATGCACTTGACGCATTCAAGGTCAACAGCATCGACTACCTGCTCAAACCCCTCAAGGAGGAGGAGTTGCAGCGTGCTCTCGACAAGTGGCGACGCATCACCAACCACGAGCGTAGCGAATATCACGCTCGCGTAGGTTCGATGATTGCTGAGCAGCGCAGAAGCAACGAGATGTTCTTGATTCACGTCAAGGACAAGATTGTTCCGCTACAGGTTTCGGATGTCGCATATTTCTACACCTCGAATGAGCGTGTGACGGCACACCTCTTCAATGGAGCGGCATACCCCATTGATAAGACACTCGAAGCTTTACAGACGACACTCTGCGAGCACGACTTCTTCCGAGCCAACCGTCAATTTATAATTTCGCGCAAGGCTGTGCAGGATATTTCGGTATGGTTTGGCAGTCGACTTTCACTCAACCTCACGGTCGAAATCCCCGAACGCATAGTCATTTCGAAAGCTCGTGTACCCGAGTTCAAGCGATGGCTTACTGAGGCATAAGCTTGCCAACATCATAAAACTCTAACGGTTGACACCGCCAATTAGGGCGATTCACCCTCTGATTTGGCCGATTGACGGCACAGACGAAATGTCTGTGCTTTTTTGTTTATATATTTGCGATGTGAACGGAATCCGGAGATTCGATAGAAGTTATTAAAATAGGGTCGCTAAAGCGAGTAGAAGAGAAGGATTTTGGCCACCGTTGCGCGGGTCGTTTTTAGGGGAAGGTATTTGAGGCTTGTGCGGCGGTGGCTTTTTTTTGAGAATAGGCAAATCGATTTTTCTGGCAGAAAAGAGATTGTCAACATTGACCTCTATTTGAAGATAATTAATTATCTTCGCACGTTGAAACAGAAAAAACATAAAACTTATAACATAGAGATGAAACGAT
Source organism: Alistipes sp. (assembly GCA_017398695.1). GTDB lineage: Bacteria > Bacteroidota > Bacteroidia > Bacteroidales > Rikenellaceae > Alistipes. The sequence goes on from JAFQFG010000171.1 coordinate 7,119, forward strand.
TACTTATTATCTTGGCTCTTACACTATGCGTACTCCCTGCATCAGCTCAGCAACGCAGCAAAATCACGGCTACGGTCGTAGATATTAAGAGTGGAGCCGGAGTTCCCGGAGCAGTAGTCGAGTTGGCATCGACCGCCAACCCCGACAACAAGAAGTACTACACCACCGGCTATGGTGGCAAGGTTGAGATTGCCAATGTTGCTTATGGCAACTACAAGATGGTCATCACCTTCCTCGGATATGCCGACTTTACCAAGGAGTTCAAGGTTTCATCGGCTACGCTTAATCTCGGAAAGCTGCAGCTGGAGGAGGCTTCGACCCGTATCGACATGGTCGTTAAAGAGGCTAAGGCTCTGCGTACATCGCAAGACGGAGATACACTCTCGTACAATGCCGGAGCGTTCAAGGTTACGACCGATGCCGACGTAGAGGGACTTCTCAAGAAGATGCCCGGTATCACAATCCAAAATGGCGAAGTTTCGGCTCAGGGCGAAACGGTCAAGAAGGTCTATGTCGACGGCAAGGAGTTCTTTGGCGAGGATGTCAACACAGCCATCAAGTCGTTGCCGGCGCAGGCCGTAGACCGCATCGAGGTCTACAATAAGTTGAGTGATCAGGCCGAGTTCTCGGGCATGGATGATGGCGAGGGTTTCAAGGCCATCAACATCGTAACCCACCGCAATATGCGTCAGGGTCAGTTCGGTAAGATGTATGCCGGCTACGGCTACCAGCCCCAGACCGATGATATCACCTCGCATCACAAATATACCGTAGGCGGAAATGTCAACGTATTCCAAAACGACTCGCGTCTGTCGGTTATCGGTCTGTTCAACAACATCAACCAGCAGAATTTCTCGTTCGAGGATATCCTCGGAGTGAGCGGAGCGCAGGGTGGTGGCGGTCGTCGTCGCGGTGTGGGTCAGTACATGGTTCGTCCGCAGGCGGGTGTCGCCCTGGTGAACTCTATCGGTCTGAACTACTCTGATCAGTGGGGCAAGAAGGATCAGGTAAAGTTCCAGAGCAGCTACTTCTTCAACAACACCTATACCAAAGACCTCTCGGAGCAGGAGACCTGGTATGAGAGCCCGTCACCCATCGACACACTTTTCAAGAGCGGTTCTACTCGCTCGCTCAACAACAACCACCGCTTCAATGCTCGCGTCGATTGGAAGATTTCGCGAAGCCAGTCGCTGATGTCGCGCACCTACTTGAGCTATCAGGGCAACAACAACCCGAAATTCGGCAACACAAGCAACGGATTCAAGTATGGACAGAGCGGTTTGACCTACATTGACGATGCAACCAAGCGCAACTCGTACGGCATCTACTTCAACGAGTTCCTGCAGTATCGTCTGCGCATCGGTGAGAAGGCGGGTCGCACCCTCTCGGTCAGCGGTCGTTTCAACTTGCGCGACAACCACAATCTACGCCGTGTACGCTCAAACAATGCCGATGCCATCGAGGAGGGCTCTCCCGAGTATGAAGCATATATGGAGGAGTTGCGTGCGACAGGCAAGATTGCCAACATCAACAGCACATCGCTCTACAATCCGTTGTGCCAATACATCGATGCTCCGTCGCGCACCTACAACGTCGGTGGAACACTCGAGTATAACGAGCCTCTGGGCAAGGTTACAGCGTTGAGCTTCCAATATCGATTCTCGTATGAGGATGAGGAGAAGAATCAGCAAGCTTGGATTACCGATGACAAATTCGACAAAGATGCAGGCACGCTCAATAGCGATATGACTCAGGATTACCGCAGCGGATATTGGACACACCGCGTGGGTCCCGGCTTCCGCTACTCGAAGAAGAAGAATACCTTTGTGGCGAATGTTTACTACCAATACTCTTCGCTCGATGGCAATATCGCAGGTGTCAGTGCTGAGCGTTCGGACAAGATCAAGAAGAACTACCACGATGTGCTCTACTTCGCAATGTTGAACTACATGTTCAACAAAGAGAACTCGATCCGCCTCTACTTCCGCTCCTACACCGACAATCCCTCGGTTACGCAGTTGCAGAACATCTATGATGTCTCGACACCGCAGTACCTGAGCATCGGTAACAAAGATCTGCGTCCTTCGTTTACACACCGCATCAACTTCCACTACATCAACTCCAACGTGGAGAAGGGTCGTACGTTTATGTGGATGTTTATGATGCAGAATCAGCAAAACTACCTTTCGCAGTCGACACTCTACAACCGCGAGGGATTCGAGTTGCCGATTGGCGACAAGGTCTATCGTCCGCAGCAGGTTACCTCTTACGAAAATATGGACGGATATTGGAATCTGCGCACACACTTAAGCCTCGGTCTGCCGATGTCGTTCATGAAGTGTAACCTCAACATTATGGCTGGTGTGAACTATATCGTCAACCCTTCGGCTGTCTACGGATCGCTGCAGGATATGTACGACCACAAGTTCACCAAGAACTACGCCAACAACATCGGCTATGATGCACAGATAACATTGGGTAGCAACATCTCCGAGAAGATCGACTTCACCCTCACATGGAACGGAGCATTCAATCAGGCATGGAACACCGCAGCCGGCAAGGTCAATGGCAAGTATCAGATGAACAACTACTTCAACCATTCGGCTACAGGTACGCTTAAGTGGGTATTCTGGAAGGGCTTTACCTTCACGGCAGCCTGCTCGTATGTGCAGTACCTCGGTTTTACAAACAAGTATAACGAGGATTACGTTCTCTGCAACCTCTACCTCGGCAAGAAGGTCTTCCGCAACCAATTGGGCGAGGTGCAGATTGGTGTGAACGATGTAGCTAACCAGAATACGGCATTCGTGCGCAGCACCGGCTCGGGCTATACGCAGAATCTGACCAACAGCGTTATCGGTCGTTACTTCAGCATTCAGTTTGTCTACAACCTGCGCCACTTCGGCAAGAAGGGTTCGACCAATATGAAGGATTACGACTACAGAGAGTCTGGCAGTAGCGTAGGCGTAAACGGAGCGAGTGGCATGCGCCGTCCGATGGGACCTCCGATGCGTCGATAGGTTACAGTCACGATTAATTAACGAGAGTTAGGTCGTCCGATAAGTTTGGGCGACCTCTTTTTTTTTCATCTGGTGGCTTACAAGGAGGAATGCACAACATCCATATAGGAGAGTCTGAATCCACAATGCCACGATTGAGGGCACAACATCCTCCACCGAGGCTCCCATATCTCTCACTCGCATAAAAGCCTCGACGGCATGGCTACTCGGAAGCAGTTTACCGGCCATGGCCAATGGTTCCGGCATTGCGCTCGTCGGATAGGAGACACCCGAGAGCATCAGTATCGGAATGGACGACCAAAGCAACCACATGATGGGCTCTTCGCGGCTACGAAAGAGTGTCGAGAGTGCTATGCCAAGCATCGTACAGGCGAGGATATAAGGTACAACGACTGCCGCTACACTCCATGCAGACCCGAGCATCGGATAGCCAAAGAGATAATAGGGAAGCGTAAGAGCCAACGCAGCTACAGCTCCGCTAACCATAAAATATGTAATCACTCGCCCCATCATAAGCGCAGCGGCCGAGCATTCGGTGTTTAGCATAAAGTCCAGCTCTGAAAGCTCCTTTTTAGGGGGCTTTGTTACACCGATAATACCGACACCCATCAACAGGGTCTGCTGGATGATAATGATGATTATGGCCGGCATTACGAATGTCCCATAGCCAAGGTAGGGATTAAAGAGCGTATGAGATTCGTAGGACACCGGTTCTACCACCGCCATGGCCTGCGACTGGCCCAGACCTCGGGCTACAAGCCTCCGAAATTCGACCATAGCACCCGTAGCTGTCAGCGTGGTAACCATCCGCTCAAACGCCACACGATAGATCAGAAAGTAGCTTGCATCGCAGTAGATGGCGACATCTGCCTGAGTACCCCCTACCAGGCAGCGTTCATAGTCTGCAGGAATATAGACCACTCCGTAGATTTTGCGCTCATAGAGCAGCCGTCGAGCCTGCTCCATATCTTGAGCCACATATGCCACTCGCACAGAAGGGCCCTCTTCGAGTGCCGAGGTCAGACTACGGCTCGATGAGGTATGGCTCATATCCACAACAGCAATAGGCACCTCACGCAGCACCTCGCTACCATAGACAAGCCCATAGAGCGTCGTATAGATGAATATGGCAAATACCATAATCAGCAACACTCCGCCATCGGAGAACACCTCGCGCAGCTCGGCACGCATAACCGAGGCCGTTTGGCGAAGTAAGGAGAGCTTATTATTATATTTTACCCCAGAATTTCTCATCGACACACATCTTTTTCAAACGTGGAAGAGCCATTAGCGGCAACAATAAAAAGAGCAACATCATCGCCACATCCCTCAAGACATACCCTACCGGCACTCCACGCAGAGCCAAGTCGACATATATTCTCATATAGAATGTGAATGGAAAGATATTGCCGGCCACACGCATCGGTGCATACATCGCCATTGCAGGGAATGTTACACCCGAGAAGGAGAATGAAAGCACCGAGTACCCGCCACCTACCGATAGTGCCAGGCGCATATTGTCAAACAAGACGACAAAAACGACCGCCACCGCCTCATAGCTCACGATAAATGCCATAGTCGCAAGTGCCAACATCCACAAATTGCCCCGTATCGGCACTCCAAGCAGCACAAACAGAACAAAGAACATCACTCCTCCCCACAACCACATCACTACGGTCGGCAGAGCGAGTTTGCCGACAATCGCTCTCCACATCGACCCTCCGGCTGCATCGAGCCACTCGCGGGCAGAGCCCTCCTTAAGTTCGGAGCCAACGGCATAGATGGTTGTCATAACGGCAAAAATCAGCAGTGTCATCGCCATAAATACCGGAGCAAGGTAGGCGGCATAATCCAACTCGGGATTGAAGAGAACATGTCGGTCGAATACAACAGGCATTGCCATCGCCATAGCCTCATCAGGGGAAAGACCCTGCGCTTCAAGTTGCTGGAGCTGAGCTCCGACGGAGAAACTCCTCACTGCCGACTGCACATCTCGCTCGAGCACTCCGTTGGTGGTGAGGTTCACACCAGAGTTATAGAGCGACACCACAGCCTCTGCGCCACCCAGCAGCGACCGCTCAAACCCTTTAGGGATGATAAGCATCGCATAGCTCTTGCCTTGGCGCATCAGACGTTCGCCCTCGGCCGCATTGGTAACATTGTAGAGGATATCGACACCCTCGGTTGCATCGACCATCGAGGCAAGAGTGCGCGATGTCGGAGTGTTGTCGCTATCGAGCAAGGCAATAGGCAATCCGGTCACAGGATGGATAAAAAGCAGACCAAACACTACGAAAGCTACCGCGGGCAGCAACGTGAGCAGAGCGAGATAACTCCTCCGCTTCGCAACACGCCTTCCCTCGCGATGGAGCACCATTCGGATATTTGCCACAAGCCCCATATCAGTGCATCCGGCTCAAAAGTTCCCAATCAACCAAAACACTCATCCCGGGGCGCAACCCCTCAGCATTCGCAATCGGCCGAGCCTTAATAGCAAATGTGCGAATATCAAACCCACCGCGCGTTCTTGTAGCACTCCACGTTGCAAAATCGGCTTGTGGAGAGATATACGACACCTCGAAAGTCACATTGCGACCGAGTGCCGGCACATATCCCTCAAATCGCACACCTTGCCGAAGCTCGGGGAGCATCGTCTCCTTGATATTGAACAGAGCGTGCATATCGGCCAAATCAAGAATCGTCACCACAGGCATACCGCTGCCTACAATCTCCCCACCCTCGGCCACAATGGTCGAAATCTCACCCGACACAGGTGCATAGACCACCGCATCGCGCAAGTAGGCCTCAACCTCATCCACCACGCCCTGCGCCTGCGCAACCTGAGCCGCAGCAGCCTGCTTATCCTCGGAGGAAGCTCCGGCCAGCGCAAGGTCATACTCCGCCTTGGCTGCACGTTCGGTAGCTGTCATTGCCCGAAAGTTAGCCTCTGCCTCATCGAGCGTCTGCGCCGGAACAACTCCATCCTTATAGAGGTTTCGCACACGCGCAAGGCTCTGCGCGGCGAGATGCTTACCAGCTTGAGCCTTATGCCATAGGCTGCGCACGGCTTCGATCTGTTGGATGCGGGCACCGCTCAATGCCTTGCGGTCGAGAGCTTTGGCTGCACTGCGCAGGGCTTCTGCCTGGAACAGTTTGGTCGAGAGTTCGGGTGTGGTGAGGGTATAGAGCAACTCTCCCTTCTGCACCATCTGACCCTCGGCCACATAGATCGTATCAATACGACCAGCAATCTTCGATGAAGCTCGGTAGACGCGACACTCTATGGTGCCCTGTACCAACAGGGGTTCACGCTCAACAAGCCACCATCCCAGAGCAGCTATCGCTACCACAGCTATAACCACAGCCACCACTACGGCTGCAATGTTTATACGTTTCATACTCTTCTCAGAATGTTATTACACGTGCATCAGTGCGTTTGATATAATTTGAAAACTCTGCACTCGCCCCCACAGACTCCAGCAGACGAGCCAAAGCCACATCAAATTGATATGCAGCCTCAAGCCGCTCAATACGCGACTTGGCGAGGTTGAGTTCGGCATCAATAAGGTCGGACGAGGTGGCCATCCCCTCGGTGAAGGCTACACGCTTCGAGCGCAGATACTCCCGTGCAAAGTTCATCGAAGCGTCAACCGACCGCAATAGTGCAAGGCTGTTCATCATCGCAGCATGCAGGGTTTCCACAAGCAGCGCAATATCTCCTTCGGCCTTCGCAACAGCCGACTCTACGCTATGCAAAGTATGCCGAGCGGCCGAATAGCGATACTCTCGCGTGAGACCGTTAAAAATCTTGAAATTCGCACCCACACCCACTGCCCATCGCGGCAACAGATCGCTAACCTGCCAATTGTAGAACGATGCCGCTCCCATAGCCACCACCTGCGGGAAGAAGTCGGCACGTTGCAAGCGCACATTCTCACGAGCCAACCCCTGTTGGAGTTGGGCCTGTCGAAGTAGAGCATTCCCTTTAAGAGCCTGACGAGCGAAAAATTCAACCTCTTCGGGACTCTCCACAACAAACATGGCAGTCACCGGCAGAGCCCTCTCACCACCGAGAGTGTTGGCCAATGACTCCTCAGCCGTGCGCTCCGCATATTGGGCCTTTCGAAGATCACGCTCGGCCTCGGCAACCTTATACTCTGCGTACAATCGTTCACTTGCCGCTATCATGCCATTCGCCTCTAATGCCCGAGCATCCGCGAGGTGTCGGGAGAGCCCCTCAACCACCTGACGGCGCACCTCGACAGCATGTCGAGCCAGCAATACCCCGAAATAGCGTTCGACAAGTTGGGTAGTCAGGCTGCCTTGCACACCCTGCAACTCGCTCTGCGTCATCTCCTCACCAATCCGGGCGGCTCTGTTGGCTACATTGATACGACCGCCCGTGAATATCGGCACGGTAATGGTTCCGCCTATCGAGACGAGGCTGCGACGTTGCAGAACAAACTCCCAATTCTGTGCTGCAAGCGGTCCAAGTACCCCCTGCAGAGCACCTCCCAAAGCCGGTTCAAGTGCCGGCAGCAGTCCCACAATACTCTTCGTCACGCCACGTTTCACTCCGTTTAGGTCGATTGCCACATCGTCACCAAGCCACGCATAACTACCCCCGACAGCGATGGTCGGGGCACGCAAGCCTATAGCAGCACGTCGCTCTTGCTTCGCAGCCCGAACTCCCGACTCGGCTGCGCGGATAGCCATATTATTATCGAACATCTCGGACAACGCCTCATCGAAGGTCATCGTTCGTTCGGGCAACTCCTGAGCCGAAAGGCACAGTATGTTCATTGCCCCAAACACCAATATAAATATTCGTTTCATACGGAGGCTCCTCTGCAAATTCGGGGCGCAAACCCACTCTGCCCCTTTCGAAAAGTCCAAACAGCACATCATGTTGCCCAATCGGGCTCTTCGGTGGTGGTACGTGGTGCAAATTGCACTCTTCCATCCGCTCGCCCCAAGCCTTTGGCATATAACTTGCTTGAGAGAGAACAGCAACGTAGAAAATTATCGTTCAGATAAATGTAAGTTATTATAAACCAAAACATTTTGACTATGAAAACACTTCGACTCGTCATTGTTTCACTCTTGGTCGTCGTGACCTCTTCGACTGTTTCGACCGCTCTGGCTCAACGTCATCACCATCACGACAAGTACTCTCCGACGGTGTATCTGATTTCGGTAAAGGAGACCGATACGATATACCAAAATCCTCCGGCAATGGTACAGCGCATCGCCGACAACAATGCAGCCATCGAGCAGACAATTATCGACTATACCGAGACTCATCGCACGGGTGCACAGCAGGTCGATAAGCCGATGTTTATCTTCAGTACCAAAGACAACAAATTCTCATTTGCCATAGGCGGATATGTCAACCTGCGAGCAAGTTATGGGTTTGACGGCATTGTGAACAACATCGACTTCGTACCTTACGATATCCCCATCCCGGGTAACTTTGCCACCAAACAGCGACTCGGCATGGATGCCTCCACTTCGCGCGTCTACCTGAAGGCAATTGCCAACAGCCGTACTCTGGGTCGTGTGGTAATCTTTATGGATGCCGACTTCCGTGGTGGCAGTGCATATAGCTACACCCCGCGTGTACGTTCGGCATACGTATCGTTCAAGGGGCTGACCATCGGTCGTGATGTGACTACGTTCTGCGATCTCAACGCAGCACCAACGACCATCGACTTCCAGGGTCCCAACGCCTACAACTTCCGATTCTCAACCATGATACGTTACGAGTTCTCGCTCTGGCAGGATAGGTTCAAGATGGGTGTGGCAGCCGAGATGCCCAATGTGAGTGCTACATACGGCAACACCACTGCAACCAACTTTGCAGCCCTTCCGCAACGTATGCCCGACTTCCCCGTCTATGCTCAATTTGCATGGGGCGAAAAGCGTCTGAGCCATGTTCGTGCATCTGCCGTATTCCGCAATATGTACGCATACGACGTGGCTCGCGAAAAGAACACTTCGCTCTTTGGCTGGGGTGTGCAGGCCAGCGGCCGCATCAACGTGGGTCGAGTGCTCGACATCTTCTTCAATGGAGTCTATGGCGAGGGTATCACACCCTACATTCAGGATTTGACCGGTTCGGGTCTGGACTTTACACCCAACCCGCTGAAACCCACATCAATTCAGACTATGCCGATGTATGGCTGGCAGGCCGCAGCACAGATCAACCTTTCGCGTCGTCTATCGCTCTCGGGCGGCTACTCGGCAGTGACCGTTCAACGCAAGAATCGCTACTTCACGGAGGATCAATACAAGCAGGGACAATACATCTTCGGAAACATCTTCTTCCACATCACTCCGCGCATGAAGGTGGCAGCCGAGTATCTCTACGGTCAGCGTAAGAATATGAATGGCGAGAAAAACCATGCCAACCGTGTGAATGTGATGGCTCAGTACAACTTCTAACGATTCATCACAGGCCACCGATCATAAAGCAGAGTGGCGGCTCGGAAAAACCGAACCGCCACTCATCGTTTTGGGATATATGTATCCTACTTGCGGATTGCTGCTACACCCGGGAGCTCCTTGCCCTCCATATACTCGAGCAATGCACCACCACCGGTCGATACGTACGATACCTTGTCTGCCAAGCCGAACTTGTTGATACAAGCTACCGAGTCACCACCACCGATGAGCGAGTAAGCACCATTCTGCGTAGCCTCGGCAATAGCCTCTGCCACTGCACGCGAGCCGGTCGAGAACTTATTGATCTCGAATACGCCCACGGGACCATTCCAAAGGATCGTCTTGCAACCCAGGATGTGCTCACGGAAGAGAGCCTTACCCTCGGGGCCGATGTCAACACCCTCCCATGCATCATCAATCTCGCGTACCGATGCGTACTGGGTATTTGCCTCCTCCGAGAAATCGTCGCAAGTGAGAGCATCAGGCGACATCACGAACTTGATACCCTTCTCCTCTGCCTTCTTGAGGATCTCGAGAGCTACAGGGAACATGTCGGGCTCGCAGATAGACTTACCAACCTTACCTCCGAGTGCACCTGCAAAGGTGTAGGTCATACCGCCACCGATGATGATCGAGTCAACCTTCTCCATCAACTTCTCGATAATCGAAATCTTGGTCGAAACCTTCGAACCACCTACGATAGCACAGAAGGGACGCTGCGGATTCTGCATCACACCGTCGATAGCCTTCAACTCGTTCTCCATAACGTAGCCGAACATCTTATCCTCGGGGAAGTAGTCGGCAATCAGCGCTGTCGACGAGTGTGCACGGTGAGCTGTTCCGAATGCATCGTTGATATAGCAATCTGCATACGAAGCGAGCTTCTTCACGAACTCCTTCTGCGGACCCTCCTTGAGAGCCTTCTTTGCAGCCTTCTTCTCCTCGTCGGTAGCATCCTCTGCCAATCC
>JAFQFG010000172.1 GCA_017398695.1 Alistipes sp.
CTCGGACTTTACGATATGAGTGGTAATATCTACGAGTGGTGCAACGATTGGTGGACAAGTTCCTATTCGAGCGGAAGCCAAATCGATCCGACAGGCGCAGCAACCGGAACATTACGCGCACAACGAGGAGGCAGTTGGGTCCACGGACAGACAAGCTCCCGAGTCTCCGATCGCGGATCTTATACTCCGTCAAGTCGATCAAATGATGGAGGTTTCCGTGTGGTTTGCAAATAGATAATTTAGGAGTAATCACGACTCTTTTCGGCTGCTTTCGGGCAGCCGTCTTTTTGGGACATCAACCCTACATTGTCTGTAAAAATAGCATACTTCGGTGCTTCGAAAGGGGTAATTACGCTATTTTATGGTTCCGAATGATAAAAAATATAGCAAAAAAGTACGACTTATTAAAAAAGTTTTTATATTTGCATCAGTATAAGACGATAATCCGACTGAAATTTATACTGTCAGCCCTGCTTTACCGCCATGCATATACTCGAGCATATTTTGATATGCCCGCATGTGATTGGAAAACTTTGTTTAACCAAAATATTAATTATTATGAAGAAGATTCTTTTTATCTTGGCTGCCGTATTGGTAGCAGTTGCTCCCGTTAGTGCACAGTCGAAGGCTGCATTGAAGAGCGCAAAGAAATCGGCTAAGGTTGCTCAGGCTGAGGGTTACACTCTGCTCGAGTCGGGTGATATGGTTTACCGTATGGCTCAGCACCTTCAGAAGGTTTATGATGGCTATGAGGAGATCACTGCAACTGCAGAGGGCAAGCGTAGCACCAACTTGGCTAAGTCGATTGCTCGCAACAACGCATTGAACGAGTACGCTGAGAAGGCTCGCTCGATCGTTAAGGGTCGTGTAGCTTCGGATATGAGCGACTTGAATGATGTTCAGAAGGAGAACTTTGTAGCCGCTTACGAGCGTTTGGTTCTCTCGGAGTTGAAGGGTGAGGTTAAGACTTCGTACACTTTGGTTCGCGAGAATAAGAAGACCAACACTTATGATGTTAAGCTCGTTTGCCTTATCGATGCAGAGGGTGCTCACAAGGCTCACCTGAATGCTTTGAACCGTGCAGCTGAGGAGCAGAAGCTCGCACAGCAGTATGGCTCGAACATCTCGAACTGGATCCAGGAGGGCTTCCTCAATAACGTTACTGCACAGTAATCGAGATTGAATCATCAACCAAAGGGCGGTAGCCGTTAAACTACCGCCCATTTTTTTATTTTTAACCCCATCAATTTTATCCTAACAACCCAAATTATGAGAAGAGGCGCATTTCTACTCTTTGCATTTCTTTTTTCGTGGAATAATCTCTCGGCTCAAGTCTCTGTATCACGAATTATGGCCGATACAGACCGCACTGAGTTCCAGTGGGAGATTGGCTATGGTAACACCATAGAAGAGGCTGACCAAGATGCAATCCGTTTGTTGGCAGAGAAGGCCGGTGTGAATGTAACAAGCAAAACTGACAACATCCAGATTGATGCATCAGGAGTCGGCAGTGAGAATTTTGTCAACAAAACAACCAGTGTCTCGAATACCTACCTCGAGAACATGCACAGAGAGATTCTCTCGGATAGCAACGGCCAGAAGAGAGTGTTGCGTTATATGTCTATCGAGGATTGGAATAATCGAGATAAAGCATCGGAGCGAAAAATCGTAGAGTATATTGATGCCGGTCGCTATGCACCAATGATTGAAGATAAGATCCGTCACTACGCGTGGGCTCTCACCTTGAATCATTACTATACCGGCGACACTCCCATCAAAATCGATGGAGAGGTGCCCGCTCGACAGTGGTTGCTCTCTGAATTACGTTCGATACTCGACAGTATTGTCGTTCGTGTTATTGCAGTGGAGCAGGATAAGCAAAATCGAAACTATCCTTACAAAGTTTTCCTCGACTTCACTCATGAGGGAGAGCCTATTAACTATCTCAAGTTCGGTTATTTCGATGGAGGTGGTTACATTGATGGCGAGTCGATTAAGGATGGCCGTGGAGTAATCGCGATGAAGCAACTCCCCGAGACTTTCAATGTAGATATTGATTGCTACAACCGTGAGTTAGCTCGCCAGATGGATCCTACCGTATATGAGTTGCTCGGAAATGTAACTCCGCTTGAGGGCTCGAGCAAAAGCATTGAGTCCAGACCTGAGGGCGTAAAACCCCGTAAGGAGGTTGTTACGACCGATGAAAGCGTAGCATCTGCCGTAAAGAATAAGCTCGGCGAGGTAGCCAAGACTCACGTAGATGTTAAGGAGGTTGTAAATGACGAGGCTCCGTTCACGAAGCTTATGACTGAGATTGTTGGCTCTATCTCGGAGTTGTCCTCGAATGACATTAGCCACCACTTCACCCCTTCGGCATGGGATCACTACAAGAAGATTGTTGCGGAGGGTAATCCGGTAATTGCACGTACTCCCGAGTATAAATTCATCAAGCACGACACGTTGGTCATCTGCCGTGCGGTGCCTTTGAAGCTCAAGTTTAAGGGCAATCACTCATTTATTGAGGATGTCGTGTTCCGCGTAAATGCAAAGACTCATAAGGTTGAATCTGTGGCATATCAGCTCGGAGCCAAGACCGAGCAGACCATTATGGCTATGGAGTGGGAGGATGCAGCACGTTTGACTCTGCTCACCTTCCTTGAGGATTACCGTACTGCATACTGTTTGAGAGATCTTCCCTATATCGACAAAGTTTTTGCTAATGATGCGTATATCATCACCGGACGAGTTCTCAAGCCGAGTACCAAGAAATTTTCGGATTCGGTAAGTGCATTGCAGGGTGAACGCACGGTGTATGAGCAGAAGAGCAAAAGCCAATATATAGCCGATCTGCGCAAGAGTTTCATCAGTAAAGAGTTTGTCAATATTCGATTTGAGGAGTGTAACGTCGCCAAAGGTTTCTATGCCAAGGAGGGTATATATGCGGTGCAGGTGCGCCAGCTCTACTACTCGAATAACTATGCCGATGACGGCATCCTGACATTGGCAATTGACATGCGTAACGACATCAATCCTTTGGTTCGTGTTCGTGTATGGCAGCAAGCTCGTGATGTAGACTACGATGCCGAGAAGATGATTGAAACTACGGTATCGACAAGTGGTGGCATGAATTAAAGACAGAATTACATAAAACTTAAAATAAACTCCCAACCGTAATGGCCTCTCAATGAATTATTCGCTGAGAGGCTTGGTTGGAATAATCAAGACCTATGAAACGGATTATTGCAGTTGTAGCAACCGCGGTCGCTGTAGTGGCTGTGGCGCAAACTCCGGACGCATTTGAGCAGTTCCGTCGCCAGATGGATAGCTCGTTCGAGAGTGTTAAGAGAAGTAATAACGAGAACTTCGAGCGCAGACGTGCCGAGATTGACCGTCAGTTTGCCGACCACATGCGCAAGGCGTGGGAGACATACAACTCATCGGCTCCGATTCCCGAGCCGGAGCGCCCCGAGCCTGTAACTATTCCGGAGTATGTGCCTAAGAGCCCAACCTCTAATGAGCATCCGGTCACCGCTATTGAGCCGGCTCCCAAACCACAGCCTGTACAACCCGTCATAGAGCCTAAGCCGCAACCCAAACCCGAGCCCACAACCCCCGTAGTGGCTCCTAAGCCCGAGCCGGTAGCACCTGTAGTTGTTCCGAAATCGGAGCCTACAACCCCCGTGGTGACCCCAAAGCCCGAGCCCAAGGCTCCTGTAACAACACCGACACCGAAGCCGGTAGTCCCGGTAGCGATACCCAAACCCGAGCCAAAGCCACAACCGGCTACTCCTGTGGTGGTGCCGACACCCGATCCGGAACCTGCTACTCCTGCGGCTCCTCAAACTCCAAATCAGCCAAAGACCGAATTTTCGTTCTTTGGAACACACGCCTCTGTCAGCGTGCCTGAAGTGGGTGTGCCGATGCTCTTTAATCTCTCCGAAAATACCATTGCTGATGCCTGGATGAAGATCAGTTCGGGTGATTTTGAGCAGACACTTGCCGATTGTCTTGCTGCACGCAAGTCGTTGGCCCTCGGAGATTGGGGATACTACACATTTGTCAAAGAGTTTACGAATAGATACTACGAGGCAGAGTGCAATGACGGTGTGCTGTTGCAGGCATACGTATTGGCTCATAGCGGCTATAAAGTCCGTATGGCTCGCAGTGGCAACCATCTGATGTTGTTGCTCAACTTCTCAGGCACGGTCTACGGCATGAGCTATTTCAAACTCGATGGAGTGCGTTTCTACGTTCCCGAGAAGAAGGGTTGTCCTGCCAAAATGTCTATCTGCGAAGTTAAGTTCCCCGGAGAGCAGAGCCTCTCACTGCAGCAGAGCTGCCCGCCACGTTTGGCCCACAAGGCTACCGGAGCTAAGACCTTCAAGTCGAAGCGCTATCCGGAGGTGTCGTTGAATTTGAGTGTCAATAAGAACCTGATGGATTTCTATTCGGCATATCCCTCTTCGGATTTTGCCTTCTACGTTCACACATCACTCTCCGATGAACTTCAAAATCAGCTCTATCCGACCCTGCGCAGAGCAACTGCAGGCAAGAGTCAGCGTGATGCTGTGTCGATTATTCTAAATTTTGTGCAGACGGCATTCTCATACCAGACCGACGATCAGCAGTTCAATCGCGAAAAGTGGTTCTTTGGCGATGAGACCTTCTACTATCCATATAGCGACTGCGATGATCGTGCCATCCTCTTCTCGGTACTTGTTCGCGACGTTTTGAATATGGAGGCTGTACTTCTGGACTATCCCAACCACCTTGCAGCGGCCGTACGTTTCAACTCGAATGTGGAGGGCGATTATGTCACAGTTGATGGAACTCGCTTTGTTGTGTGTGACCCGACCTATGTGGGTGCAGGAGTGGGTGTTGCAATGCCCGACCTCGACACATCTAAATTGAAAATCGTAAAATTATAGAGTTGTGAACCTGAAAACTATTATACTATCTATCCTTGCATGTGTCACTACATCTATCGTTGTGGCACAAAACCGCGAACAGAGTCTCGAGATTGATGCGTCGAGCTTTGCTCCCGTGCATACTGATGCACTTACGGGTGTTGCCATAGACCCCATAGGTCTCGATCGCTCAAGACGTCCGTGTGCCCGCATCAAAATGCATGTCAACCGCATGACCCGCGAGGAGATTGATCAACTGACCATTCATCCTATTGGCGGTAATGTGTTGGTTATGAAGAAGCAGACGGCAATAGAGGGTAATGGTATAATCATCGAGTTGACAGCAAAGAGCCCGACCCGATTCTATCTTCACCACGAGAAATATGGCGATTCGAACGAGGTGTCGCTCAATCTTGAAGGCAATAAGGAGTATCGCCTGGAGGCACAACTCAACATAATGCTTCCGATTGTCATAAGCTCAAACATCAAGGGTGCAGAGGTCTATGTCGATGAGCAATTCAAGGGTACCACGGGTGATGATTTTACACTCACGGTGCGCGATGTGGTACCGGGAGCCCACAAGATTGCGGTATCGTACGGTGCGGCACGCAACGAGCAAACAGTCGATGTCAATAGCAATAACATCTCGTTCCGCATAGCCGTAAACACCTCTGTTGCTCGTCCGCAGATAGTTGTTTTTGAGGTTGAGCCGAAGGATGCAATTGTCATGATAGAGAACAAGCCTTACGTGGCGAAGAATGGATTTGTGCAGGCCATACTGCAAAATGGTTCGTATAAATATCGAGTAATGGCTCAAGGTTATCACGACAAAGAGGATTCGCTCACAGTCGCAGGAGCCAAGATATCGCGTAGGGTAGTGTTGACTGCAGATGAGGCAATCGTAACGGTCCAGGCTGACGGAGATTGTGATATTTGGATCAACAACGAGTATAAGGGCCGCTCACCATGGAAGGGCACACTGCTTTCGGGTACTTATATCTTCGAAGCTCGCAAGGAGGGTTATCAACCGACAGTTACGTCACAGGAGATTACCTCTGAGTCAAATAATCAGTGCTACACGC
>JAFQFG010000173.1 GCA_017398695.1 Alistipes sp.
AGTAGAGAGTGTAGAGAGTGGAAACAGCCAATAACTAACGACCATTAAAGTTTTAGGGAGATTAAGCAACAACCTAATCCCCCTAAATTCCCTAAATTCTCTAATTTCCCTAATCTCCCTAATTTCCCTAATCTCTCTTCTTGGCTCCGACAGTCCCTACTTCTGCTCCACGACGTAGCTCTTCTTGTCAGCTCCGACGCCCTTAATTATGAGGCGGGTCCAATGCTTGGGCAGGGCATGCTCCTTGACCTGCATGATACCACCCTTTGGATTAAAGTCAAGACCGGCAAAGCCGAACAATACCGACTGCAACGTACCTCCCGCACCCGTAGCGAAGTAGGGATTGGTACCTCCCTTAAACTCTGCCAACACTCCGAACGGTGGTAGTTGGTTGGGGCGATACGAATCAAGGAACCATTTCCAAGCCTGCTCCACATCACCACAGCGCGAGCAGATTACCGAGAACATCGACTGCGTCATTGCCGGAGTGCGCACCTGTGGCACCTTCAGCGAGTAGTAATCCAGGTCACGCATTATCTGTTCGCGGTCGGTAATGAGCTTATGGGGGAATGCGAGCAGATTGACATCAGCCTGCTTGATGTCGGCACCATCGTAGCCCACATGCTCGCTCGTCACGCCATTAGCCATCTTCTCGAAGAACAAACCATCGGCAATCTCGCCCCACAATGCCGGAGCCTTCTCTCCGACAATAGCCGCCGCAGCCACAGCGTACTCCAAATTACGTTTGGCAGCGCAGTTGGTGTAGGCATTATCATCGACATTGAGGGCAAACTCATCGGCACACATAACATTATAGATGTGCCACTTACCATCTGCGCCCTTCTCGCAGCGACTTGCCCAGAACTCTGCCGTAGCCTTGATTATAGGCCATCCACGCGAGATGAGCCACTCCTTATCCTGCGATGCGAGGTAGTAGTTCCAGCATCCGATGGCCACATCGGCCGTCACGTGGTGTTGGAACGTACCCGAAAGCGATGTTGCGGGAGTCTCCTCGGCACCGGTCGATGCGCTCTCCCACGGATACATTGCACCCGCAAAGCCGTAAGATGCAGCATTCTTGCGAGCCTCACCGAGGCGGTCGTAGCGATATTCGAGCATCGAGCGAGCCATCTCGGGCTGGAGCAGCATCAGTGGCGGCATCATAAATATTTCGGTATCCCAGAATACGTGTCCGTTATAGCCCAAACCGCTCAATCCCATCGGTGACGGGGAGTGCGCCACACCCGCACGCGAGAAGCTGTAGAGATGGTAGAGCATACTGCGCACCTCCTTCTGCGCTTGCAGGTCGCCTTCGATGATGATGTCGCTCTCCCACAACTTTGCCCAAGCCTCGCGGTGCTTGCGCAGGAGCTCACCCCTCTTCTGTAATCGTGCGTATGTCACCAAACGCTCGGCCTGATTTAGCGGGTCTGCCGTGTGTGCCGACGAAATCAACGAGCCGATAACCTGAAAACGGAAGGTCTTACCGGCCTTGAGCGCCTTGCGGAACATCAAGTTGTGGTAGTCGTTGTCGGGAGTCTGATGATAGACCGGCAACGCGGCATCCTCATCCTCAAAGAGGAAAAACGACGAAGAGGCCACCTTCACATTCTCGCTCGGTGAGAGTGCCGTGGTGGTGATAACCTTGAACGGAGGCTCGGTTTTGCGCTTGAACATCAGGTCGTTGCTTGTCATCACGGCTCCGTGGAGCGATTGCGGCACATGGTGCGCCAGACGACCCTCGAGCACAACATCGGCCGAGGGGGTCACCTCGACCTCCATCAACACCACATGACTCAACTGTCGCAGAGCACAATAGCGGTAGGTCATGTGTGTGCCGTCGTAGTCCAAGCTACCCACAAACTCACCTGTACGCATATCGAGAGTTTGGGTATAGTTCGAAATTTTCTTATTGTCAAACTTCTGATTATCAAACTTGAAGTCGACATTTATCGGACTGATGTTGGGTAGGAAGTTATTGACACGTCCACGGCCAAAGTGGTCATATATACCAGCCAGCACAACC
>JAFQFG010000174.1 GCA_017398695.1 Alistipes sp.
CGCAACCAAGTTCTCGCAGTAAGGCCGGAATAACCACACCACCTACCGAATTGACCGCATCAACCACGACCTTGAAGCCCTTGGCACGCACGGCCTCGACATCAACCAATGGTAGAGATAAAACACTCTTTATATGCTGATTATTAAAATCTTCACGGAGTACAACTTTTCCTATATCATCAATCTGCGGAAAGTCAAAATCAACATCATCAGCAAGAGCCAGCACACGCTTACCCTCGACATCATTCAAGAACTCGCCACGCTCATTGAGAAGTTTCAGCGCGTTCCACTGCTTTGGGTTATGCGAGGCGGTAATGATGATGCCTCCGTCTGCCTTATGGCCGATAACAGCCATCTCTGTTCCGGGGGTAGTGCAAAGGCCGACATTGATTACATCCACACCGCAACCGAGCAGCGTGCCCTCAATTAGGTCATTGACCATCTCACCCGAAATGCGGGCATCACGACCGACAATAATAGTCAGGCGTTTTCCGTTATGTTTTTCGCTCATAAATCGAGCATAAGCCGAGGTAAATTTAACCACATCAATTGGTGTCAGATTATCGCCTTGCGAACCTCCGATTGTACCTCGAATACCTGAAATTGATTTGATAAGAGTCATTGGCAGAATTGTTGTTATTGATGAATAATTATTGTTTTGTACCTATATTAAATAAAAAATTGCTCGTTTTCTTTGAAATTCGATGTAAATATATTACTTTTATGCCAATTATAAAAACAGTTAAGATGAAAAATTCGAGAATTATTCCCGCTTCGGAGTTGATACTCAATGATGATGGCACCATTTTCCACCTCCATTTACTGCCTGAGCAGATTGCAGATATCGTAATACTTGTAGGTGATCCGGGTCGTGTCGCACTTGTATCATCATTCTTCGAAAACGTTGAGTGTGAGGTTTCAAACCGCGAGTTCAAAACCGTAACCGGAACATATAAAGGCAAGCGCATGACTGTAATGTCGACCGGTATCGGCATCGGTAATATCGACATCTCGGTTACCGAGCTTGATGCCTTGGCAAATATCGACTTTGCCACACGTCAGGTCAAGCCCGAATTCCGTCAGCTGACGCTCGTTCGCCTTGGCACTTCGGGCGCTATCCAGAAGGATATCAGCGTGGGCGATTTCGTATTCTCGCGCACATCGCTCGGATTTGACGGCCTGCTCAATTACTACAAGGGCCGCAACGATGTCTGCGACCTCGAGATCGAGAAGGCCTTTATGGCACATACCGGCTGGAGTGAGCTTTTGCCGAAGCCCTACTTTATTGATGCCGATAAGGAGCTTTGGGAGTTGTTTAAGGATTCGACCATTGAGGGTATTACCATCGCTGCTCCCGGATTCTATGCTCCGCAGGGTCGTTGGGTACGTCTTGAGCCGGCAGATGCCCATCTTAACGAGAAGATCGAATCGTTCGACTTCAAGGGTCGTCGCATTACCAACTTCGAGATGGAGGGCTCGGCTCTTGCCGGCCTTGCCGCTTTGATGGGTCACCGCGCGACAACCATCTGCACAATCATAGCCCAGCGCATTGCAAAGGACGCCTGCACAGACTATAAGCCATTTGTCAAGCAGATGATACAGATGGCATTAGACAAACTTGCAACACTTTAGAACTCAGAACGAAACAATATAGACATAACAAAAAATAAAAGAAAAACCTATGAAATTCACAGTATCAAGTTCAGCACTCTTCTCGTTGCTCTCGACAACGGGCAAGGTTATCAGCAATAAAAACACACTGCCCATCCTCGACTATTTCCTCATGGAGTTGAAGGATGGTGAGTTGAAGGTCACAACCTCCGACCTCGAGACCACATTTGTCGGCTCGCTCAAGGTGGAGAATATCGAGAGCGAAGGTATGATTGCAGCACCCGCAAAGCTTCTGCTCGATTCGCTCAAGGAGTTCTCGGAGATTCCTCTCACAATCGAGGTGAACGACCAGACTTGGGAGATTAAAATCAATTGGAAGAGCGGATCGCTCTCGATTCCGGGAGCAAGCCCTGTGAGCTATCCCGCAGTCCCCTCACTTGCCGAAGAGCGTATTGAGGTTACGCTCGAGGTTGACACCCTCGTCAACGGAATCAACAAGACGATCTTCGCTACGGCTGATGATGAGTTGCGTCCGGTGATGAATGGAGTCTACATCAACCTCGATGCAGAGGCTATTACGTTCGTTGCAACCGATGCCCACAAGTTGGTAAAATACTCAACCGAA
>JAFQFG010000175.1 GCA_017398695.1 Alistipes sp.
ATGAGTTCGTACACCTCGGAAAGGTTATGGAGATGGTCAAGAATGGCGTAGATGCTAATGAGGCTATCGAGAAGGCAAAGGGTACTTATGGCCGCTTTAAGGATGCCGTTAAGTACATTGATCCCCGTAAAGAGTAATCCATTGTTAAACCATTAAATAAATCGAAAATTATGGCATTATTTGAGAGCTATGAGCGCAGAATTGATAAGATTAACGCTGTGCTTGCACAATATGGTATCAATGGTGTAGAGGATGCGAAGGCAATCTGCGAGGAGAAGGGTTTGGATCCTTACAAGATGTGTGAGGAGACTCAGCCTATCTGCTTCGAGAATGCAAAGTGGGCTTACGTTGTAGGTGCTGCTATCGCAATCAAGAAGGGCTGTACTTCGGCTGCTGACGCTGCTGAGGCTATCGGTGAGGGCTTGCAGGCATTCTGCATCCCGGGATCGGTTGCTGACGATCGTAAGGTTGGTCTTGGTCACGGAAATCTGGCAGCTCGTCTGCTCCGTGAGGAGACTAAGTGTTTCGCATTCCTTGCAGGTCACGAGTCTTTTGCGGCTGCTGAGGGTGCAATCAAGATTGCTGAGATGGCAAATAAGGTGCGTACTACCCCGCTGCGCGTGATTTTGAACGGTCTGGGTAAGGATGCTGCGATGATTATCTCGCGCATCAACGGCTTTACCTACGTTCGTACCGAGTTTGATTACTACTCGGGCGAGGTTAAGGAGGTTGCTGCTACTCCCTATTCGGATGGTCTTCGTTCGAAGGTTCGCTGCTATGGTGCAGACGATGTACGCGAGGGCGTAGCAATTATGTGGAAGGAGGATGTTGATGTATCGATTACCGGTAACTCGACCAACCCGACCCGTTTCCAGCACCCCGTAGCCGGCACTTATAAGAAGGAGCGCGTGCTCGCAGGCAAGCCCTACTTCTCGGTTGCATCGGGCGGTGGTACAGGTCGTACTCTTCACCCCGATAACATGGCTGCAGGTCCGGCATCGTACGGTATGACCGATACCCTTGGTCGTATGCACTCTGACGCTCAGTTCGCAGGTTCTTCGTCGGTTCCTGCTCACGTAGAGATGATGGGCTTCCTCGGCATGGGTAACAACCCGATGGTAGGTGCTACCGTAGCTGTGGCAGTTGCTATCCAGCAGGCTATGAAGTAGTCCTAATCAGGCACTATAAGAGAGAAGGCGCAACTTGCAAAAGTTTGCGCCTTTTTTCGGGTTGTTACACACCTTAATATTAAGGTAACGATGCATAAATTCAGGTTTTTTAGCGATAAACAAGGGCGAGAAACACTCTGTTTCTCGCCCTAACACTTGCAGGTAGTGACCGAAAACTATCGGTAACAATCGCTATACCCTACTCCTTAGAACAGATAGGTATAACGACAACCTACAGTCAGCAATTCGCAGCCGAACATATACTTCAGATAGAAATTGAAGTCCGAATGGCGCCAACCGTAGCCGAGCGCATTAACCACCAACGATGCATCCATGCCACTCACGGTCTCTCCGTTTAGGTTGACAAGAACCATCGTCGGTTCAACGCCCAATCCGGCATACATCGAGCCGCTCCTGCCTCGTGAATAGTTCAGATTGACTACCAACGGCACTGAGATAAAATTACTTTCGAATGTTCTCATGTAGTTAACTCCGGTCATGGCATTGAGCAGACTGTCATGACGCCATAAACGCCACATAAAACCGCAGTTGAACTCCCAACCCTCGGTAGTGCCGAGCATGGAGTATCCACCTCCCAGAGAGATACCTACATTAAATCCACCCTTCTTCTGCTTTTTGCTTGTGTATCTACTGCTTTTGCTTGAACTCGAACTACTATAAGTCGAGGGTTTGCTGGTCGAACTCGGGGAAGAGCTATACGACGACGAATATGTTGATGACGAAGTCGGTTTATAGCTCGAACTTGATGTCGACGTCTTCTGCGTGAGTTGTGCGTTCACATCCTTAGTTTGACCCTCGCTGACCTCTACTTCAGCAGTGAAGTAGCTGTAGCCATCCTTTCGCACCGACACCATATATTTGCCAACCACCATCTCCTGCATAATCGGAGTTGTTCCGACCTTCTTGCCATTGATAAAGACATTTGCCATTGCCGGCGTACTTGTGATATTGAGCGTGCCGTAGATTGGCTTCGGTGCGGCAATATTCACTGTCACGGTTGGCTCTTTTGTCGTGATTGTTTGGGTTATTGTCGAGGGTGAGTGGCCGGGTTTGCGTACCTCAAAGATATAAGAGCCCGTTGCGAGATCGCCCGTCCAAGGCAATGTACCGCGTTTTTCGTTGTTGATCCACAATTCACACTCCGAGAGCTCGGTGTTTACAGATACGGTAGCGAAATCGGGCTCCAGTGTCGGCTCGTAAGGCAGGGTTTCGTTGTCGGAAATAGTCACCGATGCCTCGAAGGTCTTGTACATCGGCTTCACGATACGCACGCGGTGCTCGCCACTCGACAGAGGACGGCTCTTAATTGGTGCGGTTCCGATATTCGCATTGTCGACATAGACAATAGCTCCCTTCAAAGCTCCATCTCCTGATACCTGCAACCAGCCGTGTGCCGGTTTAAGTACAATCTTACGGGTAAATTTACTGCCCGATACTACGAATGAACCACTTTCGCTATGATAGTCTTTTGCCTCGACTCTGTATGTGTATGAACCATTTTGGAGCAGATCCTGCACAATACCATCCTCCGGAACATAGCTTTTATTGTCGATCTGCACACTTGCATTCTTGGGCACGACCTCGAAAACGACATACTGCGGACGAGCCTGCGCAGTGTCGACATCGCAACGGAACACAAGGCTCTCCTTGTAGACCGTAATCTGCTGCTCGGCACGACGTCCG
>JAFQFG010000176.1 GCA_017398695.1 Alistipes sp.
GTAAATCTCGCCCCAATTCAGATTATCCTTATATTTGTACATACCCGTATATCCCGGGAAGAGGTGCACATCTCGGTCGTTTCCACCTCCGTGTACGTGTAGAGCAGTCAAAATGCCGGGATTAAGGTCGCGGATAAACTGCGCTCCGTCGTTGATGTTATCGACAGTTGAGTGCGAGAAGTCGAAGCAGAACTTCAGACCCGGAACCTGTGTGGTAAAGTAGTTGATATACTCCGGCATGATGGTCAGACTCTCCTTGGGTGATTTGTAGTTACCCAAATTCTCCAACACCATAGTAGCCCCTACCTTTTCGGCCGCTGCAACCAAACTCTTGAGAGAAGCAACCAAAGCCGCCTTACGGAGTGATGTGTAGTAGTAGTTATCCTCGGGACCACCGTCATACCAACCCGAAGGGTGCACCAAGAGATACTTGGCACCGAGAATACTGATATGTGAGATTATATCCGACATCTTCTCTACGGCCGTAGTGCGGATAGTTGTGTCGTAGTTTGCAAAATCGACCAAATCGCTATTGGTTGTCGATGTCCACGTGCCATCGCTCTTCTGGGTAAAGGATGTTCCAACACCAGGAAGGTGTATGTGCCAAACCTTCAAACCTACAGCATCGAGCTTAGCCTTGACCGTTCTGAAATATTCGTCCCACTTGGCTGTATCTCCGTTATTGCCGGTCGGGCTGTAGAAGAACTCCCATCCGACTGAAAGGTCCACATACTCCGCACCGAGGCTCTTAAGCTGTGGCAAAGAGTTCAACCATGTGCCACTGTTGATACTGACGGTTGAGCTCGGTGTGTACAGAAGTTTCTTTGTGTCCGAAACGGTTCCTGTGTTGATACTAAAACGCTCAGCATCATCTTGATAGGGATATGGCACCTTGCGAATCTCGATATCGTCAATAAAGTATTCGGAAAACTCGGAGTGAGCCGAGTAGGATTGCAACATGATCACCGTATCGTTGGTGATTGCGCCCAAATCCAGACGAATGGTATGCCACTCGACATCTTTAATCTCCCTGTTTGTTGTGTTGTTGATAACGAAGTGCTCGCTAAAATTACCCACAGCAAGACCCGGAATGGGCATTGTATTGTTTGATGAGGTCCAGTAGCTGCCACTCTTCGGAGTAGAGATCTTCTTGCCATCGAGATAGTAGGCAAGAACACAACCCGGACCCTCTTCCAAAACAAAACGAACAAGCAACGGGTCGCATGATGAGCCATGCTTGAATGCCACCTTGAAGCTCAACTGAGCCATACAGATTTCACCCTCGCCAATGTTGGTAAGTTTCGGAAAACGCAAGATTCCGCGATGGCTGGTGGGGTGACCTACTGCCAATGCACCATAGATCTCACGACACTGGAAGAGCATCTGCCAATTATCCAGTGCACGACTCTTAAGGTACGATTCTGTCATAAGGTTTTTCTTCGGAGTATCCCAAGTTGTTGACAAAGCATCAGTACCATAAGCTGTTGCATCGGTTTGTGATGTCGACAACTCATATCCGGTGGCATTTGCTCCCGCGGGGTTGCCGAAACCGACTCTCTCGGCCTGGCGGTCGGAGCCCCAGATATTCTTATCGAAATACTCGGCAAAGACGAGGTCTGCATCGGGCGCATAGGCGATAGTCGGGGTTTTGAGTATGTCGTGAGCCTTTATGGTTCGCGGAGTTGCAGAGTCGATAACTTGCGCACGACCCGAAGTGTCGCTAATGGAAATTTTCAGACCCGAAGAGTATGTTCGAGCCGGCAGAACGATGTAAAAATCAACACCCGAAGAGTTGAGTTTTACGCCTCCGGCCTTCTCGCAGTTGAGCACAACCGAGGGGTGTGAAATATATCCCGACTCAACCTCAGCGTCGCCGTTTGTGTAGGTAAAGACTCCACACATGGCACCCCCTGCACGATCGGTAACACCGATAGACGAGATGGTTGCATCACCTGTGAGGGTAAGTTTCAATACACCACAAATAGCACGCATCGTCACACCATCTCTGACATTACCCTCGCCATACAGAGGCAGAGCCTTCTCTCCAAAAGAGTTCTCGACATAGAGCTGTTGAGGTTGCAGGAACATCAATTTTTTGGTACTGCGAATCTCGGCAGGGTACATCACGCTGTAAGAGTCCGCTTCGGGGACATAGACACACACGTTGCCATCCTCTATGGTGATTTTGTACGTTGCGTTGTTCACCGAAACCTTATCGCCTTCCGACCATATTACCACTCCATCGTCGACAAGCAAAGTTCGGTTATTGTCGGTCTTCAGGGCGAGGCGAACATACCCCTCCGGAATGTCGGTTTCGGTTTTGTTGCCTGTTTCCGGTTGCTGGTCATCTATAGATGTCTTCTCGCATGCCCACAGAGCACATACAGAGAGTAAAAAGATAAAAAGTTTCATATTACCACGCATTATTATCTGTTGATTCGGTCATAGTATCAATATCCATAAATCCGGGTTTGGCGTAACTTTCGGTCTCAACGCCAAATTCGATACTAATACAAAAGCCGCGCTCCGAAACGAACTCGGCAAAGTCGATTGAGGGTGTTGAATATATCTTCATTTTCATAAAATTTTAATACGGATTAATCTCTTATCCAACGCAAGTTTAGGTGTCCAATACTCCATCTTCGCAAATATAAATAAAATTTTCATAACGAACTCTCTGTTTTTCAAAAAGCGTCACAATCAGTGTGAAAAATGCTCTCTGATGCTGGGCAAAGAGATGTTTGGTGGGCAGATAGATTAATTTCAATAAATTTTGCCGAAAAAAACACCTTTCTGATGAGATAAAATCTTATATTTGCGGTAGAAATTAATATATCGCCTTGTATGGCTATCGAGAGAAATATAAGAACAAACGAGAGCGACAGCGAATTCGAGAACCGCATACGCCCACAAGAGTTGGGTAGTTTTGCCGGTCAGGATAAGATTGTCGACAACCTGAAGGTCTTTATTCAGGCTGCCTTGATGCGTGGCGACTCGCTCGATCATGTGCTGTTGCATGGTCCTCCGGGTCTTGGTAAAACGACGTTGGCCAACATTATCGCTAACGAGATGGGTGCACAGTTGAAGGTAACTTCGGGCCCCGTGCTCGACAAGCCCGGTGATCTGGCGGGTCTGCTGACCAACCTCGGAGCCGGAGATGTGCTCTTTATCGACGAAATTCACCGCCTGAGTCCGATTGTAGAGGAGTATCTCTACTCGGCAATGGAGGACTACAAGATTGATATTGTGCTCGACAAGGGGCCTTCGGCACGCTCTATTCAGATTGAGCTTGCTCCGTTTACACTGGTCGGTGCAACCACCCGTAGCGGATTGTTGACTTCGCCTCTGCGTGCCCGTTTTGGCATACAGTGTCATCTCGAGTACTACGACGCTTCGGTGTTGGCGGGCATAGTTAAGCGAACGGCATCGATTCTCGGAGTGTCGATAGATGACGATGCTGCCGTTGAGGTTGCTCTGCGCTCGCGAGGAACTCCGCGTATTGCCAACTCGCTCTTGCGCCGTGTGCGCGACTTTGCGATGGTTAAGGGAGAGGGTCATATCGACCTCGAGATTACTCGCGTGGCTCTTTCGGCTCTCAATATCGACTCACGCGGACTGGATACGATGGATAACCGCATACTCGAAACCATTGTGGCTAAATTTAAGGGCGGACCTGTGGGTCTGAATACGATTGCCACGGCTGTGGGTGAGGATGCCGGCACTATTGAGGAGGTCTACGAGCCTTTCCTTATAAAGGAGGGATTTCTCAAGCGTACCCCACGCGGTCGCGAGGCCACGGAGCTGGCGTATAAACATCTGGGCTTAACTCCTGCGGATGCAGACGGAACCCTGTTTTAACAATAAATCCTGCCTCACAAAGCAGGATTTATTGTTATATCTCTTCGGCAAGTTTTGCGATTTCGCTTATCGCCATTCGGCGGACCTCACATGAGCCGATGCCGGTGGGCAACACGAAGTGTAGTGCATCTCCGTCACTCTTTTTATCCTTCGATATGGCACTCACGAGCCGCTTGATGGGTAGGGGTGGTGTGAGCGAAAATCCCAATGCGAGGAGCAGTCGCTCAATACGCTCGGCATCCTCGGTGCTCAGCACTCCGAGCCGAACAGCCAATCGAGCAGATAGGGCGATGCCGACAGCAACAGCCTCGCCATGATTCATCTCCGAGGAGAGCTTCTCGATGGCGTGGGCAAAGGTGTGCCCGAGGTTGAGTTTGCGCCTTTCGCCACTCTCCCGCTCGTCGCGTCCGACAATATCTGCCTTGACCTTTACGGCCGCAAGGATAATCTCCCCGAGCAGTTTGTGATTGGTGCGCAGCTCCTCAAAGGTATTGTGTTCAAGTTGTTCAAATAGTGCGTTTTCAGCAATTATTCCGGCCTTGATAACCTCTGCCAAGCCGGCACGAAACTCACGTTCGGGCAACGTGTCGAGCAACGTGGGGTCGCAGATCACGAAGTGAGGCTGATTGAATGTGCCGACCATATTCTTGTACCCGTCGAGGTTGACCCCATTTTTACCACCAAGGCTTGCATCGACCTGTCCGAGCAGAGTCGTTGAGATAAATCCGAAACGCAGACCGCGCATGTAGGTCGAGGCAACGAAACCCGCAATGTCGGTGACGATGCCGCCTCCGATGCCGAGTACAAAGCACGAACGGTCAATGCCGAGTTCGATAAAACGATGGTAGATGGTCTCGACCGTGTGGAGCGTCTTGATGCTCTCACCCGTGCCAATCATCACATACTCAAATCCTTTGAGCAGGGAGTGGTGGCGACGGTCGATGTTGGCATCGGTGATGACAATTACGCGGCAATCGGGCAGCAGGGCGGGCAACAACTCCTCGGCTCGACCTATGTGTATGTCGCTGCACTCGGCAACTTTCAGTGTGTGTGTCATTGCGATATGCGGGTTTTTGCAAACAAAAATAGAACAATTTTCGTGATTTATTGTTACCTTTGTGCGGTTAATTGAAGTTTGTATGCAAAAATTGCGCAATATTGCAATCATCGCCCATGTAGACCACGGCAAGAC
>JAFQFG010000177.1 GCA_017398695.1 Alistipes sp.
TCGAATCCCTCCCTCTCCGCAAAGAACAAACGAAGCAAAAAGGTGTCGAGAATTCGACACCTTTTGTTTTTGGATAGTATGGCGCAAATTTATTTGCAGACATAGTAGCCAAAAACAAAAAGAGTTGATTTATCAACTTTTTGCGCAGTGCAGTTCTTTGCAAGGGCCCCCGCGGCGAGCGGTGGGGAAAAACGAGCGGTGCGATGCGGCAGCAGAGCATAGCGAAGTTAATCCCTCTCCCACCAAAAGCTGTGAGTTTGAGGGTTGCAAGCAAAAAAAATAGTTGATTTATCAACTTTTTGCGCAGTGCTGTTCTTTGCCAGGGCCCCAGAACCCTTGCCATTGGCTATTAGCCATCACTATAAGCCGTTGTCAGATAAACAAAAAAGCGGTTGATTACTCAACCGCCTTGTGACACCGACAGGACTCAAACCTGTAACCTTCTGATCCGTAGTCAGATGCTCTATTCAATTAAGCTACGGTGCCGAATTGCGAGTGCAAATGTAAGGCATTTTTTATTCACTCGCAAATTTTTTTACAAAAAAGTGACTTTTTATTTACACCCAAATCCTCTCGGGATGCGGGAAACTACTTTTTACCAATAAGTTCCGCCAATTTCTTGATCACCTCTTGACCACGCAGATTCTTGGCAACAATCTTGCCCTCGGGCGAGATCAGGAAGTTGCTCGGAATCGAACGAACACCATAAGCATCGGCCGAGGGTGCCTTCTTATCGGCATTGATACCGAGCACATTCACCCAACGCATATCGTTCTTTACCACATAATCCTTCCACGCTGTAGCATCATTATCGAGCGACACGCCATAGATCTCGAAACCGCGCTCCGAATAGGTGTTATAAGCTGCAACCAGATAGGGAATCTCTGCTCGGCAGGGGCCGCACCACGTAGCCCAGAAGTCGACAAGCACCCACTTACCCTCGCCAACGAGCGACGACAAAGCCACCTCTTTACCCTCGGCATCCTCGGCAGCAATATTGATGTAAGAAGCACCTATCTCTGTTCTCTCCTTGGCAACAATCTGCTCCTCGATGCTCTTAAAAATTGCAGTTTTGCGCATATTCGACGAGAACTTTTCAAGGTACTCGCGCGTCTCCGCTACACTCCACTCTGCAGATGCCGATTTGAGGAGGTAAACGCCCAAAATATTATCGGTATTTTCATCAATGGTCTTTTTGATAAAGGCCATATATTCGGCAAGGATGACTTGTTTCTCCTCGTCAGTTGTGTTGACGTTGAAACGCATCTGGATATCATTCAAATGCTCATTCATGGCATTGAAGTTATCGTTGGAGGGAGTACCTTTCGCACGATAGAGGTTGTAGTTCTCGTCAAGGTAGATTTGGATATCGCCATTCTCGACAAATACCATAGTCAAAGGCACATCGTCCGGATCGACCATATACGCGACGGTCGGCTCATCGAGAGAGCCCTTAAATTCGAAGTGTCCGGTTTCGTGAATAACCTCGCAGGTATCATAGACCTCGCTACCATCAGCGCTCAAAAGTTTAACCTCTCCGGGCATATTTACAGCCACACCGGTAATGTGATAGTTTACACCCTGGCAGCCGCACAGTGCGACAACCGACAGCAGGGCAATCATCAATCTTTTCATACGTTTCTCTTGTTTTAGTTTTTATTTAACTTTCATCTTTGTACTTTTCACTTCACGTTCGGGGTTGTCATGCAGAAACTTCTCCCACGATGACGTACCTCGCTTTGCTGCCTTCTTGGCACCACCCAGACCCTTCACACGCTCCTCTCCGAGGGCTTCGTTCAGCGGGCTCGTCGATGCAAAGTAGTGACACAGTGCCACTGCCATACCATCCGTGGCATCCAACCGTTGAGGCATCTGCTCAATCTTCAACAGACGGCCGATAATCGCAGCTATCTGCTCTTTTGAGGCTGAGCCCGAACCGCTGATAGCCTGCTTAATGCGCGAGGGTGCATACTCGAACACCGGTCGATCGTGGCTCAATGCAGCAGCCATAGCCACGCCCTGCGCACGCCCCAACTTGAGCATACTCTGCACATTCTCACCAAAGAATGGCGACTCGAGCGCCACCTCGGCCGGTGCATACTCCTCGATGATGGATCCGACACGCTGGAATATATAACGCAGTTTGTCGTATGGGTCGGTCATCTTGTGCAGGTCAATATCGCCCATCACGACCGAACGAACCACTCGGCCCTCGACCTCAAGCACTCCGTAACCCGTGTAGTTCGTACCCGGATCAATGCCCATTATGCGATACTTACCTTGCGACATTACTCTCACCCCACAGACAACACAAAACTACTCTTCGGTCAGCTTCTTAACCGACTTCTCGAGAGCATCAACTCTGCGCGACAGTTCGGGCAGATTCTTATATACGGCACTTGCTCGATGGAACGAGATGCCCGGCAGAGCGGGAT
Organism: Alistipes sp.; assembly: GCA_017398695.1. Taxonomy (GTDB): domain Bacteria; phylum Bacteroidota; class Bacteroidia; order Bacteroidales; family Rikenellaceae; genus Alistipes. The sequence goes on from JAFQFG010000177.1 coordinate 2,436, forward strand.
AACCCATACGCACCTCGCCATCGGGGACACTCTTGTCAATACCGCTCTTCGAGCCAATCTTCACGTAATTGCCGATAGTCACGTGGTCGGCAATACCGACCTGGCCTGCGAGGAAGCAGTTATGACCCACTTTCGAGGTCCCGGCAATACCGGTCTGTGCCGACGAGACGGTATTCTCGCCCACCTGCACATTGTGGCCAATCTGGATAAGGTTGTCGAGCTTCACACCGCGGCGGATAATGGTCGAATCGGTCTTGGCGCGGTCGATGCAGGTGTTAGCACCAATCTCGACATCGTCCTCGATAATCACATTGCCCAACTGCGGGATCTTATCGAAACCTCCCTGTGCATTGGGAGCAAAACCAAATCCGTCTGCACCGATGACGGCTCCGGCATGGACAATGCAATTCTTACCCACACGGCAACCCTCATAGATCTTCACCCCTGGATAGAGTTTCGTGCCATCACCAATGACCACTCCGTCACCGATATATACTTGGGGGTAGATCTTCACATTGTTGCCAATCTTGGCTCCTGCCTCAACGACTGCGAAGTCACCGACATAGCAATTCTCGCCCATCTGCGCCTTCTCCGAGATAGAGCACATCTTGCTGATGCCCATCTTCTGGGGGCGGGCAGCATCATAAGCAGCCAAAAGTTGCAGAATGCAGGCTCCGACGTCCGCAACCTTAATCATCGTTGCCGCTACCGGCTCCTTAGGTTCGAACTCCTTGCCCACAAGCACAATCGAGGCTTGCGTGGTATAGATATATTGCTCATACTTAGGATTCATCAGGTATGCCAAAGCACCCTCCTTGCCCTCTTCAATCGAGCCTACAGTATGCACTTTTGCGTTCTTATCGCCGACGACCTCACCTTGGAGCAGTCCGGCAATCATCTCTGCTGTAAATTCCATCTATCTGTTCAGGTATTTATTAATATCAACTCCTTGTGGCATAAACTCACTCACGTCGCATCCGAATGAGAGCAACTCTCGCACTACACTCGACGAGATGTGCGCCACCTCGGCAGGCGTGCAGAGTATCACCGTCGATAGCGAGGGGTAGAGATGACGATTGACCGATGCCATGTTCTGCTCATACTCAAAATCGCCCACCGAGCGCACACCTCGCACGATGGCACGAGCACCACACTCCTCGGCAAAGTCACCCGTAAGCGACCTATAAGTACGCACCTCGACACGCGGATCTGACCCATAGGCCTCTCTGATTAGTGCCACACGACTCTCAACCGAGAGCAAACATTGCTTCGTGATGTTGTCGCCAACACCTATCACCACCTTATCAAACAGACGCAACGCCTCATCAACTACGGCTGCATGTCCTCGCGTAAATGGGTCAAACGACCCCGGAAATATAACGGTATTCTCTCTCTCCATAAACGCAAAGATACGAATATTTCGTATGCAAGCTACATCTTGTCGTCATTTTTTACGTTTTCGACTCTTTTTCAGTTCGATATACTCCGAATAGACGATGCGTGTATGGGGATTTGACGAGATTATCTCTTGACGTATAGCCTTCGTGCCATATTTAATAAAGAGAAAACGACGAGGCACTCGATGTACCACCTGGCGCAGCGTATCGACACTCTCCACATGGCACTGCACCGAGTCGCGGCCAACAACACCGCTGACACCGACCCAGCAATCACTCCACTCGAACAGGCGCAGCGTGTCGCACAACACAACGGTATCTCGCAACGGCACCTCAACCCGTAGTTCGGTCTGCACAGCACTGCGCGCCACACTCTCCAACCGTTTTATCTTGATGCCGAGTTCGCGGATATGCTGCGTATCCTCAGCCCGCATTTGTCGGAACTCGTCACAGCGCAGCTGCAGAGCACGCACCGATGCAGCCGATTTATCGAGAGATGTGCGATAATAGTCAATCTGCTCAGTCAGAGCCGTTTGATTATTCTCAAGCCGCTCAGCCTCGCGATGTCGCACAAAGCCCCACACCGCCAATAACGTGGCGCATAGAGCATAACACAAGAGTATTTTTTTCA
>JAFQFG010000178.1 GCA_017398695.1 Alistipes sp.
TAATGGTCTGCTTCAACTCCTTAGAGTACTCAACCAAGATTGTGGGATCCTCATACTTAATGTCGTTAAGCAACTTGCCGAGCTTCTCCTCATCACCCTGCTCCTTAGCCTTCACTGCTGCACGATAGCGCGGCTCGGGGAATACGATGGGATCAACCTTAACGTGTGCTCCGGCAGCAGCCAGAGTGTCGTTTGTACGTGTGCCCTTCAACTTCACGGTGCAACCGATATCACCTGCCGAAAGTTCGGTAACCTTGATACGGTTCTTACCTGCTACTGCAAAGAGCTGCGAGATCTTCTCCTTATTGCCGGTACGGCTATTCACCAACTCCATACCCTCAGCAACTTTACCACGAACTACGCGGAAGTAGGTAATCTCACCGATATGCTGCTCAATCTGGCTCTTGAATACGAAGAGAACTGCCGGCTGAGTCTCGTCAGCAACCAACTCCTCACCCTCAATCGAGGTGAACTTGGGAGCCGTAGTCGGAGTAGTCGGGCCCGGAGCTACGTTGATGATAAACTCCATCAAACGCTTGGTTCCGATATCGCGCTTACCGCTTGCACAGAAGATAGGCATAATCTCGCGGTTGGCAACACCCAATTTCAATCCCGAACGGATATCGTCCTGAGTCAAAGCACCCTTCTCGAAGTAGAGCTCCATCAGAGCATCATCGTAAACGGCAGCAGCCTCCGAGAGCTCCTGGTTCAGCGCCTGAGCATACTCCAGCTGATCTTCGGGAATATCCAACTCCTCGCGAGTTCCATTCTCGTCAGTAAAACGATACATCTTCATCATAAGTACATCGATGAAGGCGGCAAAACCTGCGCCCTGCTCAACAGGATACTGAACGATTACGGGCTTCACAGACGAAGCTGCACGAACACCCTCGATAGTTGCATCGAAGTTGGCCTTATCGCCATCTAATTGGTTCACAACACCAATCAGCGGTTTGTTCAGAATGCGTGCATAGCGCGATTGAATCTCATCGCCCACCTGCCAGCCATTCTGAGCATTCATAACCATAACGCCAACATCACCAACCTTGAATGCCGAGAAGAGGTTTCCGCAGAAATCATCCGATCCGGGGCAATCTATAATATTGAGCTTGCGGCCCATAAACTCCGTAAAGAGGGTCGTAGCATAGATTGAGCGCTTGTATTCGTGCTCGATATCCGTGTTATCCGAAAGCGTGTTATTCGTTTCGATACTACCCCTGCGATCAATGACTTTACCCTCGAATGCCATCGCCTCTGCAAGGGTAGTTTTACCCGTGCCCGGGGCACCAATAAGAACGATGTTCTTAATCTCTTTTGCTGAATAATTTTTCATATTCTTATCTGTTTTAAGGTTTGTTTTACGTTTTTCAGTCTATAAATTTACAAAAAATTTTCGAGCACACAAGAGCAAAAATAAAAAAATCGCGATTTTGGCGCGATTTTTACAATTTTTCACCCTTTTCGGGCTCTATTTTTAATCTTTTAAGAGTGTTTGGATTTTATTTCGAGGTTATTCGAACACCCTTTTTTGCCGAGTTAGCAAACTACAAATCGAGCCCCGTAAGCCGAGCTGTTGTCCTTCGTCCCTCCTGGCCAAGAGAGATAGAGTAGTCATTTACGAAGAGGTCGATATGGCGGTCGATAACATTGTCCTCCAACTCTTGCGCGTGCGACTTAATATAGGTGCGAGAGAGCGCGGGGTTTGCAAATGCAAAACGGATACTCTCCGAGAGCAGGCTCTCCACCTCACGCTGCACCTGCTCGCCCAAATCTCGATGTATGACTATCGCCCCCAGAGGCAGAGGCAGCAAAGTCTGCTTCTCCCACAAAGCTCCAAGGTCGGCAACGAGCTCCAGATTGCGCCTTTCATAGACAAATCTACCCTCATGGATTAACACTCCGGCATCCACATCGCCCCTCTCCACAGCCTCGGCAATCTCCGAGAAGAGCATCGGGCGACGATCAGCAAACTCAGGAAAGAAGTGCATCAACATCGCATTGGCAGTGGTGTACTCTCCGGGGATTGCCACCGAGCGTATGGGCGAAGAGTCACCCTTGCGGCGCACCAACAACTGACCGTTACCACGACCCAGAGCCGAGCCACTGTCGAGCAGAGCATAACGGTCGTAGATCTTTGGCAACAGAGCGGTACTTATCTTGCTGATGTCGGGATTGCCATTAAGCACTCCGAGATTAAGCTCCTCGATGTCGGCATACTCCACTTCGAACTCCAATCCGCGAAGGTCGATACGCCTATTTACTATGGCATCAAACGAGAATGTATCGTTCGGGCAGGGCGATATGCGCAGTTTCAGCGGTTTCATACTCTTATGCTATTGCAGTTTTACCGAAAAATTATGCTTGCCATCTCCGACCTCGACGCTCTCGGTCTTGCCCGGCAAGAGAATCTGAGCCTTTGTTCCGACCGGCACACCGCACTCAAGCGAGAATACTCCATTCTCCACTCGCCAAGCGACATCAATCGTTCCATAGACCGTATCGAGCGAGTATTCGACACTCTCCAACCCCTCAGGCACCACCGGAGCCACCTCGAAGGTTCGGTAGCCCGCTTCAATCGGCTTCAAGCCGGCCAGATGGGTATAGAACCAGACTATTCCGCCACCCCACATCGGATGATTTCGCGAATTTTTACCGTTCCACTGCTCCCATGTTGTCGTTGCGCCCTGTGCCAACCAGTGGCCAAAACTCGGATAGGTGCGTTTGTTGATGATGGAGTACGCCAACTCCTTTTCGCCATTATCGCAGAGCACCTCGAAGAGATAGCGTGTACCGAAAATACCCGTATCGAGATGCCCGCCCACTTCGGCAATATTACTCTTAAGTGCCTCCAGCGCATGACCCTGGAAAGGCTCAGGCATACCCATCTTGAGCGCAAAGACATTACATCCGTGCTTGCCGTAGCTCTTGGTTGCAGGATCATAGAAACGCAAGTGGAAAGCCTTGCGCGTACGCTCGGCAAGAGCCTGGAAGCGTTCAACATCTGCACTCTCGCCCAGAACCTCGGCACTACGAGCCGCTATGTCAGCGCACATCCACAAGAAGAATGTATGCACCACCTCCAAGGGTGGATTCTTACGCGGAGCTACCCAATCGCCCAGATTCTTATACTTCTGGGGATCTTTCGAGTGCATCACCCCATCCGGCTCGACCCAGCGGTGCATCCACTCGATGTAATCTTTCATCGGCTTATAGTTCTCGCGCAGCAGCTGCTCATCGCCATAGTGGCGATAGTACTCCCACGGCATAATCGCTATGGCGGCACCCCATGCCGGTCCTCCGCCACATCCGGGCTGCCACGGAGCTCCGTTCGGAACGTATCCGTCAGCCTTTTGTGCTCCACGTATATCGCGAATCCACTTATTGTAGAAGCTTTGAGCATCGAAATTATGCATCACCACCACACACGCAGCCTGTCCATCGCCCGTATATGCAGCCCTCTCGCGGTGGGGGCAATCGCTCGCCACCGAGCCGTGCATATTATCGAGTTGCGAACGTCGCCAAATCTTGTTTATCTGATTAAGCAACGGATTGGAAGTGTGGAAACGACTCGCCACAGCCACATCCGAATGTACGGCCTGCGCCTCGATTTGAGCTGCCGAGAGGCTCTCCAAGCCACGAATTTCAACCTTCGAAAAGACAAACCAGGTAAATCGTGCATGGTAAGACTCATCGCCCGAGCCCGAGGCGGTGTAGCTATTCGCTCCCATCTTCGACTCGCAGACATACTTTATATCTATACGTTGTCCGCGCGTGAGATTGAGGTTTTTCAGCTCTACCCATCCCGAAATCTCCTCGGGGAATGCCACACGTATCACTCCGGTCGAGTCGCGCTCGATACTCTGCGGAGCATAGCGAGTGACGATGCGGTCCGCAGGCCCATTTTGCGCTACCAGCTTACCACACGGAGCTTTGCGCGGCACGGCCGGCAACCATTTGCTGTCATCATATCCGGCCTCTGACCATCCCTGGTGCTCCAATCGGGCATCGTAGTGTTCGCCCAGATATATCTGGTCGTAGACAATCGCACTCTTCTCAGCCCTCCAACTACAATTCGTGGGCACAGTTTCGCGTGTGCCATCTCTGTACACAATCTCGATTTGACCCATAAATCGAGGCGTACCATATCCTAACGGAGGCCAATACTTCACCACATTATAGAATCCATTGCCGAGAATCGCTCCAAAGGCATTGACACCCTCACGAACACTCTCTGTCAGGTCATACGAGAGGTATGGCACCAAATATTCGTTGAAGGGGTCTGTCACAGCTATCTTCTGCGCACCGAGAGTCGGGCGCACATCGTAGTTGGTCTGATTGGGGGCAAAGTAGTCGTCACCGACCCTTTTGCCATTGCACCACAGCTCGAAATAGCCTAATCCCGTACCATAAAAACGGACACTCTTGATCGGCTTGGTTATCGTAAACTCGGTACGCAGCAGCGGTGCCGGTGATACATCGGTTGAACCCGCCACATCGCAAGACTCCTCACCCTGCCACGGAGCACCTATCCACTCGCCACGCCACTCTTTAGGGCTGAACAAGCCTGTATGGAAACGGCTCGGCTCGCTCCACTTCGAAGCTTTACCGCAACTATCCCAAACCTGCACCTGCCACCAATAATCTTGCTGTGAGCGAAGCCGCTCGCCTCCGTATTGGATGTTGAGCGATGCTGCCGAACTCTGCTTGCCACTATCCCACACCGGAGTCGACTTCAGCCCCGACAGCGAGGTCGCAACCCTTATGCGATAGGCACTCTGTGCCGCTTTCCCGCTCTGTTTATCGCATGTGTTAACCCACGAGAAACGAGGATGCTCCACATCTATAAGAGGCGAAGTCTCCTTCTCGCACCTCAATTGTGTCGGGCGAATATTTGCAGCCGAAAGAACTATCGACATACACGTAGCCACAACCAAAAGCAGAAGTTTTCTCATATTTTACTTTTTGGATATTATTTCAACTACCGCATGGGCGAGCTTTTCGAGTGCCGTCGGCACGCACCACTCCTCACGTGGCTCACCCACACGATTGGATATCGCTCTGACCTCGCAACACTCAGCCCCAAACTCCTCGCATAGGGCAAAGAGTGCCGCACCCTCCATATTCTCCACCTCGGCTCCGCAAGCCGCAGCTCCACAAGCCGAAACGCTGTTGCTCCTCGCTGTCTGCAGGCCCTCGGGCAGAATTGTCGCCCGATACGTTCTTTCGAACTGCATCGGAAGACCCGCCACACGCTCCTCGGCAACAGCCACGACCTCGCCCTTTGCTGGTGCATCGCCATACGCTCCGGCAATGCCCGCGAGCAGGAACGAACGATGCCCCTCTGCGAGCAACCGTGCCACACAAGTGGCCGTTTGTGCCATACCGACACCACACACCACAACCTCAACATCGGGACACAAAGCCCTGAACGGAGCCGCCTCCATCTCTGTCGGAAATAAGATAATCATTCTCTCAAACTAATAAATAAGCGTCGCCAACACCCTAATTATCAATTATCAATTGTCAATTGTCAATTATCAATTATTTTCCCACAACAGCCTCCAACTCGGCAACGGTGATAGGAATCTTCTTGTCGCCAATAAAGCGGCAACCACTCTCCGTCACCAGGATATCATCCTCCAAGCGGATACCACCGAAATCGCGATAGGCATCCAGCGCATCGTAATTCACGATACCTTTATACAATCCCTCGGCACGCGACTTGTCGATAAGCGCGGGGATAAAGTACAATCCCGGCTCATCGCTCATCACCGTACCCGGTCTTACGCGCCACGTTGCACGATGCACGCAGGTTGCCGACTGTGCGGCCCTGTCGAGCAGACCCGAGAAGTCGAAACTGCGCTCACCCATAGCCTCGCAATCGTGCACATCCATACCCATACCATGACCCAGGCCATGAGGCATAAACATATACATCGCACCCGATGCAACCACATCCTCCGGAGAGCCATTCACCAATCCCACTGCACGCAGACCCTCCGCAAGCGAGAGGTATGCCGCGCGGTGGATGTCGCTATACATCACCCCGGGCTTCACCACATCGAGCATACGGTCGTGAGCAGCCAGAACAATCTCATAGATATCACGTTGCTTATCAGTAAACTTACCGCTCACCGGATAGGTTCGCGTATGATCCGAGCAGTAGTTATCGACCGTTTCGCCACCGGCATCGACCAGCAGCAGACGACCCGATTCGAGAACTCCGTCGTAATTGTGGTTATGGAGTGTTTCGCCATGTTGCGACACAATCGAGGTGAACGACACTCCGGCTCCATACGAAAGGGCAAAACCCTCGATGGCACCTGCAATCTCACGCTCGACAACTCCTGGACGGCACATCTTCATGGCCGTAACGTGCATAATATAGCCAATCTGGAAGGCGCGTTCCAGAGCCTCAATCTCCTCGGCACCCTTCACCTCGCGCATCTCCGCCACGGCAAACATCAACTCTGCCGACTTACCCTCGTGCAGAGCCTTCAACGGCATACCGAGCAGCTCGGCAAGCTGGATCTTCGTCTCGCCGCGATAGGGAGGCAGATAGTGAATCGTGCGACCCTTTGCCTGCGCTGCCGAGATATAGTCAGCAAGTGCCGTGAGCGGTTTTGTCACACCGACACCCACCTGCGCTGCAAGGTCGGCAATCGTAGGCTGCGGACCTGTCCAGATGATATCATCCACGGTCAGGTCGTTACCGAATAGAATCTCCTCGCCCGATTCGCAGTCGATTACACCCACCAAGTCGGGCAGGTTCTGACCAAAGAAGTAGAGAAAAGTCGAATCCTGACGGAAGTGGTAGATATTATTGGGATAGTTGCAGGGTGCCTCGCTATTACCCGGCAATAGAATAACACCCTGACCTATTTTTTCGCGCAGAGCCGCTCTACGACCCGCATAAACCTCTTTGCTAAACATATTTTTCTCTATTTTCGTTAATAAATCAATTTTACATATCCGCTCACCGGAACAGCTGCATGCTGCACTCCCTTCGCGAGCTTATTACCTGCAACGCTGTTGCCATACATATCGAAGAACTCCGCTTTACGTGGTTTCTCCTGCAACTCAACAACCAAACCCTCTGCTCCCGTAGCATTCAGGAGATAGACCTCACGGTCAGCAGCACCGGCATTGACAGCCATACCCTCCTGATAGACTGTGATTATTCGCTCCTTGTCGCTCTCGCCCTCCAAAACGGGGAAGTATGCTTCGGGATGATAGGGGCGGAATGCGCCATGCAACAGGGCTTTACGGTGTTCTTGCGAGAAAGCAATCCAGTGTTTCATAACCTTCAAATGGCTCTCCGGAATCTCGCGCAGCATAGCCGAATACTGCACCACGCCATACATTGCCGAGAGGATATGGCGAGCCACCACTTCGGGCTTCTCGTTCAGATTCCACTCCAACATATCGGCATGCACCGCAGTTGTACCACTCGTCAGGCGCAGATTGGCAATTCGACCGCGATTGCTCTGCATATCACCCGGGCAGTCGCTCGCACGGAACATATTTCCATATTGGCGAATTGCAGGTCCGACATAACGCTGACGGAACTCAATCAGAATGTCGGGCTTGATTGCCTGCAAACGGCCGGTAAGCTCCTTCATCAACACATTTACAGCCTCCGGCAGACTCTTAATATCGCGACCGGCATAGTTCTGTGCCACCGCAGGGTCTTTACCCTCGAAACGGAACGAGTCGATAAAGTCCAACTTAAAGCCATCGAGATTCCATTCGCGCAGAGCCTTTTCGTATATCGAGTATATATGCTCCCTCACTTCGGGATAACGAGGATCCACAGCTCCAAACCCGACATTGCTTCTAAAATAGAGCATCTTATCCTTAAATCGTGCGTAGGCTTTGCTATACTTACCAACAAAGGGCACCGAGTACCACAACATATACTTCATACCCATTGCCTGCACTCGCTTGACGTGTGCCGCCATATCTTTGATACGCACGGGAGCAACCTCCCAATCACCACAGTAGGCGTAACCGCGATTGTTGTCTGCCGTCTGCCAACCGTCATCAACAATTATTGTCCCCATACCCAGCTTCACAGCCTCGCGACACTCCGCCTCGATGTCGAGATCGGTAATCTGCTGATGGAACTGATACCACGTCGAGTAGAGCGGAGCAAAAGCCGCCTCGGGGATGTTGTAAGCCACAAATCCGTTCTGTGCAGTAATCCATTGCGCACTCTCGCGCACAGCATCCGCCCAGAAGATATCGCGTTTATCGAGCAAAATCGTTGTCTTATAGTGCGCGAGCGGAGCTTCGGGCTCCACAAAGAATCTCAACTTGCCAATCAGCAGCGCACCCTCCTCTCGCAGACCGAGTTGTGACTCCACCTTGCGGATAGCCTCGGAGGTGGCAATGGTCAGGCGATTGCGGTTGTTCGTATTGATAAAGGAGTATATCGGCATCTCATAGGCCAATGACGAGATGTAGGCCTTACCCCAATCGGGTCGTATCTCGGTGTGGCAAGTCTTGGCCGAGTTCCACAGGTGGTGAGCATCGAGTTGCGGAGTGCTGAACTCAACACTCAACTGCGGTGGGGTCAGAGCCTGCGGAGCGGTCATCTCGACCGAAATCTCCTCGCGGCCACCCTTCTCTGCAACCTTCACATCTATCTTCCACGCCTTGTCAGCACATTTGACCGTAACCTCCCCAACCGAGATGGTCTGCACCTTTACGTCCGCAGCCTTTGACGATATGGCAAACATCAATGCCGCCACAAAAAACAATCCTTTTTTCATGCGATATATTTTTAAGTTTTTAGGTTTTAACAAGCATCTATTTCTGAGCAAAATCGCCCTCGTCCAACATCCTAAAGAAGCGCTCCAGGCACCACACCATCCATCTCTGGTCGCCACCAAGTCCCTCGTGGCAACCCTCGCGAAACTCCTCACGTGTAGGGCCCTGCCAATCGCGGAACCACTCATTCGTAGCTCGCGGCATCGGCAACTTGGGCGGTATTTCGAATGCGGGATAGAGTCGGTTAAATACCTCGCGCACCAGATACTTATTCTCGCCACGACGCACTCGCTCGATATCGAGTGGCACAGCAAGACGCGACGTTGCAAATGGCGAAAGGAACTTCACTCCGGCACACTCGCAGGCGTTATGGTAGCTACTGAGCGACTCGCGCAGAAAGACGTTGCGATTAAACTCATGGGCATCGGTCATTCCGTCCGTTGTATACATCTCGACCGGCTCTAACACTTGTTCCCAATCACGCAACACCCTCTCGGGCGACACGTACGAATACCTCTCGACAAACTCCTCGAATGTCCAGTCGCGCGAGAGCAAGCCACTCATACCGCCATAGTTCACATCGGCACTCTCGCCAAAGATAAGGGCGTCGTATCCGTCAGCCTTCGCCTGCAAAGCCGCCTTGTATATCTGCACCTCGATAGAGTGAATCGGAGCCCCCTTGTGGCGCATCAGAATCGGGGCATAACGCTCGAAATCCTCCCACCACATCTCGACAATATGGTGTTTCAAACCGCACTCCTCGGCATATCGGGCAGCAATCGGGGTCTCGTCAGCCACGGGCGTACCCGGAACGACACACTTAAAGGTGTATGACTGCGACCCCTCGGGCATAAACTTCGCCAAGATTGCCGAGTCGATACCGCCCGAAAGAGCCAACGCAGCTCGATTCTCGGTAACATATCGCCTCATCTCGGAGGCTATATGCTCCTCCAACTCCTCGCTGTCGTGAATCTCGGCTCGGTTGGTATATTCGGGTGCATAGGTCGGCACCACCCCCTCGGCAAAGCAACGAGTGCGATCATAGACCGTGCGGTACATCAAGTACGAGCTCGCACAATATCTCTTATCGACCTTCATACCCTACTCCCTTACTGCGTTCAGAGCCTTGGTTATCTGGGTCGACGAAACGCCCTTCGTATAGGGGAAATAGACGATTCGAATACCCTCGGCAGCAAACGCTTTTTCGTACTCCTGCCACTTGTCGGTGCCATACCAATCGTCACCTACAAAGAGAATTGTTGCTCCCAACTTCTTGCACATCGCAAGTTTGTCCATATCGCTCTGCGGTACGGCCGCATCGACACACTTGATGTTGCGCACAATCTCGATGCGGTCCTCGAAAGGAATCATCGCGTGCTTGCCTTTGTAGGTCACAAGGTCATCCGTTGTGACACCGACAATCAGTTTGTCACACATGCCCTTGGCATTCTTGAGCAAATTGAGGTGGCCGATATGAAAAAGGTCATATACGCCGGCCGTGTAGCCTATTACCATAATTTTATCTGTTATTGTTTTTGAAATATTCAGTGTAGGGTCTATCAGGGTCGAACTCCACGCCCCCGTGCGACGTTCCGTTCTTATTCTCGGGGATACGCATATAGTCACCATAGTGGTGGCGCAGCACCGAATCCCAACCCTTGGGTGCTGGGAGTTTGAGCATCTCGAAGTCGAGCATCTCGACCTCTGCCCAATCCTCTCTGCTCCAAATCACCGCATCGCGGTACGAGAGTGAAGTGTGACCCACGCGGTCACCGCCCCTGCCCGCGAACTCTGCAGCAATACGGTTAAACTCACAAAAGGCCTCTGCCGGTGAGAAGATTCCAAAATGCAACCACTCCCACAGCGCATAAATTGCCCGCTTGAACCATGAGCGATACTCGCGACGGAATGTCAGGCGGTAAGCCTTACGTGCCAACTTACGCAGGCGACTGCGATGTCGCTTCAGCTCTTGGGCTGTTGCCGGCACCTCGTCCAGCGGGAAGATATCCATAAAGATTCCGCGATTGATATCGCGGTGGCGGTCTTGAAGAATCGCTCCTGTAGTACGGCTATCACGAATCTGAACGTGCGTGCGGAAAAAAGCGTGCTCGGTCAGAGGGCTCTGGAGAAAGTAGGGCTCGCCAAACTCCTTGGGGCCGATTTCGAGCAGGCGGTTGTAATCCTCGCGCGGCATCAGCAGGTCGATATCGTCATCCCAGGGGATAAAACCCTTGTGACGCACCGCCCCGAGCAGCGTACCACCCATGGCATACCACCGCAGACCATACCTCTCGCACACCTGCCCAAAGCGGTGAAGCATGCCGAGTTCGACAGCCCACACACGCTTCATCTTGGCGGTCACGGTATAGTCGCAACGCACCTCCTCGCGCAGAAACTCTTCGGGTATGTTCAACTCCTCGTACATAATTCAATTGTGAATTGTGAATTGTGAATTCTGAATTCTGAATTCTGAATTGTGAATTGTGAATTGTGAATTGTGAATTAAATCATTGCCTGTCGCAGCGGTCAATCTCTTTATACAATTTATCGCCACGGTGTACCGGCTCCGAAATCTTTATCGAGCAGACATCTCCCTGGCGGACACCCTCAACGGGTGAATTTGCCAGATATATCTCTTCGGCGGTCTGCTCCACCACACCCGTGGTTGCTCCCATAAAGAATATCGTATCGCCCACATCGAGTGTCGCAGCCTCAACCGTAATCTCCGCCACCGAAATCTTCTTGAAGACGTTGGTGACCTTGCCGACATAGACCTTCTGCTTGGTAGCCGACGAGCCGTAGTTCTCGCTATGCTCGACCGTAGGACGTCCGGCATAGTATCCACTCCAGAAACCACGATTAAAGACCGTCTCAAGACGAGCCTTCAGCCCCGTTGCAAGCTCGCGAGTGTACTCTCCGCGCTCCATTGCCCGCAGAGCCTCATCGTAGCACTCAACAACCCTCTTGACATACTCGGCTCCGCGTGCACGACCCTCGATTTTAAGCACACGCACACCCGCACCGATAAATTTGTCGAGGAAATCGACCGTACACAAATCCTTGGGCGATAGCACATAACGGCCATCCACATCGAGTGCAGCACCGGTCTCCTTGTCGGTAATCGTATATTTTCGACGGCATAGTTGGCGACACGCTCCGCGATTTGCCGAGCAGCCCGTCTCGTGTTCGCTCAGGTAGCACTTGCCCGATATGGACATACAGAGCGCACCATGTGCAAACATCTCAATCTGCAGAAGTTCACCCTTCGGGCCCGTAATCTGCTGCTCCTCGATAGCTCGACTGATGGCTGCCACCTGCTCGAGGCTCAACTCTCGCGCCAACACCACCACATCTGCCCACTGTGCATAGAACTTCGCCGCCTCGGCATTCGAGATATTGCATTGGGTCGAGATATGCACCTCAACACCCGTCTGGTAAGCATACATAATCGCTGCGATGTCCGACACAATCACGGCATTGATACCCTCGGCTTTGGCGCGGTCAATAACTTCGTGCATCGTCTGCATCTCATCATCGTACATCACCGTGTTGACCGTCAGGTAGGTCTTTACACCACTCTGGCGAGCTATGCGGGCAATCTCCGCCAAATCATCAAGCGTAAAGTTTGCTGCCGAAGCCGAGCGCATATTGAGCTTTCCCACTCCGAAATATACCGCATCGGCTCCCGCCTTGATGGCTGCATGGAGCGACTCATAACTCCCGACCGGAGCCATTATTTCGATATCACCTCTCTTCATACAATGTCTAAATCGGTTATTTGGTTCGGCCGATAAGGCTCAAAGCAAACGAACGCATCTCCGCCACAGCCTCCGAGCCCACACTGAGCGAGTCGAGAATCGAAATGGCCCTCTCGAAGCGGGTAGATATCTGCTGTTCGGTAATGCGACGGATGTCGAGCGCATCGTAGACCGCCTTTACACGCGCAATCTTCTCCTCGGCCGTAAGTGTGGCATCCTTATAGGTGCTACGCAGGATTTCGCGCTTCGGCTCATCGGCATGGCTCATCGCCTGCATCATCAGGAAGGTCTTTTTACCCTCGAGGATATCACCGCCAATCTTCTTGCCCAGCTCGCTCTCATTGCCATAGCTGTCGAGCAGGTCGTCCTGCAGCTGGAAGGCCAAACCCAGCTCCAATGCGAAGCGATTGAGCTTGCGGCAATCCCCATCGAAAGCTCCACCCAGAACAGCTCCTATCGACACCGCACCGGCCAACAACACCGAAGTCTTAAGCTCAATCATGTTCATATAATCGACCACCGAGACCTTCGCACGGCTCTCGAAATCCATATCGTACTGTTGACCCTCACACACCTGCAGTGCCATGCCGTTGAATATCTCCAAAATATGGGGCAGTGCCTCCTTGGGGCACTTTTGCAGATGACTGTATGCAACAATCAGCATGGCATCACCCGAAAGGATAGCCACATTTGCACCCCACTTGGCATAGACCGATGGACGGCCTCGACGCACCGCGGCATTGTCCATGATATCGTCATGCAGAAGCGTGAAGTTGTGGAACATCTCTATTGCCGTAGCTGCCGGCAAAGCCTTCGACATATCGTCTGCAAAGATATTGTAGGCGGCAAGCAACAATGTCGGACGCAGGCGCTTTCCTCCATTCGACATCGAGTAGACTATCGGATTGTAGAGCAGTTCGGGTTCTGCCGGCATATCTGCCTGTGCCAGGTGGCTTTCGAACATCTCGAGGAGTTCGTCACATGAATATTTTTTCATAATAGACACATTTAACCCCCAAATTTAGTATAAATTTTGCAGAATCCGAAATTAATGGTAACTTTGGGTCAAATAGTGAAACCTTTTTATTCAACCAAAACTATGAAAAAACTCGTTTTCGGTGTCGATATCGGTGGCACCAACACAGCATTCGGCCTTGTTGATGAGGCTGGCGATGTATATGCTGAATCGGTAATTCCTACCAAAAAGTACCTCACTTTTGATGACTATCCCGCATTTGTTGTAGACTTGTGTGAGGGTATGCAACGTCTTATGGCATCCGTATCGTTCGATTTTGAACTGCTCGGTATCGGTATCGGTGCTCCTAACGGCAACTTCCACAAGGGTACTGTCGAGTATCCCGCAAATCTTTGGAAATTCCGCCCCGACGAGAAGAACCCCGACGAGAGCCGTCGTCTGTTCAACCTGGTGGCTGATATGCAGAAATACTTCCCCTCGACTCTCATCCTGCTTACAAACGATGCCAATGCTGCAACTATCGGTGAGATGGTCTATGGCAACGCTAAGGGCATGCAGGACTTCATCATGATTACACTCGGAACAGGTCTTGGTTCGGGCTTTGTGGCTAATGGTGAGATGATCTACGGTCACGACGGTTTTGCCGGCGAGTTTGGTCACGTCATCGTTGAGCGCAACAATGGTCGCGCATGCGGTTGCGGACGTCGTGGATGTCTTGAGACATACGTTTCGGCTACGGGCATCAAGCGTACAGCATTCGAGTTGATGGCAAAGATGAATGAGCCGAGCGAGTTGCGCGACATCTCGTTCAACGACTTCGACGCTTCGATGATTTCGGCTGCGGCTGCCAAGGGTGACCCCGTTGCTCTCGAGACATTCCGCTACACGGGAGAGATGCTCGGCCGTGCATTGGCTGATGCTGTGGTGATCTCGTCGCCGAAGGCTATCTTCCTCTTCGGAGGTTTGGCAAAGGCCGGCAAGTTCCTCTTCGAGCCCACTAAGTGGTATATGGAGGAGAATATGTTGTCTGTATTCAAGAACAAGGTCGAGATTCTGCCCAGCGGAATCGAAGGCAAGAATGCAGCAATTCTCGGTTCTGCCGCTCTTATCTGGCAGAAGCAGGCTTAAGCCCGATAGTCCAAAAAGTAATGGGGTTGTCCAACTGCAAGTTGAGCAACCCCATTTTTCGTCGAAGCATCGCTGCTATGCCGAGCGTTTGTCGAATATATTAAACCTCGAGAGCATCGGATTCTTCCTATCGAGCAGTAGGAACTCCACGAGCAGCAGAGCCAAGGCAATCCAGAGCAGATAGTGGAACTGCTCGTTATACTCTTCAAACCGCAGAGTAGAGAGTTCACCCTTCTCCATCTCGTTGATTTTACGCACAATCTCCTCCAGTCCGATAGATTGTTTCGAGGCACGGACATAAGCCGCATCCGTAGTCGAGGCTATCTCTTCGAGCATCGTCTCATTGAGTTTCGACACAACCATCTCGCCCTTTTCATCGCGGATAAAGTCGCCACCGATACGGATTGGTGCTCCCTCGGGCGTTCCGATGCCGATAGTAAATATTTTCACTCCATGCTCTGCGGCCTGCTTTGCCACCTCAAGGGCATTTGAGTCGTGAGTCTCTCCATCGGTGATGAGAATCACCGCCTGACTGCGATCGCTATCCTTTGCAAACGACAGCATTGCCATCGAGAGAGCCTTACCTATCGAGGTACCCTGCTCCGACACGAGATTTGGCGATATGCGTTTGGTAAATGATTGCGCCATGCGATAGTCCGAGGTTATCGGCAACTGCACCTTGGCCTCACCGGCAAAAACAATCACTCCCACACGCTCCTGCTGCAATCCTTCAAAAAGCTTGTCGATGGCATACTTGGTTCGCTCGAGGCGACTCGGCTCAAAATCCTCTGCCAACATCGAATTCGACACATCGACCGCAATCATTATCTCGACACCCTCGCTCTTCTCCTCTCTCAGTTTCGAGCCGAACTGTGGTCGAGCTACCGCAAAGATAACAAGCGTCAAAGCCGCAAGAAAGAGTGTAAACTTCAAGTGATTACGCGCTGATGACACCCCTATGGTCAAGTCGCGCACGGTTGCCGCATTACCAAAGCGTGCCAAGGCTCTGCGACGGCTCACAACCGCCCATATGTAGCCGATAATTGCCACCGGCACCAAGGCCAGCAGGTACAACAATTCGGGATTTGCAAATCGGAACATATCTTTTACGGTATTCGTTTAAGTACTAAATATTTCATCACAAATTCCAACACCAAGGCTGCCAAGGCCGCCAGGGCATACTTCAGATACTCCTCATGCAGAATGGTGCGGTGCGACACCTCCACCTTACTCTTCTCGAGAGTATTGATTTGGTCATATATCGCAACGAGTTTCTGCTTGTCTACTGCGCGGAAATATTGGCCTCCGGTCTGCTCGGCTATGGAGGTCAGCATCTGCTCGTCAATCTCGACATCGGCCATCACAATCGTCGGATTTCCAAACATATCTGTTGCCGGATAGGGCGCCTTACCCCGGGTGCCGACACCGATGGTATAGACCCTGATTCCATACTCCTTCGCTATCTGAGCCGCCGTAAGAGGCGATATCTGTCCGCGGTTGTTCACACCATCCGTGAGCAGGATGATAACCTTGCTCTTGGCATCGCTCTCGCGCAGGCGGTTAATTGAAGTTGCCAATCCGTTACCGATGGCTGTACCATCCTCGATAACACCACTACGGATACGTGCCAACATCGTCTGCAAGGAGCTTTGATCGGTCGTAAGCGGACTCTGGGTGAGCGACTCACCGGCAAAGACCACCAATCCGATGCGGTCGGTAGGGCGATCTGCCACAAACGACGCAGCCACCTCCTTGGCAGCCGTAATACGGTCGGGCTTAAAGTCTTGCGCCAACATCGAGGTCGATACGTCAATCGCCAAGACAATGTCGATACCTTGAGTATTGGTCTTGGTATTGTGTTCGGCCGACTGCGGACGTGCTACTGCCACGATAAGCAGAGCCACCGCCACACAGCGCAGCACAAATGGGACATGGCGCAGATAGTAACGCACAGTTCGCGGAGCGTGGCGCACACCGGCAACGCTCGATATGCGGATTGAAGCACCACCCTGCATCGTTCGCCAGATGTAGTAAGCCGCCATCGGCACCAAGGCCGTGAGCAACCAAAGTATATGCGGATTTGCAAACTCCATATTTTTCATCATTTTGTCATCAGGACAACACCGCTACCCCAACTCGGGACAACAAAGTGCTACCAATTCTTATTGCCGAACACAACCACACCCTGCTTCTCCTTGACCTTCTCCTGAGTCTTATCCTCTTGAGCCTGAATAGCCTCCAGCATAGCCTCGCGCTCCTGCGGAGAGATACCCTCACGCTGCTGCTCCTCCTTCTCCTCAGGCTTCTGCTGATCGCGGTTTTGATTAGGATCGTTCTGTTTCTGCTCTTTATTATCCTGATTCTCCTCCTTATCCTGGTTATTCTGATCGTTTTGGTTTTGGTTCTGATCCTGATTTTGGTTGTTTTGCTGATTCTGTTGCTGTTGTTGTTGCTGCTCGAGCAGTCGCTTGGTGTAGGCGTAGTTATACTTCGCCTCCATATCGTCGGGATTGAGCCTCAACGAGTTGCGATAGCTCTCCAGCGCCTCCTTCAGTTTCTGCTGCATAAATTGGGTATTTCCGAGGTTATAGTACGCCTCGGCACGCTCCACCTCTGTTCGGGTCGAGTCCACCACAAAGTTCTTCAACGTCTGCTCGGCCTTGTCATAACGCTCCGAACGGAAGAGGGCATTCGAGAGGTTATATCCCGCCTCGAAACACCTTGGAGCAGCCGCCAAAGCACGGGTATAGCTATCGACACTGCGCTCATAGCGTTCGCGCTCGAATTGACGATTACCCTTACGCACCAAGCTACGCTCGGGCATGTTCTGCGCCATAACACACGATGCCACGAGCGCGAATATCATCATAAATATCAATCTCTTACCCATAGCATCAGTTGATTTTATCTATTACAGCCTGTTCATCCTCGGCCTCGGCAGTCGGCTCCACCGGCTTGGTCTCCTCAACGAAGTAGTAGGCCTTCGAGTAGGCACTCTCATTCTGCTCGGCATCGGGCTCGAACTTGGCAAACTTCGCAAGGTCGGCATCGCGCAACACGCCCATCAGATCGACCGAACACTTGGTCGGCATCTCGATATCTCGCACCGCCTCGGCAATCTCATCTGTGGTCATCTCCATAGCACCCACGTCGAAACGTCCGGCCAAGTAGGTACGCAGGATATCCGACAACACCGAATAGTACTCCTTGTGGAGATTATTCTGCCAGAGCTTGCGGTTGTGCAACTCCTCAAGCGCACGGATAGCCACGATATGTGCCGGCTCGGGTGGTGCCGGAGTGAATAGGCTCTTGATGCTCTTGCCACGCGAATGTAACCAACGCACCAAACCATAAATTGCCGCGGCCAAGATCACTGCCGCCAACAAACCCCACAGCAGGTAGTCGCTGATTTCGCGCAGCTTGAACTTCAGAGTCTTTTGCGGCTTGATATCAAAGATGGCGTGTGATGTGGAGTCGATTTGGAAAGTCGCAACATTGAGCACGGCCTCTCCCTCGCTCGTGAGTGTGTCGATGATATTCTTATCGGCATAGAGAACCTTTGCTGCGCCCATGGCGATACGACCCTCCTCGAAGGCCGCCATCGTGTAGCGCTTGCGCAGGTGCATGCGACGACCATCACGCGACACTGTGTCGATGGGGTGGCTCTCGACAAGCTCAATACCGCCCTTCGGGTCGGCCTCGAACTCGGGGAAAGCTATCTCCTGCACCATATCCTTCTCGACATCAATGATGTAGGTAAAACGGCCACCAATCATCACACTGTCGGGCTCAATGCGTGAAGAGATGGTCGGAGCGTCTGCAGCTCCGAATGCCACGCACGTCACAAAGAGTGCCGCCACCGTCAAAAACCTCTTTTTTAGACCTGTCATATTAACGCTCATCAAAGTAGGCTCTATCGTTGTTTGAAAAGTTTTATCAATTCCGTAACATAATCACCCTCGGTCGAGATGGTGGCCGTGTCGATGCGGTTGTGCTTCAGCAGGTCGAGAATCGCCTCACTATGGTTGCGCCACGACTCGGCATAGTGCTCTCTGACACGCGCCGAAGAGGTATCTACCCACTCTTTGCGACCCGACTCGGCATCCTGCAACTCAATGATTCCCACATCGGGCAACTCCGCCTCGCGAGGGTCGGTTACACGGATTGCAACGATATCGTGCTTGCCTCCGGCAATCTTCAAAGCATCATTCAACCCTTCGCGATCGGTTGCCGGATCCAGAAAATCCGAAAGCACGAAGGTTGTGCAACGCTTCTTGTTGACATTCGTGAGGTAGCGAATCGGCTCCGACAAGCGGGTGAGCTGCGACTCAGGTTCAAATCCCACAAGCTCGCGGATAATCATTAACACATGGCTCTTGCCCTTCTTCGGTGGGATAAACTTCTCGACCTTGTCCGAGAAGAATATGCAACCCACCTTGTCGTTGTTCTGTGCGGCCGAGAAGGCGAGCACCGCAGCGATTTCGGTGATAACGTTCTTTTTGGTGCGCTCCTCCGATCCGAACAGGCGCGAACCGCTGACGTCGACCACGAGCATCATTGTCAATTCACGCTCCTCCTCGTAGACCTTGATGTGGGGCTTGCGTGAGCGAGCCGTCACATTCCAATCAATATCGCGCACATCATCGCCCGGGCGATACTCTCGCACCTCAGAGAAAGACATACCACGACCACGAAATGCCGTATGATACTTTCCTGCGAAAATCTCATTCGACAATCCGCGCGTTTTAATCTCAATCTTTCGGACGCGCTTGAGGATATCGTTTTCGTTCTGCTGCATCTGCTTTGCGGCTGTTAGGGAACGATTACGTTGTTCAGTATGTCGGTAATAATCTCCTCGGTAGAGATATTCTCGGCCTCGGCCTCATAGGTCAGACCTATGCGATGACGCAACACGTCGTGACATACGGCACGCACATCCTCGGGGATGACATAACCTCGGCGACGGATGAAGGCGTATGCTCGGGCAGCCTTTGCCAACGAGATGCTGGCACGGGGCGAACCTCCGTAGGCGATAAGCGGACGCAGACGCTCGAGATTATACTCGGCCGGCTCACGGGTTGCAAAGATGATGTCGATGATATACTTTTCAATCTTCTCATCCATATAGACCTCCTCGACAACTTTGCGCGCCTTCACAATATCTGCGGGCGAGATAACCTTCTTCACCTCGGGCATACCTGCTCCCGAAAGATTCATGCGCACAATCTCACGCTCCTCCTGCTTTTTGGGGTAGGTAATCTTGGCCTTAAGCATAAATCGGTCGACCTGTGCCTCGGGCAGCGGATAGGTACCCTCCTGCTCGAGGGGGTTCTGCGTTGCCAACACGAGGAATGGCTCGGGCAGCGGATAGGTCTTATCGCCGAGGGTCACCTGACGCTCCTGCATCGCCTCGAGCAGAGCCGACTGCACCTTTGCCGGTGAGCGGTTGATCTCGTCCGCCAACACGAAGTTCGCAAATACGGGGCCCTTCTTGACGGTAAAGTCCTCACTCTTCTGTGAGTAGATAAGCGTACCCACCAAGTCTGCAGGCAGAAGGTCGGGGGTAAACTGTATACGCGAAAAGTCGGCATCGACAGCCTTGGCGAGAGTTGTGATTGCGAGGGTTTTAGCCAATCCCGGCACACCCTCGAGCAGGATATGTCCGTTCGAGAGCAGACCGATAAGCAACGTATCGACCAGATGCGCCTGACCGACAATAACCTTCGACATTTCGCCACGCAACGTATCGACAAACAGACTTTCACGCTCGATACGCTCGTTAAGTTCTTTGATGTTTATTACTTCACTCATATTTGATGGTGTGTGTTTAATTCCTATGGTATATCCTTAACGCAAAGTGCGCAAATATGTTGCGAATTTAGTAAAATTTTCGACAATTGTACCAAATTTTTCCGTTTTGAGATTTCTCAGGGCTCATCTAAACCCTTTTCAAACAAAAAACGGAAGAAAAAGTTTCGCCACCACAGGAAATGTTCGTACTTTTGTCGGCAGATAGAGAAGATATGGAATCGCAAATTTTACAAGGACTCAACCCAGCGCAACGTGATGCAGTCGTGAACTACGACTCTCCCTCGCTTATCATAGCCGGTGCCGGCTCCGGAAAGACCCGTGTGCTGACCTCGCGCATAGCCTATATGATTGAGCAGGGTGTGGCACCATATAATATTCTGGCACTGACATTTACCAACAAAGCTGCCGAGCAGATGCGTACACGCATCGAGACAATGATAGGCTCGCGCAGTCGCTACCTGCGTATGGGCACGTTCCACTCGGTCTTTGCGCGAATCTTGCGCGAGAATGCCGACAAGATAGGCTTCCCTCAGAGTTTTACGATTTATGAGCCTTCGGATGTAAAAAACCTGCTCAAAACCATTGTCAAAGAGCTCAATCTCGATGACGACAAATACAAACCCAATCTGCTCGCCTCGCGCATTTCGTATGCCAAGAACTGCCTTGTAACCCCGGGAGCCTACATCTCCAACCCATCGTATGGCGCGGAGGATCGCCAAAAGCAGATTCCCGAATTTGGCAATATCTACAACATCTACTGCGCTCGATGCAAGCAGAATGGAGCCATGGACTTCGATGACTTGTTGTTGCAGACCAATATCCTCTTAAAGGATTGTCCCGACGTGTTGGCGAGGTATCAGGAGCTGTTTCAATATATCTTGGTCGATGAGTATCAGGATACCAACTACGCGCAGTATATCATCATCCGTCGCCTGTCGCAACTCCATTCGCGGGTCTGCGTGGTGGGTGACGATGCGCAGTCGATTTACTCGTTCCGCGGAGCGAAAATCGAGAATATTTTGAGTTTCAAGCGCGACTATCCCGAAGCCAAGGTCTTCAAACTCGAGCAGAACTATCGCTCGACCCAGACCATTGTCGAGGCAGCAAACTCGGTCATCAAGCACAACTCCC
The DNA here is from genome assembly GCA_017398695.1 of Alistipes sp. Lineage (GTDB taxonomy): Bacteria > Bacteroidota > Bacteroidia > Bacteroidales > Rikenellaceae > Alistipes. Next base: position 21,577 of record JAFQFG010000178.1, read on the forward strand.
GTCGCATGGAGAAGAAGTGCTTCTCGGAGGGGTCAAAGGGCTCTCCCGTGCGATTGTTCCGCGCCTACACCGACCGCGAGGAGGCCGAACTTGTTGTGAACGACTTGCGCGACAGAGTGCGACAGAGTGGCACCGACTGGAACGAGGTGGCGATTCTCTACCGCACCAACAATCAGTCGATGGTCTTTGAGGATGCCCTGCGCCGCCGAGGAATACCCTACCGCATATATAAGGGCAGCTCATTCTACGACCACAAGGAGGTAAAGGATATGCTGGGTTATATCCGCCTGATAATCAATCCGCGCGATGATGAGGCCTTCAAGCGAATCGTGAACTATCCGACACGAGGCATCGGTGACACCACCATCCAACGCATCGAAGCCATTGCCCGCCAGAAGGGAGTGTCGATGTGGGAGGCGGTCGATACGCTCGTTGCAGAGCCCATTACCGACACTGTGACCCGTGCCATTGTGCGCAAGGTCACCGAGTTTGTGGAGTTGATTCGCTCGCTCTCGTTGGCTCGTGCAGATGCCGAGAAGAGCCTCTATGACTTCGGTTTGGAGGTTGCCACCCGTTCGGGAATACTCGGAGCATATCGCACCGAGAACACCCCCGAGGCGCAGAGTGCCATCGACAATATCGAGGAGTTGCTCAACACGATGCAGCTCTTCAAGGAGCAGCGCGATGCCGAGATTCGCAATGGCGAACGCGAGGAGTCGGAGGAGGCGACCATCGAGGAGTGGTTGCAGAGCGTGATGCTTATGACCGACATGGACAACGAGGACGAGGAGGAGCAACACAAAGTTACGCTGATGACCGTCCACTCGGCAAAGGGTCTCGAGTATGAGTTTGTATATGTTGTGGGCATGGAGGAGAATCTATTCCCGTCGCAACGAGCGATGGAGACCCCCGACGGCCTGGAGGAGGAGCGCAGATTGTTCTACGTTGCGCTGACCCGCGCCAAGAAGGAGGCGACACTCTCCTATGCCGAGATGCGCTTCAAGTGGGGAAATATGGAGTTTTCGCAGCAGAGCCGTTTCCTCGCGGAGATTGACGAGGAGTATATCGAGGCCGACTTCGAGGTTAAGCGCAATTCGCGCCCCACACAATCGTTCAACGAGGCGGGCAGTCGTGTGAATAGCGAGGGTCGCACAGCCGTCGAGGAGTTGCGCAAGCGTTTCGACTACCGCTTCAAAAACCGACCCCAGGAGCAGCCCAAGCCGTCACGACCAAATCCTGCGATTGTCGAGCCGGTGCGCACCTCAACCGACGGTATGCGTCGATTGGGCATTTCACGCAGAGTCGAGGGTGAAACTGCATCATCGCAGACCGCCCCTGCAGCACCCTGCAGCTATGCTGTGGGCGAGCGGGTCGAGCATCCGAAGTTCGGAGCAGGCACGATTCGCCATATCGAGGCACTCGCCACCGACCATAAACTTATCGTGGAGTTCGATGGCGGCTATGGCGAAAAGACCCTGCTGGCTAAATTTGCAAAACTGACAAAAATATAACGACAATGACTCTCAAAGAGCGATACGACGGGATTATAGCCTATTTTCAGGAGAGTATGCCTGTGGCAGAGAGCGAACTCAACTTCCGCTCGCCATTCGAGTTGCTGGTGGCGGTGGTGCTCTCGGCTCAATGCACCGACAAGAGGGTCAATATGACCACTCCGGCACTCTTCGAGGCATATCCCACTGCCGAGGCGATGGCCGAGGCTACGCCCGAGGAGATATACGGCTACATCAAGAGCATCTCCTATCCCAATAATAAAGCAAAACATTTGGCGGCGATGTCGCGGATGCTGCGTGATGAGTTTGGCGGTGAGGTGCCGAGTGAGCGTGAGCAGTTGCAGCGGTTGCCCGGGGTCGGGCGCAAGACTGCCAATGTCGTTGGGGCAGTGTTATGGCAGAAGGAGGTTATGCCGGTCGACACTCACGTTTTCAGGGTTTCGGCACGCATTGGTCTGACACGCGGAGCCAAAACCCCGTTGCAGACCGAGTTGCAACTCGAAAAGCATATCCCTTCGCACCTGCTGCCCATAGCCCATCACTGGCTGATTCTGCATGGCCGATATGTCTGCACGGCTCGCTCCCCAAAGTGCAGCGAGTGTGGCATTTCGTCATGGTGTAAATATTTTTCGGCAAAAAAGACTAAATTTTCAATGTAAAGCGTTATCTTTGCACGCTAACACTAAAATTAAAACAAGAGAAAATGAAAAATTTGTTCAAATTGGCTTTGTGTGGTCTGGCATTCGTACTGGCAGCTTGTACCAATGGCGGAGACGAAATTAAAGACAATAAGCCGACCGGTATTACCTACAAGAGTTGTGAGGATAAGATGGAGATTAAGGGTGAGGCTCAGCAGGTTACCATTACCATCACTGCCGATGCAGCTTGGGAGGCAAAGGTTTCGCAGACCCGCATCGCAACTATCTCGGCAGGCGAGAGAGGCGAGGCCGGAACACATGACATAGTATTGAACTTTGCCGAGAATGACTCCCCATATTCGCGTAACCTGACATTGTCGGTTAAGGTTGCAGGCGTAGCAGAGAATGTGACCATCTGCCGCTTTACGCAGTTGTCGGTAAATGCCAAGGGTACAGATGCAAATGTCAACAAAAACTTCACATGGCCGTTCCTCGATAAATACTACCTCTGGAACAAGGATTTGCGCGATGCCGGTGCTCCGAAGTGGGATCAGGCGTATGACGACTTCCTCGACAGCGCACTCTCGTCGATCACTACCAACACCATGGACGGATACCTCTACACTCCAGCAAGTGGCGCACCCTA
>JAFQFG010000179.1 GCA_017398695.1 Alistipes sp.
AGATAGTCATCGTATCCAGCCATCCAGTTATAGACCAAATCTCCAAGGTTAATTGCAAAGAACACACCCTGCACGCTCTTCTTATATTCAGCAATATCGGGCAGTACGACATCGCGATAACGCTCACCCGAGCCATCTAATCCAAGGCCACGCATCTGCGGATCACCAATCATAATGACGGTATACTTGTCGATAGGAGCATCGCGCTTCTCGAGAGTAAAGTTCGCCAACGCACCATTCTGATAGCGAGGGATACGACGGAATATCTGCGGCACACTCTTACGATGGGGTATCTTATACCCATCGGGCACCGAGATATAGACAAAGCGAGTGCTCTGCATATTGCTCTTCATTGCGTAGTAGCCATAGCCGTCGGTCTCGACACACTGCACTCCATCCGAAACCACACATCCGGCCACAGGCTCACCGAGCGTATTGGTCACACGACCGTAAATATTCGTACCATCAGCCATGGGCTCAGCCGCCTCAGCCATGTTATTATCGAACCAGCCACCCGTCACATCGGTCTGAGTTGCAATGCCGGCAATATTACCACGACGACCTGTCGCCGCGACTACCTCTCCGCGATTGGCGCAGTCGAGGAGTCGTACCTTGCAGACACCGTTGCCTGCCGCACGGCCCACAACTCCACCCGTATGAATCGCTCGATCGTGATTTTCGTAGTTATTACCACCCGCGAAGCTCTCAACCTTACCATAGTTGACACATCGACGCAGATAGACAGTGAACTTTGCATCACGCTTGGTGTATACTGCTCCGACAACGCCTCCTATACAAGAGGCATCATTGGGACTAAATCCCTTGAAGCTCACGCGGCCACGGTTGATGCCATTGACAATATGCACTTCACGGCCTATGTTGCCGGCAATACCTCCGATCAATGCGAAAGACTCGTTAGTAGTCTCAACAGTACCATAGTTCGTACAGTCGGCAACAACCAACTTGGTGTGAGGCATGCCATAGACTCCTCCGGCTACAATTCGGTGACTACCGGTCGAACTTACATCACCGAAGTTATCACAACAGATCACATCGTGCTTGCCATAGGCAGCAATACCTGCCACCCACGAATCACCAATCTCAGTGCCGGCCGTAAGGCTCGATGACGAGCTCACGGCACCTCGGTTGATACACATCTTGGTTGTCGAACCGAATGTCTCACCAACAATTCCGCCCACTCTATCCATGGGCATATCACCCGAATAGGCCACTGCTCCATGATTTTCACAACGCACGATAGTTGCACCTGAGACAATCTTCGGATAAGCGCCACCGGCTATACCTCCCATACGCAGTAACTCGCCCTCCGTAGCGCTACCACTACATGTCGAGGTTATCGCGCCATAGTTGCGGCACGACATCACCACATATCGGTTCGAACCAACGATACCTCCGACATAGATATCCTTCTCCGTATATGTCGATTTATGGTTAATGGGAGCATGGTTTTCGCAATTCTCGACAATGCCGTTATTGATGTCGGCAATCCATCCCACAAAGAACTCTCCACCCTTATTCTGTGCCTTCATCTCGCACGAAGAGTCGATGCGGAGATTACACACCTTACCGCCCTCCAAAATCTCGTGAAAAAGGCCACGCTGCGCCTTCCAATTCTTCAAGGCATAACCCTGGCCATTGAATACGCCGCCAAAGGTCTTTACTGATGTAAATTTCTTGACTTTCGCCATGTCGATATCGGCTTCAAGACACACCTCGCCCTTATCGTTACGATAGGCAGATATATCCTGGCCTCCATTTATGGCCGTAACAAACGCTACCAACTCTGTTGCATCTTTGATTCCACCCGCGTAGACCGCGACAACTGACAGAAGCAACAAAAATGTCAGCGACAATCTTCTGAAAAATCTCATACTGTTCATCTATTAGGTTTGTTGGTTATTCGAATCGTGAATGGGTAGCCACTACCACGAGATCTTCGACGAATAGTGATTGCCAAATCGGTCAGTCACAGTCACCGTTCCCGAGCCACTCGACTTCGTCTCATAGGCACGGAAAAGGGTATGCAGGTCGTTATCGCTCGGGGTGTATGAAGCATCACTGCTCAGCTTGTAGCCATGAGTTGCGTAGTGCGACTTCATCTCGTAATCGGCAAGGCAGTAGGCATCCTTATACCCCACCTTTGTCATTGTCACTCCGTTATACTTCGGAGCCTCCCACTTATCATCCCACAGGAACACATCGACATAGACATACTTATTGTCAGGGCTCTTACCACCAATCAGATCGTTATAATTTCTGTGGTACTCACCGGGTTTGTATACCTTCATCTGATACGACTCCGAGAGGGTTGCACCGCCCATATTCATCTTCGCCACACCACTATCGTCATAACTCCAATCGCGGTACTTATACTCCGGCTGCGGTGAAGTCTGATCCGAGTAGGCTGCAGTTTGGTAGATCGTAGGCTTAAATCTCCACGAAATATTATCGCCATCAACCTCCACCACAGTGTAACCACGCGGTGTGCCATCTGCGATATATTCGTTGGTCCAAAGTTCACCCGTCGAACGTGCTAATGTGTGCACCTCGATGCTCTTCAACGCATGTGACTCGGGATAGTTGTAGTTGAATGTGGTGTGGGTATGGCCGGCCCATGCGTGCACCTTTGCAAATTTCGACAAGAGAGTGGCATAATCCGAGCGGTGGTTGTCGGTCGATGCCGAGCGGTCGCTCATGTGTGCCTGCATAAACATCGGCGAGTGAGCCGCCACCATCAGCGTTGTCGAGCGATCAACAAACTGCAGATCGTTCTGCAACCACTGCCAAATCTCGTCCGTAAGGCCCTGATCATACTCCGTAAGGCGCCCGGTCGAAGCGTTCTTTCTCATCACAAGGTTATCCAGCACCACATAGTGTTGCTTGCCGATATTGAACGAATAGTAGGTAGGACCGAGCCTCTCCTCAAAGCTGCGACGGCCCTCGACATCGTTAGCTGCCGTCGGATCATTATCGTGATTGCCAAGGACATTAAACATCGGAAATCCGAGTGTTTTGAGGCCCGCAACATAGTTTGAGAACAGCGACATATTCTCATGCACGATATCGCCCAACATCAAGCCATAGACATTGTGGCCCGAAATTGCGGATGCACTCTCACGCATGTCGCGGTAAAAATCTTCACACACATCGAGCGAATGGTAGGCAATTCTGTCATATCCTGCCGTCTTAGCACGTGGTTGTGGATCTGCTCCCACGATAAGCGTATAACGCTCGGGATTGGTTGTTATAGGGTAAAATTCGAAGGTTGCTTCCACCGAATTTGCATCTCTTTCGTCATCAGTTACGCGGTGGTAGAATATCGGCAGTCCGTTCTCATCCACCGAAGCGGCATATCCCGAGGGGATACTTGCCATAATAAATTTCGTGCGAGAGAGGTCCGAATCGAGTTCGAAGCATCCGTTTTTATCGGTCTGTACGCACTTCAGACCATCTGAAATGACCACTCCTTCGAGTGTCTTGACACCACCACAGTAGACAACGCCTCTGACGGTAATGTGTCCCGAAGGCTTTTGGCCTCCGCCATTGCCTGTGCCGCCTCCATTCGGTCCCTCGGGGTTATCCGATGTGCAGGCTATGCTGAATGTCAGCGCTACAATCAGCGCTACAATTGCAAATGAAAATCGTTTCATCTCTGTTTTGCGGTCTCCCGCCATTTTCAAATTTCTAAAAAGAGCCTTTGCCGGGCTGCCTATAAGCAGCCCGACAAAAGTTCTAAAAAGAGTTACTCGGCAACAGTACCGTCCCAAAGGGCTGTGCCTGTAACGGTTGCAGTACCAAGACCCACAGCTTTTGATGCTACATTATCAGCAGTGATAGCTGTGCCACCTACCGTACCACCGAACTTACAGTTCTCGATTGTAACAGTTGCATCTGCACTATTTATTACTCTACCAACGACTCCGCCATAATTGGTTGTCTCTGCAGACAAGTCACCATAGTATGCACAATTCTTGACAGAAGCTTTATATACGAGGAATGCAGCAATACCGCCTGCATGGGCAGATGTACTCTTCGAATGAATCTTACTCTTACACCAACAATCAGTAATGGTTGAATTTTCCGCAGCACTTACAATACCACCCGCAAAAGTGTAACCATACCCACTATCAGCATACAAATTACCGGTCACATTACAATTCGATACAGTACCATTTAACACATATCCTACGATACCGGCTCCGTGGCCACGATAGTTCACAAGATCACCGCTAAAAGTACAATCATTGATAGTGATATTACCAATCGTATCATAGCTCTTATCGTAACCATAGCTACCAAGGATACCTGCTGTCACATTGGGAGTATAGGTTACACCTGCTGCATCAGTATAGAAATCCACAACGGTATAGTTCCAAGTCTTAACCAGCTTTGTTGCGTGGCAATTAGTGATAGAAGAGTTTCCAGAGAAAATCGCACCCGCAACACCACCAATGTGGAGAATATTGCTTGAACCCTTCTTCGAACGATTGACAGTCACAGCAACATCTGCATTCTGCGTACAGTTAGAAATATTGGCAGCATATGCAGAACCAATGATACCGCCAAGGTAACCGGCCTTGTACTGAGACACATCCTTAATATTGGCAAGGGTGATTGAACATGTCGAAGTAGCATTGCTAACAACCGTAGTTGATGTACTATTATCAATGCCTATCACAGAACCGGCACTTACCATTGTCTGCGCTGCTGACTGCTCAAGTCCCTCGATCAGAATCGAACCCCCGATAGTACAACCCTCCAAATCAAGAGCAGGGAGTTGTTTCCCATCGGTAGAACCAACGATACCTCCTACAAATGTCTGACGTGTTTGTCCATTATGATGGATAGCTCCTGTATTGCTATTTTTGGTTAATACCACGCTATTCTCACCATTTATACGTCCAACAATTCCTCCAATGTGCAGAATCTTCACATTAGTGGTAGTATTGATTGCTCCCTCGTTAGTACAGTTGCTAATTGGATTTGCTGCAAAACCTTCAATACCTCCAACATGTATCCAACGGTTATGGTCATTCACATTCCCATATATACGTATTGAGGAGTCTGAAAGAGTTCCTTTGTTGATACAATTATTAAGCGTGCTGGTTCCTGTACCACGACCTACGATACCACCAATACCTTTACGGCCGCAATTGAATGCCGATACAATCTGGCCCTCATTGGTACAATTCTCAACCTGACCACGGTTATAGCCCACAATACCGCCGTGACGCATCTCACCAATCTGCGCTGCCAATTTGGTATGGTTGGTAGAAGTGGTCTCAACCTTACCAAAATTCTCACAACCAGAGATAACCGAATTTGCATCGGTACGAGCAATAAGGCCTCCGAGATGCATTTCGGGTCCACTATGCTCCGAAGTACATCCGTCAACAGTCACATTAGCCTTATTGACACAGCCCGTAACAGTCGATGAGAAGGTATTAAGACAGAGTGCTGAAGCATAGAGAGCATTATCAAAC
>JAFQFG010000180.1 GCA_017398695.1 Alistipes sp.
GTCATAAGAATGTGGTAGTTAGCATCGTACTGACCCGCGTACAAAACCTCGCTGTCAGGTATTGTTATAGGCTGACCATCACCATTGAAGCGTGCATAAACAGTGTCGTCAATATCGCCAAGACCTGTACCTCCAAGACCCTTGATGGCGTAGAGTTTACCGCGCACAACCTGCGAAACTGTTGCGATGTAATTGTCTTCAAAACGTGTGCCGTCGTTAATGGTGTAGGATACTGTCCACTCGCCGAGGAACTTGTCGTAACCCGCTACATTGTAGTCGGCAACAAGATCGGTGGTTGTGAAGTTCAACATCGAAGCGGCTCCGTATGTGTCGTTTGCATCGTAAGCGATGGTTATCAAGACGTACTCCGTGTTCTCGGTGAGGTTTTTGGCATTCAATTCGGTGTTGGTGCTGAAAGTGTCGTATGTCGATACTTCGTGAGCCCAATCAACGGTCGGGTTGTTGTCATAGGTTGCCTTTGTGAAGAATGCATACTTGTATCCGGTTGCGCCCTCCGAGAGCGTAATGTTGAACTTGGCGGTCCAATCCTTGACCTCGACAATTGATGCGGTTGCGGTCACGGCTGCTGCAACGTGTTCGGGCGTGGTAATGAACTGCTTTGTGAGGTGAGTGTATTTGCCGTCAGCAGTCTCGCCTACGGCATAGACAACGTATTGGCTTGCGGGCGCAAAACCTTCGAGCGGCTCATCAAAAGCAGCACTGACGTTCTCATGCACACTATTTGCATTCTTTACTACATTCCAGAAAATTAGCTCTACGGAGTTGTTGGTATCAACAGCCGCATTGTAAAGACCGATATAGACCTTTGCAAATGTGGTCGAGGGGGTAATGTGTGCAACTGCCGAAGTCTCGGTAATGGTTGCTTCGGGAACCTCAATCGAGAGGGTTGCGCTCTCGTGGTAGGGGATTTCGGGCAGGTAGGAGATGTGCTGAACATCGCCATAGGTGCTTACAGAGTCTGCTCCAACAGAGATACATACCGCGTAGAAGTTGTAGTTTGTACCGGGGGTTACATTGTATGTAAATTCGATATTCTCATTATATACGCCACCTTGTTCGGCCATCATATCAAGAATAGTCTTGTTGGGGTTGGCTGCCATCCACTCGTTGATAAATGCATCGGTACCCCACATATAGAGGATATTCTTCTCGAAGAGTGTCTCAACGTCCAAAATCTCGCACTTTACCGTTACCTGATACCAGTTGGTCTCCTCTTCAACGAATGCGAGGTTGATATATTTGGTTGCCTCGACGGGCTCTGTGCCATCAACCAAGCCCTCGATCGGGGTAATCGCACTGCGCTCGACAACGATAGCCTCCTCGGCAGTCTTAGTTACGCTCGAGCCATCTTCGTTAACCATTTTTACGGTGAGGTCGTGGTAGGTGCCCGGGATGACAGCGATTCGGAACGGCATGGCACGATCTTCGTAGAGACTATAGTTAATGTTGGTAAGTACGATGTTTCCGCCATCGCTTATCGAACTGCTCTTTTCGAAGGTCGTCTGGTCGATGTCGAACATTCCCGACAGCGACTCCTTGGCGCTAACCTCGATGCTTGCAAGGTGTTGAGTTCCCGAGATGTTGAACTCGATGATACCTGCCACATTCTTGAACTGAACGCCATCTTCGATATTCTCGCAAATGGCTGCCATCGGCAATACATCCATCGAAAAACCACCATCCCAATGGTACTCCTGCGTAGCGGGAACACGTGCGGTAAGTGCTCCCGAAGCAGCGGCTCCGTAGTATGCATACGAGCGACCGCTCCATTCGGGTTTGGTACCGGTAAATGAGCCGGTCGATTGATCCACGCCCGACAACAGAGAAAATACCTCTATCATTGTACCGTCGTTGTTCTCGATAGCCTGCACCGTGAAAGAATCGTCTGTTTTCCACAGCACGCGGTCTTCGCTATCAATCGAAACTCGCGTGTTCTCGGTCGAAGCGGTAATGGTAATCTGTTCTCCCTCGGGGTCTTCTCCAAAACCGGGGAGCAATCCTTCACATCCTGCAAAAAGCAGGGTGGTTGCAAATACGGCCAAAACTCTTTTCGCCGTTGCAAAAAGTCGATTTCTCTTCATAATAGTATAAATTAGTTAATAATTGAATGACTAACCTTCGCGTCTGCTGACGTGTTTCCAATGCAAATGTACTAAATCCACATTCAGAGCTGATTTTTTACGTAAAAAGAAGATGCCAATGCGTAAAAAAGCGGTTAGATGTGTTTTTTTTGAAGGAGTGATAGGTTGAAACAATGCCGATCGGGTGTGAAAATTTGCATTTCGGCCGAAATCGTTTAACTTTGCATCATAAATCAATTAACAGACCATGTTATGAAAAAGTTTTGGGGTGCATTGGTGTTGATACTGCTCGTTGGCGGTGCGGCATTCTTCTATTTTCGTTATTGCTTTGTCTTTGGCGAGGGCGTTAAGAGTGGAGAGTTGAATTACGTCGTGTATAAGGGTGTTCTGTTCAAGACGTATGAGGGTAAATTGATTCAGTCGGGTCTGCGTTCGAAGGCGGCCGGCTCCATTCAGTCATACGAGTTTGAATTCTCGGTAGCCAACGAGCGAGTTGCCCGTGAGTTGATGTTGCAGAGTGGCAACGTGGTTGAGCTTCACTACAAAGAGTACTTTGGAGTCCTGCCATGGCGCGGTTTTACCAAATACATTGTCGATAGCATCGTGTCGTCACGTCCTATGATTCAACCGATGGTTGTGCCTGAAAGCGCGGCTCCGGCACGGGCCGATGTCGAGGTGACTCCAACGGGCGAAATCTAATTAAGGCTCCTCCGTCTAAGACCGAAAGATGGAACTTTCGGAGATTTTTCATAGAGTTATACTTGCCGATGGCGAGGCTCTGCCCGAGCGGATGAATAATCCGTTCGACTATGAGCCACACCCTCTGTGTCTGCGTGCATCTGCGGAGGTGTGCGCTCTTCTGGCGCAGCATCCCGAGTGGAGCGAGGAGATCTCCAAAGGCAAGATGTTCGGTGTGCTCATTGTGCGCAATCGAGCGGGTGAGGTGGGTTATTTATCCGCCTTCTCGGGAAATCTGGCGGGGCGGAATGTCCATGCCGGATTTGTGCCGCCCGTCTACGACATGTTGCAGCCCGGCGAGCACTTCCGCCAAGGCGAGGCCGAGATTTCGGCTATAAATCGTAGGATTGAGGGGTTGGAGCGCAGTGCAACTCTATCAGCCCTAAAAGCGAGAGTTGCCGAGTCGGTGGCTCGGGCTTGGGTCGAGATTGATGAGGCTAAACGTGCACTCAAGGAGAAAAAGGCTCTGCGTGATGCCGAACGTGCCACGACGACCGATGTTGCACGACTTGAAACCCTTACGCGCGAGAGCCAATTCCAAAAAGCAGAACTTGCCCGCCTGAAGAGGTGGTGGCGCGAGGAGATTGAGCGTATTGACGATGAGCTTGAGACCTATCAGAATGAAATAGAGACTCTTAGGGCCGAACGAAAATGTCGCTCCGAGGAGTTGCAGACGTGGCTATTCGAGCAGTTTGAGATGCTCAATGCGCGAGGAGAGAAGCGAAATCTGTGTGAGATATTTGCTTCGACACCCCAGCGTGTTCCACCGGCAGGAGCGGGGGAGTGTGCAGCTCCGAAACTGTTGCAGTATGCCTATCTGAACGGCATGCAACCACTCGCTATGGCGGAGTTTTGGCAGGGTCGCTCCCCGCGCGGAGAGGTGCGCCATCACGGAGCCTTCTACCCATCATGTCAGGGCAAGTGCGGGCCGATATTGGGATTTATGTTACAGGGGCTGGACGTCGAGAGGCGGGATGCAGTAGCAACGAGCGAGCCAACGCTGATTTATGAGGACGAGTGGATGGCTGTGGTGGTCAAGCCCGAAGGCATGCTCTCGGTTGAGGGCCGCAGCGAAAAGCGGTCGGTGGAGCGTTGGGCACGGGAGAGGTTTGCCGATGCCGAGAGGGTTATGGTGGCTCACCGACTCGATATGGCGACCTCGGGATTGCTCGTTATAGCCAAATCTCTCGATGTGTATCGCTCATTGCAGGGCGAGTTCAATGCCTGTCGTGTCGAAAAGCGTTATATAGCTCTGCTTGAAGGTGTTGTAGAGGACGATTTGGGGCGTGTGAAGTTGCCGTTGTCGGCGGATTACGCACATCGACCATGCCAAAAGGTCGATTTCGAGAAGGGTCGGCGAGCTGTGACAGAGTATCGGGTGCTTGAGCGACGAGGAGGGCGGACTCTTGTCGAGTTCCGGCCGTTGACGGGTCGCACCCATCAACTGCGGCTGCATGCGGCTCATGCCGAGGGTCTGGCGGCTCCGATTGTTGGCGATGCGCTCTACGGTGCGAGGGATGTGCGCCTCTGCCTGCATGCAGCATATATAGCTTTTGTCCACCCGAAAACGGGACAGATGGTGGCCTTTGAGAATCTTTTTGATTTTTAATCGTTTCGGGATAGCTCGTTTTGTGAATTAATTTATACTTTTGTAAAAAGGAACGAATCAAACTAATAAATTATAAAGATATGAAACAGACAGTATTGGTGAGCGGTGGTGCCGGATATATCGGTTCGCATACCGCTGTGGAGTTGATTAATGCCGGATTTGGCGTTGTCATTGCCGACAACCTCTCGAATAGCGATATGAGCGGTGTGGAGGGTGTGCGCAAGATTACAGGCGTTGATGTCCCCTTCGTGAATGTCGATTGCTGCGATAAGGAGGCTTTCCGTAAAGTGTTTGAGCAGTACGATTTCGACTCGGTAATCCATTTTGCAGCCTATAAGGCTGTGGGCGAGTCGGTGGCCGACCCGATGAAGTACTATCGCAACAACTTGCTCTCGTTTATGAATGTCATTGACCTCATGCGTGAGTTTGGTCGTCACAATATCGTCTTTTCGTCGTCGGCTACGGTCTATGGCGAGGCCGACCAACTTCCCGTCACAGAGCAGACACCCCGCAAGCCGGCAACTTCGGCATACGGCAATACCAAGCAGATGTGTGAGGATATCCTACGCGACTCGGTGACCGCATACGAGGCTTTGAATGGTATCGCGCTACGCTACTTTAACCCCATTGGAGCCCACCCGTCGGCTCTTATCGGTGAGTTGCCACGCGGTGTGCCACAGAACCTGGTGCCCTTCATTACGCAGACCGCTGCCGGTGTGCGTGAGTGTTTGAGCATCTTCGGTGATGACTATCCGACACCCGATGGCTCGTGCCTGCGCGACTACATTGATGTTGTCGATCTGGCTAAGGCTCATGTGGTGGCTATCGCTCGTATGATTGATGGCAAGAGCAAGGCTCGCTACGAGATTTTCAATGTCGGAACAGGCAACGGAACCTCGGTGTTTGAGCTGGTACGCGGATTTGAGCGTGTCAACAATCTGAAACTCAACTACAAGGTCGCTCCGCGTCGTCCGGGCGATGTTGTGGCAATCTGGGCTGATACGGCTCTGGCAAACGAGGAGCTCGGTTGGAAGGCTGAGCGCTCGCTGGACGATACGCTCGCTTCGGCTTGGGCGTGGGAGAAGCACGTGCGTGGATTGTAGTTTTCTGCATTAAATCCTTTTGTTATACATTTCTACGATAAGAGGCTGTCTCAACAGTGTTTGTTGGACAGCCTCTTATTGTCGCTATGTGCTTGAAGCCAAACTCTTGGAGTTGCCCTCATGTAGTCTTTGCAACAAATTTTCCTTCCAAATAGTATAATCAGGCTATTTTTTAGGCACGAAGGTGATATTTTTTTGGATATACAGAAAAATATCGCTATTTTTGTGCCAATTGGAAAATAATGAACTTAAAATGCCGAAGTTGTATGACGAGGTAAATGTACAGAGAAAACCCCATTGGCTGAAGATCAAGCTTCACGACACCGCTACATTTGCGGAGGTCGACCGAATTGTAAAACGCCACTCGCTACACACTATTTGCAGTAGCGGAATGTGCCCGAACAAGTCGGAGTGCTGGAGCAAGAGAACAGCAACTTTTATGATTTTGGGGGATATCTGTACTCGCAGTTGCCGCTTTTGTGCGACAAAGTCGGGCAGGCCATTGGCTCCCGATGCGGAGGAACCGCAACATATCGCAGAGAGCGTAGCTCTGATGGGACTTCGGCACGTTGTCGTAACTTCTGTTACTCGCGACGATTTGCCTGATGGGGGTGCTGCACACTGGGCGCAGACCGTCGAGGCTATCCGAGCGAAGAATCCTAACGCAACAATTGAGCTCCTTATTCCCGATTTGGATGCCCGCCCCGACCTCTTGGAGGTGGTGTTGGCATCGAAGCCCGATATTATTGGGCACAACATCGAAACCGTCGAACGACTTACGCCGCTTGTGCGCTCGAGAGCAAAGTATGCTACGAGCTTGGCAGCGTTGAGACACCTTGCAGAGCAGGGTGCCGTCACCAAGAGCGGTATTATGGTCGGTTTGGGCGAGAGCGATGACGAGGTGTTGCAGACGTTGCATGACTTGCGTGATGCTGGTGTGCAGATTGTGACCCTCGGTCAGTACCTTCGACCGACTTTGGAGCACTATCCCGTTGCGGAATATATCACTCCCGAGAAATTCGATTGGTACAAGCAAAAGGCTCTCGAAATGGGCTTTTCCTACTGTGCGAGTGCGCCTTTGGTGCGTTCTTCGTATCTGGCGGAAGAGGCTTTGGAGAGCGTTAACAGCGTGAAATAACCATCGGGTATGGCGTATGCCGTTTTGAACCGCAGGGGTGCGGTGCAGAGTGGTAGCGATCCAAGGCCGATGGGCGAAAGGGATAAAACGTGTTTGCTTGGTACAAAGACCTTGGTCGTATGGACTACAAGCAGTGCTGGGATTTACAGCGCTCGCTCTTTGATGCTCTGCTCGAAAGCAAGGCAAAGAGTCGTGTGGGTCTGGTATCAGACGGAGGCGAGGTGCGCGTAGATGGCGATGAGGCTGTCGGCACGGTGCTGATAGTCGAACATCCGGCGGTCTATACCCTTGGCAAAAATGGCAAGGAGAGCAACCTGCTGCTTGGCGAGGAGTATCTGCGTAGTATCGGTGCCGACTTCTACCGCATTGACCGTGGGGGTGATGTGACCTTCCATGGCGAAGGTCAGATTGTGGGCTATCCGATTCTCGATATCGAGCGCTTGGGCATTGGTCTGCGTGACTATATTGACGCCCTGGAGCAGAGTATCATCGACACTGTGGCACACTATGGCATCGAGGCCGGTAGGGTTGCCGGAGCCTCGGGCGTGTGGCTCGGAAGTGCCGAGGAGCGAAATTTGCGTAAGATTTGCGCAATAGGTGTTCGCGCTTCGCGTTTTATTACTATGCACGGGTTTGCCTTGAACGTGACGACAGACCTGCGCTACTTTAACCATATTAACCCTTGCGGATTTACCGATAGGGGAGTGACTTCGATGGAGCGCGAGTTGGGATCGGCTCCCGATATGGAAGAGGTTAAAAAATTGGTTATTAATAATTTAAGCAAAAATTTGAATGTTAAAATATATAAAAATTAAAGATTATGCCCATAAACAAAAGATGGGTGGTCAAACCGCAGGGCGAGACCCGGGCAGTGGAGAATCTCTCTGCTGCATTGGGTATTGCACCCGTGTTGGCTAACCTACTGGTACAAAGAGGCATAGACACTGTAGAGAAAGCAGACAGATTCTTCCGTCCGAGCCTTGCGCATCTGCACGACCCATTCCTGATGAAGGATATGGATAAGGCTGTTGCTCGTGTTGAGCAGGCGGTGCGTAATGGTGAGAAGATCATGGTCTATGGTGACTACGATGTGGATGGCACAACTGCCGTGGCGCTGGTTTACAAGTTCCTGCGCCAGATAGGCCACACCAATCTGCTCTTCTACATTCCCGACCGTTATACCGAAGGTTACGGTATCTCGGTGAAGGGTATCGACTTCGCAGCCCGTAAGGGTGTGAGCCTTGTGATTACCGTGGACTGCGGTATCAAGGCTACCGAGAAGGTTGTCTATGCAAAGCAGAAAGGCGTAGATTTCATCATCTGCGACCATCACCTCCCCGCCGACGAGATACCTCGTGCGGTGGCTGTCCTTGACCCCAAGCGTCCCGATTGTCACTATCCGTTTGATGAGTTGTCGGGTTGCGGTGTCGGCTTCAAACTTGTGCAGGCGTATGCCCAGAAGAACGGCATTCCGTTCGAGCAGATTACACACTTGCTTGACCTGTTGGTGGTAAGTATCGCCAGCGATATTGTGCCGTTGACGGACGAGAATCGAGTTTTGGCGCACTACGGATTGCAGAAACTCAACTCTTCGCCTTCGGAGGGTTTGTCGTCGATTATTAAGATTTGCGGTCTGGAGAGTCATACGATCTCGATTGATGATATCGTATTCAAGATCGGTCCTCGCATCAACGCGGCCGGCCGTATGCGTATGGATCAGAACGATGAGAATGCTGCTCCCTCGGGCGGACATGCGGCTGTAAGTCTGCTGATTGAGGGTGATGCGAAGATGGCCATTGAGCTGGGTAACGACATCGACTCGTTCAATCAAGACCGCAAGAATATCGACCGCAAGGTTACGCTTGAGGCTCATAACTACATCGAGAGCAATCCCGAACTCAAACAGCGTAAGAGTACGGTGATATATAACCCCAAGTGGATGAAGGGTATCGTGGGTATCGTGGCATCGCGTCTTATCGAGACCTACTATCGTCCGACGGTGGTCTTGACGATGAGTAATGGCCTTGTTACGGGCTCAGCACGTTCGATTCCGGGATTTGACCTCTATCAGGCTGTAGAGTCGTGCTCTGACCTGCTCGAGAACTTCGGTGGACACATGTACGCTGCCGGACTCACGATGAAGCCGGAGAATGTCGAGGAGTTTACCCGCCGTTTCAATGAGTACGTTGAGCAGAATATCGACCCGCAGACTTTGGTGCCGCAGGTAGATATCGACTCTCCGTTACTCTTCTCGGATATCACGCCCGAGTTCAACCGCCAGCTCAATCGCTTCCAACCCTTTGGCCCCGGCAATGCCGCACCTGTCTTTGCGACATACGCAGTGAGCAACCAGGGAGATGCGAAGTTGGTTGGTGCCGATATGGAGCACCTGCGTATGGATCTGATGCAGCGCGAGAAGCCCAATACGACTATTCCGACAATTGCATTCCAGCAGCCGACCCACTACGAGTGGATTCGTGCCGGTCGACCCATTGATGTCTGCTACCAGATTGTCGAGAATCACTATCGCGGAACGGTCTCGACCCAATTGCGCATCAAGGATATAAAACCCTTAATGAAGTAGAGCGATGGAGAAGAATTATAAACGTGAAGATCTCTATTCACCTGAGGCTATAGAGGAGCTGAAGGTACACTACCGCGAGATTTTGCGCTTGCTGGGTGAGGATCCCGAGCGCGAGGGGCTGCTCAAGACGCCTGAGCGTGTGGCCAAGGCGATGTCGTTCATCACAAAGGGCTATACCGAGGACCCGATTGAGATTATCAAGTCGGCAATATTCAAGGAGGAGTACAAGCAGATGGTGCTTGTGAAAGATATCGAGCTCTACTCGATTTGTGAGCACCACATGTTGCCATTCTATGGCAAGGCGCACGTGGCGTATATCCCGAACGGATATATCACCGGACTCTCGAAGATTGCCCGCGTGGTGGAGTGTTTTGCTCGCCGTCTGCAGGTGCAGGAGCGCCTTACGGTGCAGATTCGCGATAGCATCCAGGAGGCACTCAATCCGATGGGTGTTGCGGTGGTTATCGAGGCGAGTCACATGTGTATGCAGATGCGTGGAGTCGAGAAGCAGAGTTCGGCAACCACAACCTCGGCATTTACCGGCATCTTCCTCTCGGACCATCGTACCCGCGAGGAGTTTATGACCTTGATAAGCAACAAATACAGATAGGCTTATCGACAACTCTACAACAAACAACGGAGGCTGCCTCGACACTATGACGGGCAGCCTTCGTTGCTTTGTAACACTCTGCAAAGAGCCTATTTCAGCGGGTCAGCCTCGACACCATCGAAGGTCATAACCACGGGGAGAATATCTCCATTCTCGGCAAAGTGCAACTCGTCGATGCAGGTACGACGGTCGTTGCCGCTGGTGGCTCCTATCGGGTGACGATGATATACGATATAGTATTTACCGCTACGGGGATTGTGCATTACCGAGTGGTGACCGGCGCCTGTGCCCACCGCGGGGTCGGTTTGCAAAATCACACCTCTACTCTCGAAGGGGCCGAGCGGATTGTCCGAGATGGCATAAGCTACGCGGTAGTTATCTTTTGTCCACTTGCCCTCCGACCACATGAAGTAGTACTTGCCATCACGGATAAACATAAAGGGACCCTCGACATACTCACCCGGGGTAATCTCCTTGAAGATTTCGCCATCCTCGAATGGGATGAAGCCTGTGAAGTTGTCGTTGAGTTTGCAGACGTTGCAGTGTTTCCATCCACCATAATACATATAGTACGTTCCGTCAACATCCTTAAATACAAATTGGTCGATGGGTTGTGCTCCGTTGATAATTTCGTTGATGAGCGGCTTGCCCAAAAGGTCGGTAAAAGGGCCTGCGGGATTGTCGGCTACGGCTACACCGATACCTCCGATCTCGCCTTCGTGAACATCATTGCACGAGAACATGAGATAGTATTTGTCATCCTTCTCGATAATCGAGGGAGCCCACAATGCACTATTGAGCCACGATATGCGCGACTGGTCGATAATGCGCTCGTGCTTCTGCCATGTTATGAGGTCTTTTGACGAAAAGGCGTCAAGATGAAGTTGCTCCGGGAAGGGCTGCGACCACGTGGGATAGACCCAATAGGTATCGCCAAAAATCACACCTTCGGGGTCGGCATACCAACCCTCAATAATCGGATTTCCGCTACGCTGCGGCTCTGCACATGCTGTAAGAGCAAGAGCCAGGATGGTGGTAAGGAGTAGATGTAAAGACTTTTTCATACTGTTTGGTGTTTTGTTTGACATACAAATATATTGATAATCTGCGACAATGCCAAATTCGGATAATAGAAAGGGCTGTCACAACATCGCGTTGGACAGCCTTAGCCGGTAAGTCCTATAAGCCGAGTTCTGTTCTCCGCCCTCAAAAGGACGAAGCCTCTATCATTTATCTACGACTGCAGTCTCCCACAGCCTCCAGCGACCTACCCCCCGACAGCGGACGAGCAATCCTTAATTATCGGTATACATGGTCTTGCAACCCGTCAGGCGTACTGCCGGAGCGTATCACTACCTCCGCGGTGGGCTCTTACCCCACCTTTTCACCCTTACCCCGAGTCCCGAACCTCCAAGGTCGAAACTCCGCATGGGGCGGTTATTCTCTGTTACACTACTATGCCCTTGCGGGCATCAAGCCGTTAACTTGGACGGTGCTCTATGTTGCTCGGACTTTCCTCCCCCTGCATGCGCAGGCAGCGATAGAGCGGACTTGCCGATGCAAAGGTACAAAACTATTTCAAATCTCGCAACCATGTGCCTTCGGCGAAGCGTCACCGGATTGCAATCGAGGAGCTCTGTACTGCCGTATATTGGCTCTTTTTCAGCCCAATTTTACGCAACGACACAAGTTTGTACCGAATGAAACATCGCTTTTGTAGATAGGTATTTGGACAATAGAGAAAATTTTATATCTTGCTACCGAAAAAATTAACTCGCTGAGATGATTGACGAAAGACTCTTTTACTTTATCCACGGATTGGTGACAATGTGGTTCTTGATGGCGGGATGGAGAAGATTCTCTCATCACGAATCGTCACGTTTGGAGGGCCTTTGTGGAGTGATATTGCTCTATTGGGGCTTTTTGGAGTTGAAGGATCTGTTCTTTTATGCAACGCCCATTATTCGTAATAATTACATATCTAACATTCTGATTTTGGTCGACATGACGGCTATACCGGCAGGATTTTGTTTCGTCCTGGAGTTGCTCGATAGCGGATGGTGTACAATTCGACGGGTGTTGTGGACATTGGCTCCCTACATTGGAGCAATCATGCTCTATGCGATAGTGGGGTCTGAGTGGATATACCACAGCGTATTTATCTATTCGGTGATCTACGGCCTGTGTACCTTAATCTACATCTACTTCTCCATAAAACGCTACAACAAGGTGTTGAGCGAGAACTACTCCAACATCGAATCTCTGCAGGTCAATTGGTTGTGGGAGGTGGTCGTTATGCTGGTCATAGCCTTTATAGTGTGGACCGTGTCGTGCTACTTCTCGTCATGGATAGTCGATAGCTGTTATCAGTTGCTATTGTTGTCGATGTGGATGTTGGTTATCTACCATGCCGACCGTCAGCAGGTGCCAACAATAGCTGCCGCACCGCCTCTCAGATTGCCTCTAGATGGAGTCTTGAGTGAGGCATTGGTCGCGAAGTTAGAGCATTTACTTGCCGAAGAGAAGATTTGGGAGAATCCACACTTGACTCTCTCGGATCTCGCTGTGGCTGTGGGAACCAATCGAACCTATCTCTCGAACTACCTGAATAACACTCTCAACACAACCTTCTATGACTACATCAATGGTTTTCGTCTGGAGGCCGCCTTGGAGAAGCTGGATGATCCGGCATCGAAGGCAACGATGGTTGAGATTGCCGAGTCGTGCGGCTTTAATTCGATATCGACATTCCGCCGAGTGTTTGTCCGAGTTAAGGGTTGTTCGCTTACAGAGTATCGACAAAGAGTCCTCGCAGATGACAAGTAGGCAGTTGTGAGCCGACACTTGTTGCTTTTGTGCAGATGTCGGTTCGCGGAAGGCGGGAGAGCAATTGAAAATATCGGTTTGCTGAGGGCAAAAGTGGGGTAATGATGCAAAGAGTGGGAGCCATTTCGTTTGGCTCCCACTCTTTTATTGGAAGAATGTGTAATCGCTATCCGATGATGTACTTGCTCTTGGGCAGGTAGGATATTACCTTGGTCAGCAGATAGCTGATTATGTAGGTTGTCACCGCTGTTGAGAAGATCGAGAGCGGTGTGGGCAGGTTGCATGTCAAACCGCGGAATACGGCGTTGAGTATGAAGATATGCATCAGGTACATGCCGTAACTCAACTTCGAGACGTCGGTTATAAGACGATAGAACCAGCCCTTATCGCATGTAATCTTCTTAAATCCGATAAAGAGAGCCACCGACATCATTGCCACACCCGGGGTGCAGAACCTCCAGCTCGCCTCCACATCGCGCAGGTCTGCCATCGAGCCGAGAATCATGCCTTCGGCATTGACCCCCACCTCCGAGAGGGCATACCAGTAGAACCAACCCGCTGTGATGGCGTAGCCTACGACGAAGAGGGGTAGTCCGACGGAGAGGACCTTGCGCCACGACCAATCGATGACGTAGGTGCGGATGTAGTGGGCAATCACAACGTAGCCGATGTAGCCGCTAACATAGTAAAAGAGCGAGAATTCGTTCCATATAGCCTCACCGTAGAGTTCTGCCTGTCCGAGATAGCGCAGAAATGGGATGAAGGTTGTCAGAAACCACACTCCAATAAAAATCTCTTCGCCTCGCTTGGTAAGGGTCTTAATCCATGGTGAGATTATCGGCATAAGCAGATAGACTCCGAGCAGCATATAGACAAACCACAAGTGCCCTGCGATGCCGGGGAAGTTGAAGAGCAGAGCTCGTGCATTTGCTGCCAAATCCATATCTGCCCACGATGAGCCAAATTGCGGAATGAGGGCGTAAAGAATCATCCAAATAAGGTAGGGAATCGCCACGCGCGTAAAACGACGCTTGAAGAAGGTCCGTGTGTCGTCGCGCAACGGCACGAGCAGGTAACTCGATGCCATAACGAACAGCGGCACTGCGGGGCGGAACAGACTATCGATAAGGTTAGCCCAATGGAGATCTGCAAGGCTTGTGATGCAGAGCGGATGCTCGGCTCCGATGTAGAAGAACTCGCACGAATGTACGATAATCACGGTTAAACACGCCAGAGCGCGTAGGTAGTCCAAGAATACCACGCGCCCTGCGGTGTGAGTTGATGTTGCCATTTATTGCTTAAATAGATTCAGTTTTATTGGTTTACTCCTCCTCCTGCTGAACCTTGCGACCCCAGTTGAGAATCGGCAACAGGAATGAGATTACAGATGCTCCAATCCAGAAGATAGCGGCATCCGAGAAGTCGTAGTCCTTAACCACCTCGCCGAGCTCGTTTATGGTCTCGGTGGTGTTGCTGTCGATAAGCCAACCGCTCACCACATCCTGGATACCGGCTGCGATGTAGCTTGCCAATCCAACGATACCGAGAGCAGCACCCGTAGCCTTACGCGGAACGATGTCCACCGCCATAAGACCTCCGAGGAAGCTGATAAGTACTCCGATAGCGATACCGAAGAGTACCATGCTCGTCGCGTTAACCCAATAGTTGTTGCCTCCATAGATGAAGATTGCGTATGATATGCTCAACAAGATTCCGGCTGCAAGAGCAGGAATCTTGCGGTTACCATTGAAGAGTACGTCTGTCAACCAGCCCGAAACCACCGTACCTACAATGCCGAGCAGGGCGTTGAGCGAGATGATGAACGTGGCATCCGTCATTGAGAAGCCCTTTTCCTCCTGCAGGAAGAGAATACCCCACGAGTTGAGCGAGTAGCGGCTGATGTACATAAATGCCGATGCCAATGCCAGAACATAGACACCCGGATTACGCAACACCTGACGCTGGATGGCGTTTACGTCCTCATTGGGCTTAACTTGCGGTTTCTCGTGTGCCAGCACCTCAATCGAGGGCAGGCCCTTCGACTCGGGCGTGTCGTGCAGGAAGAAGAGGATGCAGATTACACCCAGCACTCCGGCGATTGACGAGCCGAAGAAGCCCCACTGCCATCCGGCAACCGAAACAATCGAACCTACGAAGATGAATGACAACCACTCACCGATGTTGTGGCTGGCCGAGAACATTCCGTAGAACGTACCGCGACGATTGAGCGGGAACCAGCGCGAGAGCGCGATAATGGCCGGTGCAGCACCCATCGACTGCGACCAACCGTTGATGCCCCACATCACAGCAAACGAGATGAAGAGTACAGCAGTCGGGATTACAGACAACTCCTGCGATACCAGACCCAAGACTCCCATAATGAAGTTTGCCAAAGTCGAAACAATCAGACCGGTAGCCATGAAACGCTTGATGTTGCAGTGGTCAGCGATAAAACCATTTACGAACTTACCGGCAGCGTATGCAAACAGAAGAGCCGAACCGATAACACCGAGCTGTGTGGCATCGAGCATGCCACTGTCGAGGATCGGCTTCTTCATCACATTAAGACTTGTGCGGCATACGTAATAGAGGCTATAGCCCAACGTTCCCGCCAAGAAGGCCTGAAGACTCAATTTGCGATAGTAGCGCGTTTGCGCTTTCTCATCGAGATTCAGCGGCTCAATAGGCGCGCTGGTCTTGTAAAAGTTACGAATTGCTTTGAACATATTTGTTTGTTTTAGGTTTATTTCTGTTCTTTAGGTTTTATCCGCTCCAATACAGCCACGCTGTGGCCGGTTTGGATTGTGCTAAAGCTCGTTACATCATACAAAAGTAATCTTTTTCGCTTAAGATACAAAATAAAAGGGCGAAACTTTCATTTCGCCCCCTCAGATAATCTTAGTGTTAGCCCCTATTTCAAGCCCATATATTCGCGATATGCGGGGTAGACGTATGTATCGTAGATGTACGATGCATGCCACGGAGAGTTGATTTGGTCTGTACGCTCCTCGGCATCTCCGCCAAGCAGTGTGCTTAAAGTTCCGTATGTGCGAGTTGACAGCTCGAAGTCAAACGGTCCGCGATAGCGGCAATCTTTGAGTAGGGTGTAGTACAACGGGCCCCACAGTTTGTTCTCGCCAATCGCTCCGAATCGACCCTGCTTGTAGAGCATGCCGGTCTTAGGATAACCCGGGTTGAGATGGTCGTCGTTGAAGCGCCGCTTTGTGGGGTCGTTGTCGCGGCCTCGGTTGTCGTGCATGTGCAGAGCTCCGACTCTTGGACCGCAATCGCGCAGCCAATCAACCACCGTGCGACCATCCTTCACAATGCTCAAGTAGACATTGGCATGACCGATATCCACAGCAATCATCACCGGCTTCTTGACTTTGCCCTTGTCGGTCATTGCATTTGCCTTATCAACGCACTCAACCAGCACTCGGCTGTCGGCACCCACGCCATGCGACATGTTCTCTACTGCTATCTGAGTGTCGATTTCGTCAGCCACCAACTGCAACTCATAGAGCGTGCGAGCCATATTATCGGCATTTGAGCCGTCGTTGAACTGCAAGGTCTGATTACAGTGAATAAGCAGGAACTTAGGCTGCAGGACACGCGCTGCACGGATTATTGCCGAGAAGTAGCGGACGGTAGAGTCGCGTTCCATCTCGTTCGGGGTGCAGGGGTCATAGTAGCGAGCCTCGGTCTGGTCGCCATAGGGCAGGTGCATACACCAAATCTTGCGATTGTGCTTTTCGGCAAGGGCGTGTCCCTTCTCGGCACTTGCTACCCATTTATCGTATGCCGTTGTAGCATTCTCCTTCGAGCCAAAACCGGGGCTGATGTAGGTATAGCCCAAAGCGGCCGAGCCCGAGAAGAGGGCATCATTGGTGAGTGAGCCGGTCGTTCCAACTCTCAATCGCAAGCGAGTGACATCCTCCGCAGGGTCGCCCAACTCGGTGGTCGGCTCGACGATAGTGTAATCGCTCTCATCGTAGTCGTAGGGTATGCGTGTGACTACAAAGTCATCCAAATAGAAGACGTTATTGGCATCGCGTATCGTGGTAGGGAAAAATTTTATAGTTGTATTGTTGGAGAAGGCTCCCACTTTAATTTTTACATCGTGCCACTTACCCGGGGTATAGTCGCCGGCATGAACAATGATTGCGTTGCGGGCCTGTGAGGCTTGCGAGAGGCGGGTACTTGTCTTGGGATTGATGTCGAGTTCTTTGTCATCGACCCAATAGTTCAAAAATACGAGTCCCGAGCCGCTGGTAAGTTTATCACCGTCATTGTCGCTTACAGCTTGCAACGTTATATGTCCCGAGAACCCGCTCTCCAAACACAATCTGAACGAAATCTCTGCCATACACGGAGTGTTGCCCAATGTCTTTACAAACGGAGTGCGAAAAATTCCGCGATTGTTGCGATTTGCTGGATTTCCTCCACCGATATACCCCTTATACTCGCGAGCATAAAAGAGCAGACGCCAATCGTCAAATCCTCGGTTGCGCATATAGGCCTTCGAGAGGTTCAGTTTGTCGCTGTTGTAGGTGTAGTGGGTATATTCGCTATCGGTCACACTCTCCGTACCGGCCGTGTCGCTATTCTTGACACGTACGGCAACCTCTGTGCCCGAAGCCGACTTGGGTGCAAGGTCCGTGGCGTTGCTGCCTCGACCCAAACCCTTTGTGCCGGCAACGATGTCACCACCCCATGTGCAGTTGTCGAAGTGCTGTGCATAGAGCAGATGCTCATCAGGCTCATAGTTGATTGCCCCGAGGTCAAGTATCTTTCCTGCCTCGATGGTGTAGCCTCTGCCATAGCTCTTTTCGACCTTCTTGCGATTGCGGTCGCTGATACGAATCTTGAAGCCGTTATTATATGTGCCGGCCGGAACCACAACATGGAATTGTGTTCCACCGCCCGAGAGAGCAGCTCCCTTATCCTCTTTGCCTGCGCAGTTGAGCGTAACCCAATTTGACGAGATTGCCTGCTTTACTTTGTCTGTTGAAACCGCATCATTCTCTCCTTCGAACTTATACTCACCGGCAATGTTGCCTCCTGCGAGATCTTCGACATAAATGCTCGTGATGTAGCCTTCGCCCAGCACGTTGAGGCGGATGATGCCGCACATCGCCTCCATATTGAGAGTCTTGCCTCCATCACACACTCCGTACATCGGCAGAGTGTTGGGGCCGATCGTGTTTTCGTGGTAAAATTGCGAGAATGGCAGAGTGAAGGCTTGGTCTGCCTTGTCATATAGCAGGGCAGGGTAGAAGGCCTCGTAGATGTTGTTCTCGGCCTTGTCGACATGAACCACCGGTTTGCCTTCACTCATCTCGACATAATAAGTCTTGCGATTGATGATAATAGCATCATCAACCTCCCATGTGAGGTTTACACCATCAAGCGTCACTCGCGCCTCCTCGGTAAAACCTTTGGCTCCGAGTTGTAGGGTAATCTGACCCTGTGCAGGGCCATTGCCACTCGAAGAGCCCCCATTATTTTCATTCTCATTTGTCGGATCTTCCGAACATCCGACCATAAACATTGCGGCTACAACCGCAAAACGTAAAAAATGCTTTAACATCTTTTTGGTCAAAAATACCGCAAGGGCTTCACATAAAGGAAGCCCTTACGGTCGGTTTTTTAGAAAATTTTACATATAACGCAACGAAATGGTTCCGAAGCGAATATAGTTTTTCTGTGTAGTGCTTGTGCGAACGACACCCTGCTCTACGCTGCCGTCCCAATGGAGCGGAAGGCTCGAGAGAACGTCATCGTAAGGACGGATGCGGATCGTAACCTTATCCTGTCCGAAGATGTCGCTCGGGAAGAAAAATATGTGATCTGTGCATCCCATACCGCAGGCTGCCGGTGTGTAGTACTTGTTGGCACTAACCGACGCATCCCACCACGGGTGCGAACGCAACTTTACGAACGGCTGGTTCGAGTAGCTATCCGAGATAACCTTATTGTAGACCATAGTCCAGGTTGCTCCGTTGTCGATGGTGTACTCCACGCACCAGTGAGCCGGATAAGCCTTGCAGTTCGCTGCAGAGCCTGTACCACCCATGAACGTGAAGGCCATACAGAACTTCGAACCACTGATGTTTGCAGTCGACATGTCGATGCAGATGCCGTTGTAGCCGCTGATGTCGGTCTTTTCGCCATCCTCGTTGATATTCCACTTGTACCAACCCTTCACGTCGTATATAAACTGCAATGCGGTTGTCGCCTTGCCACCTTCGGTAGCCCATGCCGTACCGTTATAGTTTACATCCTTCTTCTCACCGTCAATGTAGCATCCCGGGTGGGGAGCATTGTAGTCGGCCGTAGCGTTGATGGGGTATGTCTCGTTGGTCTCGATATTCTCGCAACGCAACTCGACATTGGGACGCTCCTCAGCAATATCGGGTGGAACGATAGAGTTCGCACCTGATGCGGGATACTTCTTGCCGAACTTCTCTGCCGTGTAGAGACCGAAGCGAACAGCATACTTACCGTTGTACTCGGCGAAGGTGCGATAGCGAGCACCCTCATTACCGATGGAGAGGATATCCTCCTCATCCACGGGGCGAATCTGGTAGCGACCCATAT
Source organism: Alistipes sp. (assembly GCA_017398695.1). Lineage (GTDB taxonomy): Bacteria > Bacteroidota > Bacteroidia > Bacteroidales > Rikenellaceae > Alistipes. The sequence goes on from JAFQFG010000180.1 coordinate 19,311, forward strand.
AGTCACCGTAGCGGGGGTTCTGCTCGTGAACAATCACACCGTGCATGTCGCCCGAACCCTGTGGCACACCGTTACCCTTACGACGCCACTCAACCAGCGAGTTCAGCGCCATGTAGATACCGTCGCCATTAGCATCGTAGAGCAACGATGCCCAGCCGTCCATACGGTTGTTGGGTTTTGCATTTGCATCATCCGCAAAGTCGTTTGCAGGGCCCAGCAGAGCATAACCCTCGTAGTAGTTCACGTAGGCACCATCCTTGAATACAAACTCGGTCTGCGGGAGGGTCACGTATGTGTAGATGTCGTCATCGGTCAGCTCGGCAATGCTCTTGCGCTTGGCGGGCAGATCGGCTGCCGTACCACTCTCACCCGAGAGAAGGTTCTCAGCCTTAATGCCCACGATCGCATAGCGGTCGGGGTTGAGCTCTTTGACGATCTTTGTACCCTTCAGACCAATCTGCATCTTCGAGTAGCGACGCAACTCGTTATCCTCGGCATTCTCGAAGAAGAGGCGGACACCGTAAGCACCATCCTCACTCTCGAGGTAGGCCGTGCGAGCGCTGACCGACGTGTCGACAGTCGAGTAGAGCGTATTGGGGTTGAGCGCCATATTCTTTGAGCGGAAGTCGCTCACAACCCAACCTGTGAGGTTGATATCCTCAGTAACCTCAAATCCCTCGGTGGTAGCCATCGCGCGAAGCTGCTCGAATGTTATGGCCTTACCGAAGTTGTTGTTCTTGTCGGACTGGGTCACGAAGACACGCAACTCGAACTTCTCCTCCCAGCTGTCGATGTATGTGAACGACACAATCGAGGTGCGGGGCGAGTCGGAGTTGTTGTAGGCGGGTGTCATCGAGAGCACACCATCCTCAATCGAGAGATCGGTAAGCCACTCCTGACCATTGTTGGTGAATGCAATATCGAACTCGTCGAAGGGGATGTTGGTGTCGACAGCGAGTTCGATAGCCTCCTGCGAAGTACCCTCAATAGCCTTGAAGGGGGCACCACAGTCGATCATCGGAACCACACCGGCTTGCTTAACCCATACGGTATCGGCTCTCTCGCCAGAGTCAAGACACAAACGGATTGCAGCCATTCGACGGAATCCGTCATTCTGCTTGTACTCGACAACCAGCGTGCCGTCGTTGTTCATGTGCGAAGAGCTGAGGGTTGCCCAGTTGCCTTCAATCTCGTTGAGGAACTTCACCGAGTAGCCACCCTTTGCATAGATGGGAATCTCGACCATACCCTCCGCCTCGTCAACATTGAACTCCGCTGTGGGGGCAATGAGCTCCAGCACCTTCGGGTACTCGGCATCGTCCAATGCCTCACACGAAGGGAGTGTCACCGCAGCTCCCAGCATCATTGCTGTCGCTACAAAGCAGGTTGTTATCTGTTTGGTTAAATTTTTGAACATTTCTGTCAATTATCAATTATCAATTATCAATTTGCACAGACCCCTCCGGTCTTTGACCACCTCCCCTAACTTTGGGGAGGAATCAAATGTAGTCCCAAATTCTCCCCCGAAGATAGGGGGAGTCCCCGCAGGGGGAGGGGGTCCGTTAATTATCAATTGTCAATTATCAATTATCAATTTGCACAGACCCCCTCCGCTTCGCTCGTCCCCCTAACTTATGGGGACAATTTTTTGTTTTTTAATTCCTCCCCTTGGTTAGGGGAGGTGGCTGTTAAGCCGGAGGGGTCCGTCAATTGTCAACTCTTAATTCTTAATTGCGAATTGATTTCGGTTTGGGGCTCGGGAGTTGCACTTTCGCACAATCTCCCCGAGCCACTAACCTTTTCTTCAAATTACTTCGCGTAGGTTACAGCGATGCCATCGAATATAATTGCACAAGGATAGCTGTAATCCTTTGTAACGTTCTTGCCTTCCTTATCCATTGTTGCATTGAATGTGCCATCGGTAGGATAAGCAACCTGCAACGAAGCGGGCGAAATCTTAACCATTACCTTTGCAGCACCCTTTGCGCTTGCCGGAAGGACGAACTTCTGCTGTGTAAATCCGGGGCAGAATTCGAGGTTATTTGTTAAAGTAACTTTTTTAGATACATCGAACGGATCAGCAAGTCCTGCTTCGGTATTCCAGTTAACCATAGGCAACAGTCTAAACTCTTCCGAACCGTTGATAGCATTGATACATTTTGTCCAAGTGGTACCATTGTCAACCGAGCACTCAACCTTCCAAATCAGCGGGTGACCAAGCAAACAAGCCTTGTACATATATTTCGTAGTTACATTGTCATTACCTGTACGAGCGTACATCGACGGTGTGATTGAGAAATAAACCGACATCTCGGTAGAAACACCTGTTGCGGGGAACTCCATAATATAACCCTTGGTTCCTCCGGTCCACGCACCGTTTGCATCCCACTCGTAGAAAGCAGCAACATCCTGGTAATATGTCAAACCAGATGCTTTAGATGAAGTCTTGACATCTGCGTGACCGGCATTAGCCTTATAGCCCTTATCACCATCGGTAATAGTGGGGAAGTAGGTGTAGTTAGCAAATGTATTGTTCTTTATACCTGTTCCTACAGCGTGGGTAACCATAATCTTTCTGTTGGTGGGGTATAAGATTGCCGAACCATCGGTAATACCGTGAACACCGTGCAACTTGTTCAGAGGCGACTCTGCATCAGTATTCTTTCCGCTGATAAAGGCAGCGCCTCCGTTCCATTTATACTGACCAATTGAAACGGTCTTCTTGTCCAAAACCCAATCAACGAGCAGATTTACAGCATCAGCCTTTGTTGCAGGAATCTCAAACGACTTCTCGTCGAAAGGACGAATCTGGAACTTACCAATATCGCCATAAGCGCGGTCAACCTGATTAACCAAGACACCGTGTACCTTACCTACACCCTGCGGAGCGATGATCGAGCCAGTTGTCAAGTCACGCTTCCAAGGGCACTGTGCGTTAATCAATGCGTAGATTGCGCTACCATTCTTATCCTGCATCATAGTTGCATAGTGAGCGCGAATGTCGTGAGCCAATTCAGGCTTTCCTGCCATAGAACCTTGTCCGTAAACAAATGCGCTACCCTTGTGTACAAACTCCATATCAAGCAACTTGACATCGGTGTTAAGGTCTGCCGGAGTAAGATCCTTGATGTGCTTCTCTTTGGTTACAATCTCATCCTCGCAACCCGGGGTCAATTTGAAGATGTTACTTGCCGAGAAAGCAGTACCATAATACTCCCAACCATCGCCAACGGGATGTTTGAACCACTGTATTGAACCCATATTGATCTTAATCTTATCACCACGCTTCAGGTTATTTCTGCCTGCACTGTAGAACCACAAACGGAATCCTTGAGCACCATCCAAAGTTTGTGCATAGAAAGTACGCATATTGTTGCTATAATTTTGTGCGTTCCAAGCAGAGTTGGCCGGTCTGTACATGTTGTCATTCTCTGCACCACTACCGATAACGATAAGCTCCTCGTTCAAAAGCTGGTCAGCAATGTAACCCTTGGTTGCCTTTGTGTCATCTACAGCGTACTCTAAGATAAAATCAACACCGCCCCCCTTCTTAAGGGTTGCCTTTGAAAGATTGATGTTAAAGGGCTTAATCATTGCACGCTTGAAGTCGTATGTAGACTTTACATCAACATCGAAACGACCATCCTCCTCAGTATAAATCTTAATCTTCGAGAACTTAACAGCTGATTCTGTGTCGTAGTACTGACCACCAAACGAACCCGGGAAGAGAATCAAGTAAACAGGCTCAAAATCGCCATCGTTGCTGCTGATACCAACCTTGCACTCGTCGCCATTGTAGTCTGCAATAACGTAGCAAGGATACTGAATCTGTGCATCATTTTTTGCATCTGAGGTAGTGATTTTTGCGCTATCAATAGTAATCTCGCTATCCTCGGTAACGGCGGTAAGGTCGAAGTTGGGGCAGTTACCTGCTGTATAATTACAACCTACAACATTCTCATACTTCTCCGAGATGAATACGATACGCTTGATAGTCGAGTTCTGATAGTCTGCTTTGTCCGAGTAGATGTTAAGCTTCATAATCGATGCAACGGGGCGGAACAAGATTGTGCCACTATTCTCCGATGCAAGATTAGTTGCTACCGACACCATAGGCAGATACTTACAGTTAAGTTTGCCGAGAACGGCCTGCTTCTGAATCTCAGGAATTTGGAGAGTGATGGCATCTGCTTCCAGGTTGTTGTTCAGTGTGTTATAAGGATAGTAAGCCATCACCTTATCGCCGGCTGCAAACGACGCAACCTGCACACTTACGCGAGGTTTGCCATTTACCATAACGATAGTACCCTTTGCATTCTTAGTTGCAGTTGCAGTTGCATCTGCCGGAGTAACATAAACACCGACCTCATCACCTGCCTCGAATTTTACAGTGGTCTCATCATCCATAAACGAACGCGAAACCTCAGTCTCGATGCCAAATTCAAGCGGAGTAGCATACTCCACAACATCATTATTGACAACATCCTCAACGATGTCTGTCGTACAAGCCGTAAATGCCATTGCAGCCACGGCCAAAAGAGATAAAATCTTTTTCATTGTCTTTCTGTTTTTTAGTCGTTCTACAATAGATTAGCAAAGATCCTCCGGAATTTCCGAATCAAAATTCTCAGTTCCGTTATCCGGATCAAATGACAGAGCAAAACCTGCCTCAGTCTTTACAACTTCGATTTCGAAGTCAGGGGTTACGTAAACCCCAAATTTGTTCATTTTCATTGAATTGATTATTAGTTTGTTAAAATTATTGGTATTTATTATTTGTAGTATACATACAATGATCCGAAACGGATGAAGGTCGTCTGCTTGCAGTGGGGCGAAACAACACCTTTTTCTGTAAGCATATCGCTCGCAGGATTCGAACGAATCTGTGCCAACTTGTCGGTTGCCGGAGTGATACGAATCAGCACCTTCTCACAACCGAAGGCCGCAGCAGGAATTGCATAGGTGTGCTGCTGGAAGCCCAAACCGCAATCGTAACCCGTAGGCTTAATGCTACGGTCGCCCGTGAGCAGCTTCAGTCGGCTCGGCCAGAACGGCACGGGGCGCATGTTGGTAATGAGCTGGTCGGTGGCGGTATCCTTCAAGGTGACCCAGCGACGGCCATCGTACGAGCACTCAACCTTCCACTGTGCGGGGTACTGCCACGACGAATCGGCACTCTGGCTACCTGCTCCAAAGTCGAAGCATACCGACATGGCCGTACCGCTCAACTTCGCAGTCGAGAACTCCACAAAGACCGAATTGGTACCTATGACGCGGTTGTTCGTGTCGAAGAGATACCAGCTGGTGGTCGGGCCCTCGAATCCGATAGCTCCAGCCTCCATACCACCGCGATTATAGGTTGTAACGTCGTTATAGTCGCGCGACAACACGAAATACGAGTCGCTTGTGGTCCACATAAAGCCCTTGCCGACCTCGGCAATCAGGCGGTCACCCTTGACTTCGCGTTTCCAGTTCTGGCCCGTCTTATAGCCCATCATCTCGTAGTTCACCTCGGCCGAGTTATTGGCCTCGTAGAACCAACCCACGATAGTCTTGAAGGGCGATTTGCCCTTTGCCGGCACGATATCATTCTCGTCCACGGGGCGAATCTGGAATTTACCCATATTGCCTCCATAGCGGCGATTGGTGCTGCTCACGATGATGCCGTTCATCTCGACCATGCCTTTCGGAACGGTCTTGCCGTTACGACGCCACTGGCAGAGGGTGTTCACGTGCATATATATTGCACGGTTGTCGGTGTCACGCAGGAGCGTTGCCCAGCTATCCATACGGCTTGTTACGCCATAGGGTTTGGGCACGTTGTGAAGCTCACTCTTGATGCAGTACGGCTCCCAGATGTTGGTATACGAACCATCCTTGAAGACAAACTCCACATCTTTCAATGTTACGAATGTGTAGACATCCGTATCGGTCAAATCCTTGATGTGCTTCTCCTTGCGGACAACCTTCGAGGCATCGCCTTTCTTGAACGAAAGGACATTCTCGGCCGTGAGGTTGCGAATCGTATAACGCTCGGGGTTATACTCCTTAACGATGGTCGAGCCCTTCAGGTCGAGGCGCACCGTACCATAGCGGTAGAGACCGTTATCTTCGGGAGCAACAAACTTCAGGCGAAAACCGAGGGATCCGTCCGGAGTCTGGATGTAGGCCGTACGCATGCTGTGTGTGATGTCGGTCTTGGCGGTCGAGACATTATGGTTGATATCCATATTAGGGCTATCGCAGTCGCTGATAACGACACCCTCGATGATGGTGCTCTCGGTGATGGGGGTCTTATCCTCCACAGCCATTGCACGAATCTGCTCGAAACTCTTGACCTCTTGGGCCCAAGCCGACTGCACACCGGCAGCAGCGGTAATTACTACCGCTACAGCCATTGCGCATATTTTATTAGTAAGTTTCATAAGTTATTTATTATTTGTACGATACAACTACGTCCTCCAATACGAGTGCGTGAGGGTATGAGTACGATTTAGTACAGTCGTGGCCAGGAATGTCTATCGAAGACTTGTAGTCTGCGTCGCTATATCCGGCCAAGCGCAACGATGCGGGCGAAATCTTCAGCATAACATTCGCAGCTCCCGCAGCATTTGCCGGCAGGATGAACTTCTCCTGGGCAAAGCCCGGGCAGTGCTCAAGCGGAGTCTGAGGCTTGAGCTTCACACCGGTCAGGAAGTCGGTGAGCTCGTATGATTTACCATCGAGATAGTGCATGGTCGGGTTCATCTTGAACTGATCCTGTCCGGTTACAGCACATGTACAACGTGTCCATGTTGCACCACCGTCAATCGAGCACTCAACCTTCCAGTAGAGCGGGAATCCTAAGGTTGCGCTACGCAACTTCGCGGGCATGGTTAGCTTGTTGGCATTGTCGGTACGGCCATACGCCAACGAACCCATCGAGAACTGTACAGACATCTTGCCCGATGCTGCAGTTGCGGGGAACTCCATAACGATACCTGTGGTGTTGCCGGTCCAGTTACCCTGCTCGTTCCACTCGTAGTACGATGCAACATCCGCCCAGAATCCGAGACATGTCGCTTTCGAGCAGCATGTCGGGTCGGCATTGGTTGTTCCGGTCCAGGTCTTATGGATCGACTTACAACCGTCAACAATGGTCGGGTGGTATGTTCGGTTGTGGAGCGCGGTCTTGCCCTCAGATGCAAAACCTACGTTGTGAGAAGCGATTACTGTGCGGTTAGTCGAATAGAGAGTTGCCGAGTAGTCGGTAATCTCACCGTGAGTGGGGTGCATCTTGTTGAGGTTGGTCTGCTCGCCGGCATTCTTCGTGGCATAGACAAAAGCTCCGCCATTGTTCCACTTGTACTTACCAATCGATACGGTTCCCAATGTCAGACGCCAAGCTGCCAAGACATTGGTCGAGTAGGCCTCTGCTTCGGGCATGTCGAACGACGTCTGGTCCAAAGGACGAATCTGGTATGTGCCAAGGTTGCCATACGAAGGATTTGTCGAGTGAACAATCACACCGCTGGTCGTTCCGACACCTGCCGGAGCCTTGATTGTTCCGTTTGTGAGGTCACGACGCCACTCGCATTTAGAGTTGATAAGTGCAAAGATTGCCTTGTGATCCTTATCGGTGATCATCGAAGCCAACTCGTCACGCACAGCGTGCGCGCCCGCAGCCACCATCGACTCTACGTTGTAGGTATAGGGACCATCCTTAACGGCAAATTCGGTATCGGTGAGCGATACGTAGGTATAGATATCCGCATCGGTCAGGGTCGAGATTGTGCGATTCTTCGATGCGAGGTCCGAAACGGTACCCTCCGACACAACCACGATATCCTTATCGGTCAGGTCGGTGATTGTGTAGCGGGTCGGGTTGTCCTCGCGAACAATCTTTTTGCCATCAAGCGACAACTCAATCTTGCTGAAGCCCTTAAGCACGTTGCTTTCAGCATCTACAAACTTCAGGCGGAAACCCAACTTACCATCCTCGGTCTGAGCATAGCCCGTAGTCTCGGTCGGAGTGTAGGCTATCTTGTTCCACGCGGAGTTGGTGTTGGTCTCGGTGTTGAGACTCGATGCATCGGTGATTACTCTCAATTCCAAAACATCTGCATAGTCACCCGTATCATCGCTGACACTTGCATATACATAGTTGCCGGCTGCGGGCAATTCGCCACGAATGGACTCTGCCGATACGGCACGCTTGATGGTCTCACCACGCTGAATCACGCGGAGTGAACCCTCAGTGACGTTGCCATCGAGATCGGTGTACGAAACCTTCACGGTTGCGATACGCTTAATGCCCGGGTTAGCGGCAATGTCGAAGGTTGCACCCGATGCAGTCATCACAATATTGCTGACAAAGTCTTTATCGTTCTCGGTCTGATAGCTGACTTCGGTAACCATCTCATCGATAAACTCCGTTAGGTTGGTGCTGACAGCCACCTTGATGCCTGTCTGCTCCTCACGTGTAACAGTGGTGTCGTTCAGGATGATATAACCTGCAGCGCTCTCCTGTGTGAGGGTTGCCTCTGCGTAGTATTCGGTACCTGCGGCATCGGTCAAACCATACTTCATCACAGCCACGCGGTCGGCTCCGGTTGTGTTAGGCTGAACAAGGAAGGTGATGTAGGGATTGCTCTTAATCTCCATACCGGTCTCCTCATCTGTGCCGGTCACAACTGCCGGGTGGTAAACCACATCAGTAATCCAGTCGATGGTCGGCATCTCAGGCTCCTCGCCCTCGGCTCCTTCGCCATCCTCCGCTGCAGCCTCCTTAAGGCTTGCTGTGGCGCCTTCAGGTGTTGTGAGAATCGGGGCTGCCTCGACAAATGCCTCATCGGGGAGGTTGGTCTGAATCTCAAGGCGACCCTCATATTTACCATTTGCATAGGTTACAGCGCTGCGGTCGAACGACACAGCACCCTCACCGATACCTGTGCGCTGGATCAGGTGGATAATCTCCTGCTTTCCCTCTGCCTCGAGGATGAGGTCTACGCTACGCGAAACGCTGGTGTTCAGCGTGTAGATAAATTTAACGTAACCGGTACCATTACCCGAGGTATTCTCGAGGCGTGCCCAAGGCACTTCGTGGTCAAGGCGTGCAGTCCAACGACCTGTGGTAAAGCAGGCGATGGCAATCGAGCCCTCTTCGTAGGTCACGGTGATATTGTTGGTGTTGATGGCCAAATCCCACGACTCCTCGAACTTCTGGTAGCAAGAGGTCAGGCTTGACATCACGACAATCAACATTGTCGCAATCACCATTCTTGTTTTGTTTATGATTGTCTTCATAATCGTTCTCTTATATTATATATAGGTATATTCACTACATGCCATCGGCCGTATATTCATCGTTGGTCAACGCACCTCCCGAAAGACCGCACTGTGTGTCGGGAATCGGGTAGTAGCGGTGGCACGGCTTCATCTTATCCTTAAGTTTTGCGTAGTTGGTGTAGTTGTAGGTCTGCTCATACCAGATACCCCAACGAACAAGGTCGTACTTGCGCATAAACTCTCCTGCCAACTCACGACCACGCTCGGTGCGAATCTCGACAGTCAACTCCTCGAACGAAGAGAAGTTCTCGTATGCATGAATGCCGGCACGCTCCTTGACCATATTCAGGTACTTGATAGCTTCGGCATCGTTACCCTTCTCGCAATAGCACTCTGCAAGCATCAGGATTGCATCTGCATAGCGGAACAGGCGGTAGTTGTTACCGTCATAAGAGCTGGTGATGTTCGGACACCAGAATTGAGGTCCGGGCCAGGGCACTCCCCAATCACGAACGTATGCAAAGGTGAAATCCTTACCGATAGTGCTCTCGCTATCGACATTTCCAAGACCAAGCTTGTACTGGATACGCTTGTCGACCGGAGTGCCATCGGCCAATTTGCCTGTCTTGACAGCCTCTTTGTCTAGCATCACATAATAGCGATATAGATCGCTGGTGAAGAATA
>JAFQFG010000181.1 GCA_017398695.1 Alistipes sp.
AGCCTCTCACGGGATATGAGTATGCCGTGTCGACCGATTCGGACATATTCATATATGATGTATCCACGGGCGAGAGTCTTAATATCTGCAAGGCGTTGCCTGATGGCGTGGTGCTTAATACCGACCGCCGTCGCATACCGCAGATGCCGGGCTATGATAAGTATCCCGCATTCTCGCCCAATGGAGAGTTGGTCGCATTCCGTTCACAGCGCCGTGCAGGTAATGAGTCGGATAAGGAACGTCTGTTTGTGTGGAACTCGACTACGGGCGAGATGCGCGATTTGACCTCTGAGTTTGACTATAATGCAACCAATCTTATCTGGGATGGCAACGAAGCTCTCTACTTTATCGCGCCTATCGAGGCTACGCATCAACTCTGTCGCGTGACTCTCGATGGCGAGGTCAAGGTGCTCACTTCGGGTGACCACGACATTGTCTCGGCAACCATTGAGGGAGGCCGTGCGGTGGTCGCTATGCAGAAGATTACACATGCCACCGAACTCTTCGAGGTGAATATCGCGGATGGATGTTTGGCGCAGATCTCAAATGTCAATCAGGAGATTTATGACAATATCCCCTTCGGCAAGGTCGAGAAACGATGGGTGCGCACTACCGATGGTAAGAAGATGCTTGTGTGGGTTATCCTGCCGCCCGACTTCGACCCTGCAAAGAAGTACCCCACGCTGCTCTACTGCCAGGGTGGCCCACAGAGTGTTGTTTCGCAGTTCTGGAGCTATCGTTGGAACTTTCAACTGATGGCAGCACAGGGATATGTCGTTGTTGCACCTAATCGTCGTGGCCTTCCCTCGTTCGGTCAGGAGTGGCTCGACCAGATTTCGGGAGATTACTCGGGTCAGAACATCCGCGACTACCTGTCGGCTATCGACGATGTGGCTCGTGAGCCTTGGTGTGATAAGGAGCGCTTGGGTTGTGTGGGTGCTTCGTACGGAGGTTATTCGGTCTTCTTCCTCGCGGGTTGCCATCAGCAACGCTTTAAGGCGTTTATTGCCCACTGCGGTATCTTTAATTTCGAGTCGATGTATGGCGAGACCGAGGAGCTGTTCTTTATAAATAACGACTATGGAGGCCCTTATTGGGATAAGTCGAACCGTACTGCTCAGCATTCGTATGCCAACTCACCGCATAAGTTTGTCGATAAGTGGGATACTCCGATTTTGATTATTACGGGCGAGTATGACTTCCGAATCCCGTATACCCAATCACTGCAGGCATTTACGGCAGCGAAAGCGCGAGGCCTGGATGCTCGTTTGGTGGAGTTTGAGAATGAGGCTCATCAGGTATTCAAGCCACAAAATTCGTTGGTTTGGAACAGGGAGTTTTTCGGATGGCTCGACAAATACCTTAAGTAATGAATGGTGCTATCTTCTTTTTGGATAGATATTTGCAATGCCGGTATAAAGACTGAAGATGTCGATTTGGGTGGTCAGAAAACCTTGAAATGCGTTTTTTTTGAAAAAAGAACGAAAAAAAATGCTTTGATGTTGGCTGATAATAAAATAAACCTTATATTTGCAGACCTTTTGCGCGATTAATTGCGCTTAAGGGTGAAAATATCAAAAAAGAAGTAGTTACAAACTTTTAATTTATACTAAGTTATGACAAAAGCAGATATCGTTAGCGAAATCGCTAAGCAGACCGGTGCCGAGAAGGTTCAGGTACAGGCAATTGTAGAGGCATTTATGGAGAGCATCAAGGGTTCTTTGGCTGAGAACGAGAATGTTTACCTCCGTGGCTTCGGTAGCTTCATCATTAAGAAGCGCGCGCAGAAGGTGGCTCGTAACATTTCGAAGAATACGACTATCACCATCCCTGCTCACAATATTCCCGCATTCAAGCCCGCAAAGAGCTTTACTGCAAAGATTAAGTAATTTCTAACTCAAAAACTTTTTAATTATGCCTAACGGAAAGAAGCACAAGCGCCATAAGATGGCGACTCACAAGCGCAAGAAGCGTCTCCGTAAGAATCGTCACAAGAAGAAGTAGTAGACCTCTTCGTAGCGATTATAGGTAAATTAAAGGTAAAGGGGTTAGCTCCTTTACCTTTACCTATTTAATATTAAATGTTGATTCGACTATGAATCGAGAATTGATTATCAGTGTAACCACGACCGAAATGACCATTGCACTCTGTGAAGACAAAGTGCTGGTGGAGCTCAATAAGGAGCAGACCCAAAATGGTTTTGCGGTGGGTGATATCTATCTGGGTAAGGTCCGCAAGATTATGCCCGGCCTGAATGCCGCATTTGTCAATATCGGACATGAGCGGGATGCATTCATCCACTGTCTTGATATGGGAGGTCATTTCCCGTCGTTAAAGAAGCTTGTGTCGAGTTATCAGCCCGGTAAGAAGGGACTGAAGCTCGAAGCGATGAAACTCGAGGAGGCTATCAATACCAAAAACGAGAAGATTACCACGCATTTGGAGGTCGGCCAGACAGTGATGGTGCAGATTGCCAAGGAGGCGATCTCGACCAAGGGCCCGCGTCTTACGTCAGACATATCGTTGGCGGGGCGCAACGTGGTATTGGTTCCGTTTACACAGAAGATATTCCTCTCTCAGAAGATACGTTCGAACGAAGAGAAAAAGCGTCTTAAGAGAGTTGCTGCTGCAGTGTTGCCCAAGAATTTTGGCGTGATTATCCGTACGGCAGCGGTAAATGCGACCGATTTGGATATCGAGCAGGATATCCTGGCGCTGGTCGAGAAGTGGTATAAGACGCTCCAACAAATCCGTAAAAGTCAGGCTCCGGCGCTGTTGATGAGCGAGATGAGCCGTGCAAATACCATCATTCGCGACACCCTCGACGGCTCGTTCTCGCAGATTATTGTCGACGATGAAGCGATGTACAACAATATACGCAGCTATATCCGTGTGGTGGATCCCGAGCGTGAGAAGATTGTAAAACTCTATCGCGGAACACTGCCAATTTTTGATAATTTCGATATTGCTCGCCAGATAAAGTCGCTATTTGCGAAGTATGTGTCGCTCAAGCGAGGAGCCTACCTCATCATCGAGCATACCGAGGCGATGAATGTCATCGACGTGAACTCGGGCAACCGCACCAAGGCCGAGGATAACCAGGAGCAGACGGCTATGGATGTGAACTTGGCCGCGGCTCACGAGATCGCCCGCCAACTACGTTTGCGCGACTTGGGCGGTATTGTGATTGTCGACTTTATCGATATGCACAAGGCGCAGAATCGCCAACTACTCTATGAGGAGATGAAGAAGTTGATGGCTTCGGATAAGGCAAAGCACACGGTGCTGCCTCTGACGAAGTTCGGCTTGATGCAGATTACGCGCCAGAGAATCCGCCCGGTAGCAGTGAAGGATATACAGGATGTCTGCCCGACCTGCAACGGAACGGGTAAGATTGAGCCGACTATTCTGCTTGACCGCAAGATAGCCAACCAGATATCGTTCCTTGCGCAGGATCGCAAGAAGAGGTATGTGCGTCTGGTAGTCAGCCCCTATGTGGCAGCCTTCTTGCGTAGAGGCTTGTGGTCGCTTCGCATGCAGTGGATGTGGCGTTACGGAGTGTGGATTGATATCTGCTCGAACCAGAGTCTTGGTATGGTCGATGTGCGTTATCAAGACCGAAAAGGACGTAATCTGTTTGACTAAAAGTTGCCTGACGAGGCATTTTGATAGGCGTTTGTAAGGAACGTTCGATATGAATAATGTTTTACGACTCTTCGAGGGTGCCAAGTCGCTCGCGAAGTTGAGTCGCGAATTGAAGAGAGAGAGTGTCACCGTCCGACTCGAGGAGTTGGTCGGCGGGGCTCTTTCGCCATATTCGGCAGCTGCAATAGCTCGTGTGGGCGGTGTTCACATCTTTGTGGCTGAGGATAGGGATGCCGCAGCATACCTTCTCAACGACTTCTATACACTGCTCGACGAGGAGCAGGTCTACTTCTTCCCTTCGTCCTACAAACGCTCGATAGCCTATCGCTCGGAGGATGCTCAGGGGGTGGTGCAGCGCACCAATACGATAAATGCCTTGCGAGGAGCTGCTGGCAAGGGTTATGTGGTTGTGTGTACCTATCCGGAGGCGCTGGCCGAGACAGTTGTTGCGCCCGATGAGATGTCGGATGGTATGCTGACCATCAGCGTAGGTGATAAGATCAAGATCGCTGACTTGGAGGATATGCTCGAGGGTATGGGCTTTTCGCGTGTGGACTTTGTCTATGAGCCGGGACAGTATTCGATGCGTGGAGGTATTGTCGACATCTTCTCGTATGCCGAGAGCCGACCTTTTCGATTTGATTTCTTTGGAGATGAGATCGACTCCATTCGTCGCTTTGAGATATCGAGCCAGCTCTCTGCCGAGCGTATCGAGAGGGCGGATGTCATTCCCAATATCAACTCGCGTAGCGAGCGAAAGGTGTCATTGGCGCGTTTTGTGGGAAGTGGCTCTACGTGGTGGTTTGCGGATGCGGATTATGTGTTGCGGAAGGTCGATGACCTGCGCCGTAAGATGCTCTCGGAGATGGACGAACCTTCCGAAATCGACAACCTGCTGACCAGCCGCAAGGCTCTGCTGGCGGATATGGAGCAGAGTCGGTTGGTAACCTTGCGAAACACACTCAAGGAGCGCATGGCAGATGCCGTGGTGGAGTTTCAGACAACACCCCAGCCATCGTTTAATAAAAACTTCGAGATTTTGGCCGATGATATTATCGACCATGCCGAACAGGGGTATGATTGTTATATTCTTTCGGAGAATAGGGCGCAAATCGAGCGCTTGGATAATATCTTCCACCAGATAGGCCGAGCAAATGCCGAGCCGAAGGCGTTGCCACTGACCCTGCACGAAGGATTTGTGGATCACAATCTGAAGATCTGTTTCTATACCGATCACCAGATTTTCGAACGCTATCAACGCTACCGCATCAATGGCGAGATTAAGCGTGATGAGCAGATGACCGTGGCGGAACTTAACGCTTTGCAAGTGGGTGATTATGTGGTGCATATCGACCACGGAGTGGGCCGTTTCGGAGGGCTGGTCAAGATTAACGAGAACGGTAAGATGCACGAGGCCATCAAGCTGGTCTATAAGGATAACGATGTGCTGTTTGTGAATGTGCACTCGCTGCACCGCATATCGCGCTATAAGAGTGGCGATGGTGAACCTCCGAAGATTTATAAGCTTGGCGGTGGCGCATGGCAGAAGCTCAAAAATGCCACCAAACGAGCCGTTAAGGATATTTCGCGCGAGCTTATTGCTCTCTATGCCAAACGTAAGGCGAGCAAGGGCTTTGCCTTCTCGGCCGATACCTACCTGCAACAAGAGCTGGAGGCTTCGTTTATGTGGGAGGATACTCCCGACCAGCAAGCAGCCGCCGAGGCTGTCAAGCGCGACATGGAGTCGTCGCAACCGATGGATAGATTGGTCTGTGGCGATGTGGGATTTGGTAAGACCGAGGTGGCTATCCGTGCCGCCTTTAAGGCCGCGGTTGATGGCAAGCAGACGGCAGTGTTGGTGCCGACGACAATCTTGGCACTACAACACTACCGCTCATTCATGGAGCGACTGCGCGATCTTCCTGTGAGGGTTGAGTATCTCAACCGAACCAAGACGGCAGCCGAAACCAGGCAGATTATTGCCGATTTGGAGGCGGGCAAGATCGATATCCTTATCGGAACGCATAAGATGTTGGGTAAGAGTGTGCGATTCCACGACCTCGGACTGCTCATTATCGACGAAGAGCAGAAGTTCGGTGTGGCAGCGAAGGAGAAACTGACGCAGATGAGCGTTAATGTCGATACGCTGACACTGACCGCTACCCCCATTCCGCGAACGCTGCAGTTCTCGCTGATGGGCTCGCGCGACCTGTCGGTAATCTCGACACCTCCACCCAATCGTCGTCCGATAGTGACCGAGTCGCACGTCTATTCCGAGGAGATTATCCGCGATGCCATCGAGGCGGAGCTGGCTCGCAATGGTCAGGTCTATCTTATTCATAATAAGGTCGATGACCTCGCTCAGCTGCAACGAAAAATCAATGCGTTGTGCCCCACGGTGCGTACACGCATAGCTCATGGCCGAATGCCGGCTGCGGAGGTCGAGAAGCTGATTATGGACTTTATCTACGGTGACTTCGATGTGCTGATTGCAACGACTATTGTCGAGAGCGGTATTGATATCCCCAATGTGAACACAATCATCATCAACGATGCCCAGAATTTCGGACTTAGCGACCTTCATCAACTTCGAGGCCGAGTGGGCCGTAGCGATAAGAAGGCATATTGTTATCTGCTCACACCTCCCGATGAGATGCTCTCGAGCGATGCACGCAGACGTATGCGGGCTATCGAGGAGTTCTCGGACCTTGGCTCGGGATTCAATATTGCGATGCAGGATTTGGATATCCGCGGAGCGGGTAATCTGCTGGGAGCAGAGCAGAGCGGATTTATTGCCGATATCGGATTTGAAACCTACCAAAAGATTATGCGCGAGGCTATTGCCGAATTGCGTTCGGAGGGTGTCGATGTGTCGGCTATGAGTACGGGCGAGGCCGAGGTTGTCGAGCAGATGCACTTTATCGAGGACTCCGCCATCGAGGTGGATGTGGCGGCCGAGTTGCCCGAGTCGTATGTCCATCAGCAGGCCGAGCGTCTGCGCCTCTATCGCGAGCTCGATTCGTTGCGTACGGAGGAGGCTTTACAGGGCTTTGCATCGAGGCTGAAAGACCGATTTGGAACGCTGCCCAAGGCTGCTGAGGAGTTGCTCAATGTGGTGAGATTGCGTTGGGAGGCTGTGCGCCTTGGCATGGAGAGAGTGAAGGTCAAGAATGGATTGATGATCGTTCACTTTGTGGGTGATTCGTCATCGCCATACTATAAGAGCGAGCTCTTTATGGCGATGTTGCGCTATGTTACGCAACATCCCGACCGCTTTGTTCTGAAACAACATAATGACCGTCTGGCTATGACCGTGCGCAGGGTTGCGGATGTCGAGCAGGCGTGGAAAATATTGAAGGAGTTATGAATTTAATTGTCGATATAGGCAATACTGCAACAAAAATTGCCGTTATGGATAGTAACAACACAGTTGTTGCTTACCGGCGTGTGGAACATTTCACCGCAGAGATGGCCGCCGCACTGCTCGACGAGTATCCGTCCATTGATAAGGCGATAGTGGCATCGACAGGAGCCGAAGATGAGCGTGTGTGGAGGGTGCTGCGTGCAAGAGTGGACTATTTCTTGGAGTTTACATCGACTACAGATGTTCCGCTGAAAAATGGCTATAAGACCCCCGAGACTCTCGGTGCCGATCGTTTGGCAGCGGCAGTGGGGGCGCAAGAGTGCTATGGTCGGAGCAACATGCTCATTGTCGATTTTGGTACAGCTATTACCTACGACCTGGTCACGGATGGGGTCTTCAGAGGTGGTAACATTTCACTCGGAGTTGCAGCGCGTTTTAGAGCTTTGCATGAATACACCGAACGACTTCCTTTGTGTGAGCCGACCGATGAAAAATTGGAGTTTGGACGCTCGACCCGCGAAGCAGTGGAGCAGGGTGTTATGAGTGGTATTGAGTACGAAACTGAGGGGTATATTGCCGACTTTTGTAAAAAATATGACAATTTATGCATAATTTTTACCGGTGGAGATGCAAAAAACTTTGCGAATCGAATTAAAAATACGATATTTGCAGATTGTAATTTAACCCTTATCGGATTGAACCGAATTTTGGAGTATAATGCGACGAAACAAGATGGTGAATAGAGTGACGAAAATATTATTTTCGATGGTGGCGTTCGTGGTGGCTGCGACGTGGAGTGTGGCTGCGCAGACGAGTACTACCAACTCCTTTTCGCCCTACTCGATGTACGGCATCGGAGAGCTGAATACCCAAGGAGCGTTACCGATGCGCTCGATGGGTGGCATGGGTGTCGCATGGCGCTCGACCTCGATGTCCAATCTGCTCAATCCGGCAGGATATAGTGCTACTCTGCGCAAGAGCTTTATCTTCAACTTCGGAGCCGAGGGTATGCACGTTATCAACTCGCAGAATCGCTATGATGCTACGACGGGTGCCTATGCCGGTTCGGTTAAGAGTTCGAAAACATTGGCCAATTTCCATGATATAGCCCTTCAGATGCCGGTGGCAAAGGGTTTGGGTATTGGTTTCAGCCTTACGCCATATAGCAGTGTCGGCTATAATATGACCGCCATCGAGCAGGATGAGAATGCTTGGGCAGAGGTTGGACAGGTGAAGTACAACTATCAAGGCGAAGGCGATATTACCGAAGTTAAGCTTGGCATTGGTTGGGAGATTTTCAAGGGATTCTCGCTCGGAGTGGCAGGAATGTACTATTGGGGAGATATCGACCGCAAGTACACAACCAAGATGAATAATATTGTAGGAGACGGCGAAATACTCTCGACCATCGGACTTGATAACTTCAGTGTGTCGAACTTCAAGTTCCAGGCGGGATTGCAGTATAGTGTTATCAATAATGACAAACGCTCGTTGACCATCGGTGCTACATACGATATCGGTGGCAGCTTGCGCCCGAAGGTGACACGTGAAACCTACATCAACGATACCTATGCCACGGAGGTCTACTACGATGACTATCGTAGCGAGATTAGATTGCCGATGCAGATTGCCGGTGGAATATTCTATCAAGATGTGAAGTGGTCGGCCGGATTTGATTACGTCTACCAGAATTGGAGAGGTAAGAATGCGAAGTTGGCGCCCGAGACAATCGTGCAGGGCGTAGATGTGTCATACGCCAACACCAGCACCTACAAGGTTGGTTTGGAGTATACCCCCAACCGCTTTGATGTGCGCCGTTACTATAATCGTATGTCCTACCGTGTGGGAGCACGCTACGGAGGTTACTACCAATCGTTTGCCGGTAAGCAAATGAATCAATATGCTGTGACCGTGGGTATCGGATTTCCGTTGCGCTTTCTCGGTGCATCGTCTGTCGATGTGGGCTTTGAGTATGGCGGCCGTGGCACGAATGCAACGATCGGGGGTGGTGCGGTGCCTCGCATAGGACTTGTAAAACAGCACTACTTTAAGTTTGCCATAGGACTCTCGATGTTTGGTGAGGATTATTGGTTTGTAAGACCCAAGTACGACTAATCGAATAACTTAAAATATAAGAATAAGATGAAAAGTATTAAAGTTTTATTGTCGGCTGCATTTGCAGTGGTAAGCATGACTGCAGTGGCACAAGATTTCAGCGACCCCCAGTATGCAAATTGGGGTGAAACTCCCGACGAACGTCGCGAGAACATTGTTAACAGCCAATTCTTGAAGGAGTCTATCGACAACCAGCAGTATGATTTGGCTTCGGGTTACTTCAAGACCCTCGTGGCAAAGTGCCCGACTGCTTCGCAGAATATCTATGTTAACGGTATCAAGCTCTACCAGAAGCGTATCGCTAAGTCGAAGACTTTGGCAGAGAAGAAGGCTAATGTCGACTCTTTGATGTGGGCATACGACCTGCGTAACCAATATTTTGGTTCGCACGCCAAGTATGGCTCGGCATACATCCTGGAGCGTAAGGCTCGTGAGTTGCTCACCTACAATCAGTCAGATCGTGCCGGTATCCGCAAGGTGTTTACCGAGGCTATCGAAGCTGCTGTTGCGAAGAATGGTGTGGCCGGTTCGGAGTTGGTGGCAATCTACTTCAAGAACCTCTGCGATGACTATGTGAACGAGGAGGTTGAGGCTGATCTGATTCTTGCCGAGTATGAGCGTCTGTCGCCTATGTTTACCGATGCTACCGAGGAGGACAAGAAGAATAAGGAGCAGTTTGAGACTGCCTTTGGTTTGAGCGGTGCTGCTAACTGCGATAACCTCGAGAGACTCTTCTCGAAGAAGTTGTCGGAGAATCCTGATGATGTTGCAGTGTTGAGCCAGGCGGTTGCTTTGATGTCGCGTGCGAACTGTGAGTCGGATTTCTTCTTCCAGACTACCGAGAAGTTCTATCAGGTTCAGCCTTCGGCAGAGACTGCACTCTTCCTTGCACAGGCTTTCCAGAACAAGAAAGAGTTTGATAAGGCTAAGCTCTACCTGCACGAGGCTATCAAGGTTGAGGAGAATCCTGCCGAGAAGGTTAAGCTCTATGTGCGTATTGCAGTTGTTGAGTTGGCGGCACAGAACTTCGTTGAGTCGGCAGCGGCTGCCAAGGAGGCTATCGCTATCGAGCCCGAAAATGGCTATGCGTATTTCATCTTGGCACAGACCTATGCATTGGGTAATAATGGATGCTCGGGCTTGGCGAAGGATGCGACATTCTGGGCAGCATACGATATGATGAGCAAGGCAGTGTCGTTGCTCGATGAACAGCCTGATGTTAAGGCTGATGCGCAGAAGTTTATGGCGACTTATCGCAATTTCTTCCCGACAGCCGAGGAGTGCTTCTTCAATGAGTTGAAGGAGGGTTCGGCTTACACGGTTGGTTGCGGTACAGCTCGTGGAGAGAAGACCATTGTCCGTTTCCGTCCGCAGTAGTCTATGGGCGCAAATGCTATAAGAAAATATGCTATGGTAGCACTTTCCGTGATGGGAAGTGCTATCTTGCTATTCTCTTGTGGCAGTGCAGATGCCGAGTCTGATGGGGCGAATAACGAGACCTTGATGACCGAGCGTAGCGAGCATCTTACGATCTTGATGTCGGAGAATGGCCGTCGCTCGTATCATTTTACGACGCCTCTGCTTGAGGGCTATACGTTGGCATCGGACCCTTATCGTGAATTCCGTAAGGGTATCCGGATCACAACCTACCAGAACGACTCGCTGACCACGGTTAATGCTACGCTTGTGGCGAATTATGCTATCTTCTACGAGGAACGAGAGCTGTGGGAGGCTAAGGGTGATGTGGTGGTTGAGAAGGCCGATGGAACAAAACTCTTTACTCAGCAACTCTTCTGGAACTCCAAGACGGGTCGCATATACTCGAATGTGGATTCCAAAATCGTCAAGGGGACCGACACATTTATGGGTGAGGGCTTCGAGTCGGATGAAGAGCTTAAGGAGTGGCGTTTCCGAAGAATGTCCGGCAAGATGTTGGTCAATACGGAGCCCACGGAGAACCCCGACTCTACGGCCACGTCAAAGTCTAATACGGCGACCTCGGTGGACCTTAAGGGGAATTCAAAGAGTTCGGAAGATAGACCCGAGAGTTCGCATAAGGCGACATCAAAGAGGTCGGAGAATGACGGTGTGGCCGCATCGAAACCTGTGCCCGCTGAGCGTAGCAGTATACGTAAAGGAAGGGATAGCCGTGCAACCTCGCAACAGGGGGAGACTCTGCGCCCGGCATCGGGTGTTGCCAATCGTAAAATTGAGCGTGCGGCGAAGGGTGAGCGAGTGATGATGGAGCATTCGGTGCCTGATGCGCGTATTGAGGATAAATTGGAGTAGGGTATGGAGGATGTTGCTATATCATTGTGTGTTATTGTGGTGACGTTGGCTCTTTCTGCCTTCTTTTCGGGCTTGGAGATCGCATTCATCAACAAGATTCGCCTTAAACTTGAGATCGACCGCAAACAGAGCCGTCTGTTCGACTTTATAGCCGACATCTTTGCTCGTCATCCCAGTCAATATATTACGACTATTCTGGTAGGCAACAACATCGCATTGGTTGTCTACTCGCTTTGCATGTCTGTGGTGCTGAGGGGTATGGCCTATGCTTTTGGTTGGCATGCCATTGCCGAACATGGCTCATTTGTGCTGGAGACCATCGTCCCGACGATCATTGTTATCTTTGTCGGTGAGTATATTCCGAAGTCGGTGTTTAGAAGTAAGCCCAATTTCTACTACAAATTCTTTGCTCCGGTAATCTATGTATTCTATCTGTTGCTCTATCCGATAGCACGATTTACTACGCTGCTTTCTTATGGTATCTTGCGTATTTTCGGTCGCAAAAACGATGTGAATGAGAGTGACATGCAATTTGATCGCAGCGATTTGGAGCACCTGCTCGATAGCAATAATAACGATGTGCAGCATGAGCCGGCCGATCAGGAGATTAAGATATTGCAGAATGCGCTCGATTTCGCTGATTTGCGAGTTCGTGATTGTATGATTTCTCGAGTAGATATCGAGGCTGTCGATATTGAGGATACGACAATCGAGGAGCTTACCGAGAGATTTGTCGAGTCGATGTATTCGCGAATATTTGTATGGCGAGGCTCGATCGACAATATTGTGGGTTATGTCAATGTCAAGAGTCTGTTCCATCGACCCGAGAGGCTTGAGGATGTGTTGATGGATGTCGATTTTGTGGCGGAGACCCTGCCTTTGCAGCAGATGCTCGAGCAGTTCATGAAGAACAAGAGCAATATCGCGGTGGTTATCGACGAGTTTGGTGGCACGGCCGGCATTATCTCGTTGGAGGATGTGCTCGAGCAGATATTTGGTGAGATTGAGGATGAGCACGATATGCCCGAGATGATTGAGAAGCAGGTGGGTGAGAACGAATATGTATTCTCGTGCCGTTTGGATGTCAAGTATCTTAATGAACACTATGCCCTCAATATCGAGGAGAGTGAGGAGTATGATACGTTGGCCGGATACATTATTTATAATTATGACGGACTACCCGTTGCCGGTGAAATAGTCACCATTGATAACCTGCAAATTAAGATATTGAGGACTACCCGTTCGCGCCTGGAATTGGCAAGAGTTGAAATCTTGCAAAAAAAATGACGATAAAGTGCAACTTTTCGGAATAAAATTACTACCTTTGGAAACTATTTTTGACTAATTATAAAATATTTAAGTAATATGTTCAGTCTAAACACTTTAAGAACCAAGTTCGGCATTGTGCTTTCGATTGTGATTGCACTTGCTTTGTTGGCATTTATTTTCTCGCTCCGTTACGAAATGGGTTTCGGAGGCAATGATCCGAAGGTCGGCGAGATTAACGGAGATAAGATTCTCTACTCGGAGTACTACAATGAGTATGAAGTAACTAAGAACAACAATGGTGGCGCAGAGGCATACGATGAGGCCGCTGATGAGCGTTTCTCGTCGGGTGCATGGCAGTCGCTGATAGCAAAGCACGCATTGATCCCCGGATTTAAGAAGATGGGTGTTGTTGTTTCGGAGGCAGAGCGCGTAGCAATGCTCTCGGGTGAGCACGCTTCGGGTGTCTTCTACAACGCATTTGCAAATCCCGCAACCGGTGAGTATGATGTTAACGGCATCGCAGAGTTCCTTTCGCAGTCGGAGGGTAATGTTCAGATGCAGCAGGTGTGGAACTATATCAACTCGCAGGCTCTGCTCGAGCGTCAGATTGCGAAGTATGCAGGCCTTGTGAAGGGCGGTGCTTATGTCAATGCACTCGAGGTTGCTGATGGCGTGCGCAACGCAAACAACACCTTCGCAGGTAAGGTCGTTTCGCGTCGCTATTCGTCGCTTCCCGATTCGCTCTTCACCGTAAGCAAGAGCGAGATGAAGAAGTACTATGCAGAGCACAAGAATATGTTTGAGCAGCAGCCTTCGCGTTCGATTTCGTATGTTGTTTTCGATGTTGAGGCAACTGCTGAGGATATGAGCGCCATCGAGAATGAGGTAAGAGGTGCAGCAACTGAGTTCGCAGCTACTGATGATATCAAGGCTTTTGTTCGTCAGAACCGCCATGGTTCGATTGACGACCGTTACGTGACCAAGGATGAGCTTTCGAAGGCCGAGTCTGCTACGCTGATGTCGGGTAAGGTGTTTGGTCCCGAGTTGGCTAATGACGTTTGGAGCGTTGCTCGCGTTATGGATAGCAAGGTTGTGGCCGATTCGCTCACACTGAGCCATATCGTATTGCCCTACAACGAGGAGAAGCTCGCCGATAGCCTCTACACTGCAGTTAAGGGTGGTGCAAACTTCGCTGAAACAGCAAAGAATCACTCGGTGGTTGAGACCGCATCTGTTGGTGGTGTGATTGGCACCATGCCGTTCTCGGCACTTCCCGTGGAGTTCGTTGCTCCGATGGAGAATGCCAAGAAGGGCGATATCGTGAAGATTGTTACCGGCAACGCTATCCAGATTGTGAAGGTTGACGGTCTTAAGGGTCGCTCGAAGCACGTTAAGGTTGCACGCTTGGAGTATCCGGTGGTAGCATCGTCTGCAACGACTCGCAACATCCACAACTCGGCAAGCTCGTTCGCTGTGAAGGCAAATGGCTCGGTTGATACTTTCCAGAGCGCAGCTGCAGAGGCTTCGATGACTCCGCGTATCGCAGAGATCACTAACGGAGAGCGTAGTGTTCGCGGTTTGGATCGCTCGCAGGAGGTCGTACGTTGGGCTTACAACGCAAAGGTTGGCGATGTATCGGAGATCTTCAAGGTCGATGGCGACTATGTTGTTGCAGTGTTGACCGAGATCGACGATGAGAAGTACAAGCCCATGGCTGAGGTTGAGCACCAGGTTCGTAACGCTGTTCTTCGCGATAAGAAGTATGCACAGATTGTAGCCGAGATGTCGGGCGCAACGATCGATGAGGTTGCTGCTTCGTTTGGTGAGGAGGTGACCGACTTCGAGGGCGTAACTTACGGTTCGTACTACGTTAACGGTGTGGGCGTTGAGCCTCGCTTGGTTGGTGCTATTGCCGCAACTGCAGAGAAGGATCTCCTCTCGGCTCCCGTGAAGGGTAATATGGGCGTATTTGTCTACGTAGTTACCGGCATCGAGAATGGTGAGAGCCAAAGCGCAGATGCTGAGAAAGTGCGCCTTCAGGCTATGGCAGAGGGTATGTCGCAGCAGGTGGCCCTCTTCGCTGTACAGCAACTGGCAGACGTTAAGGATTTGCGTAGCAAGTACTTTTAATTAGAAATCATAAATGATTAAAAACCGCCCTCGTTACAGCGAGGGCGGTTTTTTTGCTGCCCGGACTAACTGCTGCATTTATCAGCCCCCACCCACTCATCTTCGCACCTTTTCGAAAAAAGGTGCCCAACACCTTTCAACCGAAACTGCGTTTCGGGGAGTTTGACGACGTAAGAGTTTTTGTTCTTGTTGCGGGTTTAGTTTTATTGCGAGGACTTGGTTGTCTGCGACAATAACACAAAACAACAATGGTAACAGTTTGTAAGTAAACTTACACTGCTACCATTGTCGTCTTGCACTATCCTCACGGATAGCCACAACCCCTCGAGAACTAAAAAACAACCTCTTCAAATTGTGAATCTATTTGTGGCCGTCAAAGGGGAATAATTGTGCATTGAGAATTAATTCCCCTGCGATGCGTTGTTTGATTGAGAATTGACAGACCCCTCCGGCTTGCAGCCACCTCCCCTAACTTAGGGGAGGAATTTTAATTTATGCAAAGATTCTCCACA